>CAMCYE010000003.1 GCA_945883805.1 Victivallis vadensis | reverse complement strand
CGGTACGACACAAACACGGTTTGTTCGGAGGGATCTACTTTCGCCAGAAGGCGCGGCCTCATTTCACCGATGTAACGAGTCAGGAGGTTCATCGCTGGTTTTCCGATTGGGATGATTCTTTCCTTGTTGCCTTTCCCTATGACGCGTATGATCCCCTGGTCGAAATGAAGACTGCCGAGTTTCAGTTCGGCTGTCTCAGAAACGCGAAGTCCGCAGGAATACATTACTTCCAGGATTGTGCGGTTGCGGAAGGTGAGGGCGTCCTTGGCGGTCGCCGGGAACGCCATGAGAAGCGCATCCACTTCCGGCGGTGAAAGCATGTCGGGAAGTAGTCGCCACAGTTTAGGCGAGTCCATGACATCGGTGATGTCGCTTTTTATGAGTTTTTCCTGGAACATGTATCTGAACAGCATTTTTACGGAGACAAGCCGCCTGGCCAGGGATGCGGATTCAAGGCCGCGCCGTTTGCAGTTGGAGAGGAAGTCCTGAATGTCGTTGCGGACTATGTCGTTGAAGTCATTTCTGCCTTTTTCACGGAGGAAGCGGATGAAGTCCCTGAGGTCGGTCTTATATGCGGAAATGGAATTTGCGCTAAGCCCCTTCTCAAGGGTGAGATAGCCGGAGAAATGTTCGAGCACGTTTTCCATTGAAGATGTTTCCAGTATTCATTAATCTAACGTTAAGGAATTTCAAAGTTTGAACACCCAATATCCAACACTCAATTTCCAATTTCCATCGGAATTGAATTCCGGAAAATCTTAACTTGGACATTGGATATTCCGTGTTGGCTATTGGATATTCAAAGCTGTGGCCCTTGGCCGCCTAATTTATCAAATTAACACCTTGATCCCGTAAATTTTGAAGTTTTCATCTGCAGTAATCACGGAAAGGTTATGTATCATTGCCGTCGCTATGATGAATCTATCACACGGATCCTTGTGATGGGGCGGAAGATCGACCGAAAGCAGTGCAATATCCCTGTCCATTTCAATGACCGAGATATCGTGATGCTCAAGAACCAGGTCCAACCATGATTTTACGGGAATAGGGAGCGTGAGCTTTCCAGATTTGCATTTCAATGCGATTTCAAAACATGTGATCGCTGAAATATAAATTGATGGAGCATCTTCAATTCTGGAAAGGACATCACGGCTGATATTTTTGTGGTTATTGGCAAGCCACAACAGGGCGCATGTGTCAAGAAGCATCAGGTGATCTCTCCCCATTCGTCATTGGTCAGAACTTCCGTGGGGTCATAATTTATCCTTATCTTGCTCAGCAGGGGATGTTTCTTAGTTCTTCTCTTTTTCTTATGAGGCACAAGATCCGCCACCACTTTTCCATTCCTGCATATCAGGAAAGACTTGCCTTTTTCAGTTCCGGCCAGCAGGCTTGAAAGATTTGTCTTGGCGTCATGAACATTCACCGATTGCATAACATATCCTTTGCTTAGCTAAGTTAGTTTAATGCATAAAGTTGATATGTCAAGCGAAATTATTTCAAGAAAAATTGCAGACAGTAATGTCTGCATTACTTTAACGTTAAGGAATTTTAAAGTTATAACAATACGAGGAAAATATTTTTAACCACTAATCTGCACTTATCATACACTAACAATAAATATGCAATGAATGAAGTTTTCATTCCGAAAACTTCATTCATTGCATGGTTTGTATTTAATTCCTGTTAGTGGCTATTAGTGAGAGTTAGTGGTGAAATCTTTTTTTGTATTTAGAGTTGCGGTCATTGGCCGCCTAATTTAAGAAATCAGCAAACTGCGGTCAAGAGTAAATTATGGAAACAGCATATAAGGTTTCAATAAGAGGGAGGGTTACCGGTGTCGGGTTCCGGTATTCGACCTTGGTCAAGAGCTCCGAGTTCCCATCTCTGAAAGGTTATGTCAGAAATGTCGCCCACGACGAGGTTGAAGTGTTTATCCAGGGCGATGAAAAAGACGTCGCTCAGATGTTGGCATGGCTTAGGGAAGGACCGCCTTTTTCCAGGGTGGATCAGGTTGAAAGCGTGAAAACAAACATGGATCAGTCACTTTCGGAATTCGAGATAATATAGATTTCAGGAAGTTTTTGCGGGAAAAATCCCGATGAAAATTTATTCAGGTAAAAAAACGTTTAATCTTTACTTTTATTGGTTTGACGTATATGTTAAATATGGCGGGGCGTATTTA
The DNA here is from genome assembly GCA_945883805.1 of Victivallis vadensis. Lineage (GTDB taxonomy): Bacteria > Verrucomicrobiota > Lentisphaeria > Victivallales > GWF2-50-93 > GWF2-50-93. Next base: position 94,771 of record CAMCYE010000003.1, on the reverse strand, counting down.
AGACCAACAATAAAATGGAGGATCGTATGAAAAGATTTGCAGCATTGATTATTGGTGTCGCGGCATTAACTGTCGTATGTGGATGCGCAACTACTAACGTAAGCCAGTGGAGTGCTCCACTTGATGTGAAGCTTGAAGCAAACATAACACCTTTGCTTGAAATAGGCGATGAAATCAAAGGCACGGCAACAATAACAAGAATCCTTTTCTTCAGCAGTGGTGCAACAGAGTTTGCTGATGGCGTTGAATACACTGCCGCAGGAGCGGGAAATCTCGGATATTCTATTTTCGGCAATGCTGTCGCCGAGGGTAAGGCCGCAGCCGCATATAATGCCTGCGTCAAGGCTGGAGCAGACGTGATCATTGCTCCCAGATATACTGTTGAAACAAAAGACTACGTTGTGTATGCAAAGACAATTATCAACGTGAAGGGATACAAAGGAGTTTTCAAAGGACTGAAGAAATAACAGACCTGTAAAATTCCCCCGCTATCATAAATGCCGGAAGCTCAAAACTTCCGGCATTTTTTTATCCTGAAGGCAGTGAAAGCAGGAACCTAAGGCAAATTTTCAGGAAGCCTTGATATTGTGTCATTTAAGAACTGTCAAACTCTCGATCAGTTCAAGTATTGAAGAAGAAGCTTCCGGCCTTGCGAGTTCTTTTGACAGCTGTCCTTTCCGGGCGTAGTACTCGGTCTGTTCAAGCCATCCGGCGATTGTGCTCGCCAGCTTCGTAACTGTCAGTTCCTTTTCAACAATGATAATTCCCGCGCCGCCGGAACAATAATGCCGGGCATTGTCGTCCTGATGGCTGTCTGTTGCGAAAGGGTAGGGGATTAGGATTGCGAATTTCGCAAAAATGGAAAGCTCCGCAACTGTGCTTCCCCCGGATCTGCAGATTACAATATCCGCCGCAGAATAAAAAATTTCCATCTCCCCGCTACTTTCAATAACAAGATGTTTAAAAGGGCTTCCGGCATAATGTTTTTCCAGACTTTCCTTGTTTTTAGCTCCGGACAAATGGACGACCTGGAAATTGTCCCTGCCCTGGAGTTTCAGCGCTTCCGGCACGAATTTATTTATCGCTCCCGCCCCCTGACTGCCTCCGAAGACAAGAAGCAAAGGGGCGTCTTCGGTAAAATCAACTGAATGCCTCGAATTTATGAGTCCGATCGCCTCTTTTTTGCTGAGGCTGCATTTTGCGATTTGAGGTCTGACCGGCATTCCGGTGACGGTCCATTTGCATTTTATACTGTTGCCATTGGCAGGAGGAAAGGAGAGGGCCATGTGTCTTGCAAAATTTGAAAGGAAAAGATTTGCTTTTCCGACCCGTGCATTGCCGTCGTGGACAAAAACCGGTATTCTCAGAGTCCGGGCCGCAATTGCCGGTGCGGCTGAATGGAAACTTCCCATCGCAAGTACGGCGGAAGGATTGAATTCTTTGAGTTTTTTTCTTGCTTCAATTATTCCTCTCAGCGAATGAAGTGCAAAATAGATTTTTCCGGACAGGCCTTTCGGAGGGGTCGAAGAGGGGAGAATTATGGATTTAACGCCTTTTGCCGACGCAATTCCGCTCTGTTGTTCGGCATTGCGTCCGGTAATGAATAGCAATGGGTTTCCGCCCTGGCTCCTTAATTCCTCGGCAATGGAAAGTCCGGGATAGAAATGCCCCCCTGTTCCGCCGCATATTATGACTAATTTTTCAAGCATGATGAGTCTCCAGGCAACCGAAGCACGAAATACGAATTTACCTTCTATATTTCTGGTTCGTTTTCATTTTGAGTGGGTAAACACACAAAATATGAAAATAATTGAATATCCAATATCCAACACGGAACGTCCAATATCCAAGGAAATTATCGCAATTTTTCCTTTTAGCCGTATTTATGCTTCTGAATAATATTGAGTTCAACTCGTCGATTTTTTAAGGGAGAATTAATTTTCTCCGACTATTGAATGAATTTGTGTTTTCTTCCCTTCATCGGCTGGATATTCCGTGTTGGCTATTGGATATTCAGTCTTTCTGAGAAGGAGCTATATTTCTATCATGGATTCTCAGCTGCGGGACCTTTGTTTTTAAGTTGCACCTGTCCGTCCGAGCCGCCGTCCTGGGACTTGCCTGAATCCATTGCGATGCTTAGCAGAAGACCGATACAGACAATTGACATCATGAGGTTGCTGCCGCCGTAACTGATAAAAGGTGCGGGAATTCCCTTGGTCGGAAACGTTCCCGAAATCACTCCGATATTTATTATAGCCTGCATTGTGATCATTGAACTGATCCCGAATCCCAGGAGCATTCCCTGCCGGTCTTTTGACATGATGCTTATGTAAACAGCAGTCATCATTATGACGATATAGCTGAAAATAACGAGGAGAATGGCGATGAATCCGAGTTCTTCCCCTACAATTGAGAGAATGAAATCGGTATGCGCCTCAGGCAGATAATTCCATTTAAGCCTGCTCTGCGTGAAGCCAAGTCCGCTCCAGAAACCGGAACCGAGCGCCATCAATGAGTTCCAAAGCTGGTATCCGCTGTCTTTTGCGACTATTTCCGGATCCATGAATGAAGTTATTCTCGACCACCTTTCCGGATCCATGTATTTTGCGTAAACAAAAAGGAAGGGAAGGACAGCGGGGCCGATTAGAAGATATGCAAGCCTCACCCCGGCGACAAAAAGCATGAGTCCTGCGGTTGTCGCAAGCAGGATTGTTGTGCCCCAGTCTTTTCCGATGATAATGAGTCCGCAGGTGGTGCCTATTACTATTCCCATGGGGATTATCCCGTGGAAAAAAGAATTTAAAAACCTCTGTCTCATTGAACAAAAATATGCGAGGAAAAGTACGAGTGATATTTTTGCGAATTCCGAAGGCTGTATGCTTAATCCGTGGAACTGAATCCATCTGTAGGCCCCGTTAATGGGTCTGGAGGCTCTTGCAAGAAGCAGGAGCAGTATGCTTATCATTAAAAATATTATCGAATATTTCACTGCGTTGCGGTATCCGACCATATATACCGCCATTGCACCGATGATTCCGACAGTCGCCCATATCATCTGTTTCTTGAAGAGGGTGGCGCCTGCTATGCCAGATGAAGTGGAATAGAGCATGGCAAGCCCGAACAACACCATCGAAAGGACGGCAAGAGAGAGAAGCAATGCCGCGTTTTTAGGGTGGGGCCAGCGACTCGTCGCATCCTCGTTCAAAATCACCTGACTTGCAAAACGTATTTCCGCCATCTTGATGTTCACTTGTTACAAGGTTTAATTGTTAATGTTTTCAAAGTTTGAACACCCAATATCCAACACTCAATTTCCAATTTTCATCGGAATTGAATTCTTAACTTGGACATTGGATATTCCGTGTTGGCTATTGGATATTCAGAGTTGCGGTTCTTAGCCGCCTAATTCGACGTTAAGGAATTTCAAACATGAACATCCAACATCCAACATTCAACTTTGAACATCGAATAAAATCTGAATTCATTCGAAGTTGGAAGTTGGAAGTTCAATGTTCGATGTTCAAATTATTTGTCCTTTTCGCCTAATTCAATATTTCCCCACCAATGCCATCAGGCATTCAGGGGGCCTTCTCGGCCGGCGCGTTTTTGTGTCCACGCATGCATGTACCGTATAACCTTCCGCCAAGAGTTCCCCATTCCTGCGAACTTCGCAGCAGATTTTGATTTTAACGCCCTTGATTTCATCCATCCATCCCGAAAAAATCAGGATGTCATCATATTTCGCCGGATTTTTGTATTTGCAAACTGCTTCGATGACTGGAAGCATTATTCCAAGATTTTCAATCTCGTAGTAGGGCAGTCCATCATCACGTAGAAGCTCGTTCCTCAGTCTTTCAAAATAAACCAGGTAATTGGCGTAATAAACAACGCCCATCTGGTCGGTGTCAGCATAAGGGACACGGTACTGGATTTCGCTTTTTCTCATTTTAAATTATCGGTGTTTCTTTGACAAATGATGCGATATGGTTTACGACTTCTTCCACAGTCATTTCACTGGTGTCTATGAATATAGCATCATCCGCTTTTTTTAAAGGGGCGATTTTGCGTTTGCTGTCCATTTCATCGCGCTCGGCAATCTCCTTCGCGACCGAGGCCACCGTTGAGCCCTCAGGCGTTTCACCGGATTGCGCAAGTCTTCTCCTTGCCCTGACTTCAGGCGATGCGGTAATGAAGAATTTATATTTTGCGTCAGGGAAAATAACAGTTCCGATATCGCGACCTTCCATTATTATGAGACCCAGTTTTGAAAGGTTTCTCTGTCTGTCTATCAGCCAATTGCGGATATTTTCCATGGCGGCAATCCTGCTGACATATTTTGCAACTTCCGGCGAACGTATGGCGCCATCGGCAGTAGCTCCGTTTATTGTCATGGAGAGTTTTCCGTCGGCAGTTTTGCTAAAAGATAAATCAAGTTTTTTGAGGAGGGAATCAATTTTTTCAGGGGTGGCTTCTGAGTTCAAATCAAGTTTGCTCTGCATGAGGAAAAGGGTGATTGCCCTGTACATGTTCCCAGTGCTTACATAGAAGCCGTTGAGTTTGTCGGCGACTTTCTGGGCGACAGTGCTCTTGCCCGATGCCGCCGGCCCGTCAATCGCTATCACATTCTTTGGGAACATTTTATCACCGGTGGGAATAATTTATTTCCATATAAATTATATATCAAGGATTTCACGAAACAAGAATTTGAATTTGGAGCCTTTGAAAAGGTGAAAGAGACCAGCCTTTATCGGCCTTTTCGGCTACGGAGGCGTCCGCGTTTCAGGAAGCCGTCGTAATTGCGCATTACGAGGTGGGATTCCATCTGGCTGAGCGTATCCAGCATGACACCCACGATAATCAGAAGGCTTGTTCCTCCGAAGAACGAGGCCACCATATAGGGAACATTCATTTCTGCGGTAAGAATCGTCGGGAAGAGCGCAAGTGCCGTCAGGAATATTGCTCCGGCAAGGGTGATCCTAGTCATTGTGTGATCAAGAAATTCTGCGGTTGGCCTGCCGGGGCGTATGCCAGGGACATATGCTCCTTCTTTTTTCAGATTTTCCGAGATCTGAATAGGGTTGAACTGGTTTGCAACCCAAAAATATGAGAATATCAGAATCATGAAGCCATAGATGAACATGTAGGGAAAACTTTCTTGTCTCACGAAAAGGCCAGCCAGTGTCGAACGGGTGAACTCTGTCGGTATCCATGCGAGAATCATCGGGGGGAACATCAAGATTGCGCTCGCAAAAATAATAGGCATGACTCCGGAGAAGTTTACTTTTAGGGGCATATAGGTTGTGCCTCCCTTCATCTTGTTGAAACCTACAATGCGCTTCGCCATCTGGATTGGGATCCGACGCTGTCCCTGGGTTATCAAAATGGTGGCGGCGGTTACAAGGGCGAAGATTATAAAGAGGATCATGACATGTACGCCGGTAAATCTCTGACCTGAGTCGGATATTCCATTTTTCGCCATGTCAAAAAGATGCAGGCAGGACGCGGGCATTCTGGAAATAATGCTTACGGTTATTATCACGGAAGCTCCGTTTCCTATGCCGTAATGAGTGATTTGCTCGCCCAGCCACATGAGAAACATTGTTCCACAGGTAAGGATGACAACCGTCATTAAGACGAATGCCGGCCCGGGGTTGAGGACAAGATCCTGGGCGGGATGAGGCAGTCCGAGACGTTCCGGCCTCATCATTGCCATTGCCGCCATTGCACCTTGAACCACGCATATTATGAGAGTCAGGTAACGCGTGTACTGGTTGATTTTCTGTTTGCCCACGTCGCCTTCCCGTGCCATTTTTTCCAGTGCGGGGAGAACAGGTATGAGGAGCTGCATTATGATTGAAGCGGAGATATACGGCATGATACCTAGAGTTGCTATGGCGAAATGCCCCAGCGCACCGCCGCTGAACAGATCAAACATCCCCATAAATGAAGCAGTGTCGAGTTGCCGGTACTGCTCAAAATATTCGCTTAAAGCTTTCGGATCAACGCCAGGGCAGGGGATGTTTGCGGCAATGCGGCTCAACGCCACGATTCCCAGCATAATGAGAATTTTATTTCTCAATTCTTTAATTTTGAAACTATTTGTAAATGCTGAGAACATATTCAGATTCCAAGATTAGGTTTTTCAGAAAAGAGGCGCAATCATCGGGAGGAATTTCACACGATTTCGCATTTCCCGCCAGCGGCTTCGATTTTGGCCTTGGCTGAAGCGGAAAAATTTGTCGCCTTGACTGTGAACGCCTTTGTCAGATCGCCGGTTCCAAGAATCTTAAGTCCACTTTTCGATTTTGGAATTATGCCCCTTTTATGGAGAATTGCATCATCAATCAGGTCGCCTGCTGAAAACAATTCCTCAAGCTTTGAGATGTTGATGACATTGTAGTCCTTGTGCATATGGCTTTTGAAGCCGCGTTTAGGTATGCGTCTGAAGAAGGGAATCTGACCGCCTTCGAAATATGGACGGATTGTAACGCCAGATCTTGCCTTTTGGCCTTTATGTCCCTTTCCTGATGTTCCCCCGGAACCGGAACCGTCGCCTCTGCCAACCACTTTGCGGCGTTTTTTTGAAGGGCTAGTAACTAAATCGTGGAGTTTCATTATATTTCAGTCCTATTTTTATTATTCTAGATTAAATTTCTTCTTGAGAGGATTTCTTCCCTTGAACGGAGCATGGTGATGGCTTTGATAGTTGCCTTAACAACAGTTACCGGATTTGCAGATCCCATTGATTTTGCAAGAATATCGCTGACCCCGGCAAGTTCCAGGACAGCCCGCATTCCGCCGCCAGCTATAAGACCGGTTCCTTTTGAAGCCGGTTTAATCATTACTTTGCCCGCTCTGAATTTTGATTCGATGGAATGTGTGATGGTAGATCCGTTCATGGGCACAGTGACAAGACTCTTTCTGGCTATCTCGCCACCCTTGCGTATTGCGTCCGACACTTCATTGGCTTTGCCGAGTCCGGCACCGACATGTCCTTTGCGGTCTCCGACCACTACAAGGGCGCTGAAACTGAAGTTCCTGCCGCCTTTGACCACTTTAGAACAGCGGTTGACACTTATTACCCGCTCGTCAAAACCTGATGAATCCTGCTTCCTGTTGTCCATAGTTTCTTATATTCCTTAAAATTGTAATCCGACGGTTCTTGCTGCATCGGCGAGAGCTTTGACCCTGCCGTGATATTTGAATCCGCCCCTGTCAAAAACAATAGTCTTGATCCCGGCGGCGACAGCTTTTTCCCCAACGGTTTTTCCAAGCTGTTTGGCACCTTCAAGATTCGCTTTTGCATTGAGTTTTTTGAACTCGGGACTCATTGATGATACTGCGGCGAGAGTTGTCCCTGCATCATCATCAATAAGCTGGGCATAAATGTGTTTCGAGGTGAAACTGACTGAAAGGCGCGGCTTCTGAGCAGTTCCAGCCAAGGTTTGACGGAGGCGGTTGTGCCGCCTGACGCGTTGTTCTTTTCTTGTTTTATACGTAGACATCTCTTTAATCTCCAGAAAAATCAGGCAACAGTTTTGCCTTCTTTAATTGTTATGTGTTCATTTGCATAGCGTATGCCTTTGCCCTTATAGGGTTCCGGCTTTTTAAATAGTCTGATTGTTGCGGCGGCCTGACCCACAAGCTGTTTGTCAATACCGGAGATATTGATCTTCGTATTGTTGTCCGTGACAGTGAGCTTTATGCCTTCGGGCACATCGTATACGATAGGATGCGAATATCCGAGATTGAGAGTCAGTTTCTGACCCGCAAGAAGAGCTTTGTAACCTACACCGACTATTTCAAGGTCTTTCTTATAACCTTCCGACACTCCGATGATCATTCCGGATATAAGGCTTCTGGCGAGTCCGTGCATTGTGCGTGCTGTTCTCGAGTCGTCAGCCCTGCAAACCTGAACTATGCCATTTTCAATTTTAACACTGGTCATTGGCGGTAAAGCCAAGGATAGCTTCCCTTTCGAGCCTTCAACGGTTATATCCGCAGTTCCAGCGGATGCCTTGACTCCCTGGGGCAGAGGCAATGGTTTTTTACCTATACGAGACATTAAATTATCCTCACATTTATTATTGTTTACCAAACGTAACAGAGAATTTCTCCGCCGACATTCAAGGCGGCGGCCTTTTTCCCGCTGATAACTCCGCTGGGTGTGGAAAGTATCACAATTCCGAGCCCGTTTCGTATTTTCGGAATATCTGCGCTGGCGCAATAGATTCTGCACGACGGCTTGCTTACCCGCTTGATCCCATCTATCACGGGTGACTTATTGTGATATTTAAGTTTGATTAAAAGGTTTTTTACAACTCCGCTTCCCTCAATGCTGTAATCGGTTATGTATCCTTCCTCTTTGAGGACAGCTGCGACAGATGCCTTCATCTTGGAGTTTGGGATGGAAATTTCCTTGATCGAAGCGATTCCCGCATTTTTAACGCGTGAAATCATATCTGAAATATTATCTTGCATACTCATGTTGTTTTTCTCCTTACCAGCTGGCCTTGGTTACACCGGGAATCTGCCCAGATAAGGCGAGCTCCCTGAAACATATGCGGCAAACTTTGAATTTTCCGATGAATGCGCGCCTTCTGCCACAACGCCCACAGCGGTGATAGGCCCTTGTAGTGAATTTTGGTTTTCTCTTAGCTTCTGCTATTTGACTTTTCTTAGCCATTATCGCAATATCTCCCGTTTATTTTAATTATAAGGCAAAAGGCATATCAAGCATCTGAAGAAGGTCGAACGCTTCATCATTTGTCTTCGCTGATGTGACAATTGTAATGTTGAGCCCGAGCTGTCTCTTAACTTTGTCGAGGTCGACTTCAGGAAAAACCGTGATGTCGTTCAATCCGAAATTATAATTCCCTGATCCGTCAAAACCGGTTTTCGGTATACCCCTGAAATCCCTGACCCGCGGGAGGACATTATGTGTGAGCCTGTCAAGGAAGTCATACATCCGTTGACCCCTGAGGGTGACCATGACGCCAACCGGCATACCGCTACGGAGCTTGAAGTTGGCAATATTCTTCTTGGAGTTTTTGACAACGCACTGCTGCCCGGTAATCACGGAAAAATGTTCCTTGGCTTCTGTAAAAGCATCCTTCTCCATTTTTGTTCCGATTCCGGACGAGAGCACAATTTTGCGAAGTCTTGGAACTTCAAGGTCATTCTTGTATCCGCGCTTTTTCTTCAAAGCGGGAGAAACTATCTGTCTATATGTATCACGCACATTCGGCATTGTATTTACCCCTTATGATGCCTTCTTGGTTTCGGCTTTTTTGATTTCCTTTTCGCCCTTAACTTTGAGCTTTACACTGGAAATATGTATTGAAACAGCTCTTTCAATGAGTCCGCCCTTCGGATTTTCCGGAGTTTTCTTTACGGTACGTCTACCGACTTCCTGAAGTTTTTCAGGAGAAAGGCCTGTCATCTCAAGCACGACTCTCTGTTTTTTAATGAGAACAGCGATAACCTTGCCCTGTTCACCTTTCCATTTGCCGGAAATCGCTTCCACTACATCACCTTTTTTAATTGAAAACTTAATCATATCACCTCCGGCGCAAGAGAAATTATTTTCATGTATTTATCGCGAAGCTCACGGGCTACTGGTCCGAAGATACGGGTTCCGCGCGGATTGCTCTGATCATCGATTATCACAGCCGCGTTACGGTCGAATCTCAGATAAGAACCGTCTTCCCTGCGTATTTTGGCGGAAGTCCTGACTATAACGGCTTTGACAACTTCCGCTTTCTTGACTGTACCGTCAGGTATGGCCTCTTTGACTGCGGCCGTGACAATGTCGCCAAGATGAGCGTATCGTTTTCTCTGTCCGAGGACAGTTATAACCATGAGGCGTTTCGCTCCGGAATTATCAGCCACATCTAATTTTGTCTGCATCTGAATCATTTGCCGATATTCTCCAAAAAATTATTTTTCTGCTTTTTCGATAATTTCCAACAAACGCCATCTTTTCGTCCTGCTCAACGGTCTCGTCTCAACGATTCTGACCGTATCGCCGGTTTTTGCTTCTTCTTTCTCATCATGAGCAACATAGCGGTTTCTGGATTTAACAACTTTTTTGTAGAGGGGATGGGGTGCACGCCTTTCGACTTCGACAACTATTGTCTTGGTCATTGCGTCGCTTACTACGGTTCCAACCCTCTGTTTTCTCTGTCCACGCTTAATCTCTGTTTTTTCCTCAGGCATATTCACTTCTCGGTTTTATATGGATTTACTATTTTCCGGCTAATACCCGGCTTCTTAATTCTGTTTTTATCCTGGCGATATCGCGCCTGATATGAAATATTCTGGCACTGTTCTGAAGCTGTCCCGTCTTGGCCTGAACACGGAGATTGAGTCTTTCCCTGAAAAGTCCTTCAATCGAGTGCTCGAGCTCCTCTTTCGTCATCTGCTTTATTTCTTTGGCTTTCATAATGCGTCGGTTATTCCGTTTATAAGTTTATTTTAGTGAATCGCTCTTGAGAGGAACTTACAGCGAATGCTGATTTTTGTCGATGCGAGATAAAGTGCTTCCCTCGCAATCGTCTCTCCACATCCGCTGATTTCGAAAAGAACTCTCCCCGGCTTTATTCTCGCAACCCAGCCTTCCGGATTTCCTTTCCCTTTTCCCATACGTGTCTCAAGGGGCTTCGAGGTGACCGGCTTGTCCGGAAACATCCTTATCCAGACTTTTCCGCGGCGTTTCAGGTGACGGTTGATCGCGACACGCGCAGCTTCGATCTGGTTGTTCGTGATATAAGTGCGATCCAACGCCTGGAGACCATACTCCCCGAAATCAAGCTTATTGCATTTTTTCGCAAGCCCGGCAATACTACCGCGCTGTATTTTTCTGTGCTTTACTCTTTTTGGCATCAACGGCATGATTTATTTCCTCCACTGCCTCTTTATGGCAAATCCAAACTTTAATTCCGATTTTTCCAGCTGTAGTGTTCGCCTCGGCAAAACCATAGTCAATATTTGCGCGAAGCGTATGCAGGGGAACTTTGCCCTCCTTGTACTGTTCAGTACGGGCAAGTTCTGCTCCTCCAAGTCGGCCGGAGCACTGCACCTTGACGCCGAGCGCGCCGAGATCCATAGCTGTCTGAATTGCTTTTTTCATAGCCCGCTTGAAACCTATTCTGCGTACAAGCTGAGCTGCTATGCTTTCAGAAACAAGCTGGGCGTTAAGTTCAGCATTCTGAATTTCTTTCACGTCCACTATAATGTCCCTTGAAACGACAAGCCCCGATACGGACGACCTGAGGTTTTCCAAGTCTGCGCCTTTCGGCCCGATAAGAAGTCCTGGACGCGCAGTATATATGATGATCCGTATTCTATTTGCGGACCTCTCTATCATGATTCTTGCAATTGCCGCGTTGTAGTATTTCTCTTTGATGAATTCTCTGATTTTCAGATCTTCATGAAGCCAGTTCCCGAAATTGGCTTTTTTGGTAAACCACCGGGAGTCCCAGTTCTTATTTACTGTTACCCTGAATCCTATTGGATTTACTTTCTGCCCCACCTTAACTTCCTTTCCTTAGACTTTTTCGTCAGTAAGCACTATTGTAAAGTGACTTGTGCGTTTGCGTATGCGTCCAGCCATTCCTCTAGCTTTTGCGCGGTATCTCTTGAACATTGGTCCAGGGCATACTGTCGCAGTTTTTATAAAAAGGCTTTCACGTTTGAGACTGAGATTGTTTTCGGCGTTTGCTATCGCCGAGCGGAGTGTCTTCGCAAGTATTGCGCCGGACTTCCTTGGAACAAGATCAAGCATGATTAACGCCTCTACAGCGGTCTTCCCCCGCAGAAGGTGTGCAACATCGTTCCCCTTTGACGGGGACACTCTCGAATATTTTGTTATCGCATGTATTTCCATTTTACAATCGTGGCTTTCCTGTTTATTTATTAAACATAATTATTTAAAACAAAATTTACCTGTCGCCAATTGTCGCCAGCATTCCCGGTGCGAGCGAACCGAAGTTTCCTTCGAGAACCATTGCCGCACATATGAACGGCCTTGCCGCAACCACCTTCAGTTTCGCAGGCTTTCCGTCTCCTGCAGTAACCCGCCATATCAGTCCGGTGCTTACTCCATTCGCCGTTCCCGCATCCAGTATCGTTATCTGAAGCTTTTCATTGACGGCCAGAATCCTGCATTTATCAGCTCTCTCTCCTGACTCCTGCAAGGATGTAAGGGCGTTGAGCCTGTCGGCTGTCGCCTTCAAATCATCCAGCTTGAACTTCATCCTGATCCTATCGGTCTCGGTCATGTCTTTCTTTTCGAGTACCGCTCCGATGAACTGTGAAAGCTCCACCGTTTCATTCACCAGGACTTTTATCTCCCGGCGGACATATTCAAAAGACTCTAGGGATTTGAGTTCCTCCCCGGTCACATTTTTCTTTTCGGAGTTTGCAACAGTAGAAGCAACGCTCAACTGCAACCGCCGATAAGAATTTAAAACATCTCCACTTTTTAAAAGAACATCGGCAAGTTCCTTCCGCAGCATTTCCGTTTCTCTTCTGGCTGCTTCCAGTTCTGCCAAATTGACAGCGTCACTAGTGACACTGTTCCTCATTTTTTCACTGCTGTTTTTCAGCGATGCCGCATCAGTTTTTATGTCATTAGCAAGTAGCGTGGAAAACAGGGCGTAAAAGATAATCGGTAATATGCAAACTGTCCAGTTCAAGTTTGCAGAAATATTGAAAAATTTTGGTAAACCAACATATTTCATGACCCTGCCGGTGAATTGCCCGACCTCGCAACAAGCTGATATTTAAACAGAAGCGTTGAATATAAAGCCGAAACTTCAAAAGGCAAATTTAATTCGTTTATTTTACTGTTTTATATATTTTCCGGCAATTTTCTTCAAAGCGACAATCTGTTTTTCGGATAGATTTTTCTTTGTTGCGAACTGTTTTGAAAGAGAGCTGTAAAATGATTTGTCATCAAAAGTCCTGAAGCCTTTTTTTACGGGTGTTTCCCATTCGGTGATCCCGGCTAGCTGGTCAATCAATCCCTGTATCTCTTCGGCGTTTGCGGCTGACGCGGGGAGGCCCTTTGCTCCCGTTTCCGAGGCGTTTTCAACTAGGTTCAGTTTTGCGGAAAGTTTTTCATAATCAGGTATCTGTTCCTTGTATTTCACTGTGAGCTTATTGACCGCGTTAATCTGCTTTTCCGAGAGTATTCTGCCGTCTTCAAGCTGATTCTTTATGGAGGTGATGAATTTTTTATCGTCGAATTTCCTGCCGCCGCGCCTGCGTTCAGTCTCCGGGTCGGCGGTTTTTACCGATGCCAGGGAGGAAAGTGCTTCTTTGAATACTTCCATTGCGGCGTTTTTTTCCGCCTGTGTTCTAGGGTCGGGCACTGTTTCGCCTTTGACCCGCGGATCACCTGCTGTTGCCGGATCCACTCCGAGAGCCGTCATTTTTAAATCATATTCCGGAATCTGATCCTTGTATTGGAATGCGATGCGCAGGATGGCTCCCCATTGCTTTTCCGATATTCCCCCGTTTTTCTCGAATTGGCCCTTTATGGATTCGATAAATTTGTGGTCGTCGTAGGTCCTGCGGGCTTTCTTCTCTGGCGCTTTCCAGTTCTGCACGGTGTCAAACAGATGAATCGCCTTATCCGCTTTCTCCTTTTCGGGGGCGCCAAGCGTCTTTGCCTCGCCGACCCATCCTGAAAAGCTTTTGTAGAACTCCTCAAGCATTGCCTGCCACTGGATTTCCCCCTCCTCTATCTTGTCGAGCTTGAGTTCCATTTCAGCCGTGAAGCTTATCTGGAAAAGATTTCCGAGGTTTGCCACAAGGAAGTCGTTCACTTTGAATCCGAGCACGGTCGGAATCAGCTTCCCCTTCAGTTTGTCGACATATTTCCTCTGCTGGATGGTGTTTACGATTGTGGCGTACGTGGAAGGCCTTCCGATCCCGTTCGCCTCAAGGGCTTTGATAAGCATCGATTCTGAAAATCTCGGAGGAGGTTCTGTAAACTTTTGTTCCGATTTTGAATCAAGAAGCAGAACTTCCTGTCCTTTGACAAGTTCGGAAAGGGAAGTTGTCGGCATGAACTCGTCCTCTTCGGACCCGTCGTCGGGTGATTTGTCGTCTTTGTCCCTGTCCAGAAAATCATATATTTTCAGGAAACCGGCAAAAACAGTTTCTGTGGAAGTGGTCCTGAAAGTGAAATTCCTGCCGTCGGAACCGGCTATGGCGGTATCGACTGTTGTGACTTTCTGTTCCGCAGGCCTCATCTGGCTTGCTATGAAACGCTTCCAGATAAGTGTGTAAAGTTTTATCTGATCCGGGGAGAGGTATGGCTCCAGTTCCTTTGGGGTTCTTGTAACGTCCGTCGGACGAATAGCTTCATGTGCCTCCTGCGCCCTTCCTGCGTTTTTGAAGAAGTTAGGGGTGTCGGGGAGGTATTCGGACCCTATATTGGAAACGATATAGGCGCTGCACGCGTCCTGGGCTTCTTTCGCGATGGTGAAGGAATCTGTCCTCATGTAGGTTATAAGACCTGCGGGTTCTGATGCGCCGAGATCCACGCCTTCGTAAAGCTGTTGCGCTACCCGCATAGTGTGACTTGCTGAAAATCTGAGTGCCGGACCTGCCGCCTGCTGAAGGGTGCTTGTTATGAAAGGGGCAGGGGCATATCTTTTGCGCGGTTTGATTTCATTGTTTGCAATCCTGAAGTCAGTTGCGTTCCGGATCGAATCGATGGCTCTGCTGGATTCATCGCCATTCGTGATTTCAGTTTTTTTCCCGTCGATCTGGAAGAGTTTCGCCTGGTATTTTTTCCCGCTACCCTTCGGTTCAATTTCAAGGTTGACCGTGAGATTCCAATATTCCTGCGGCTTGAATGCCTGAACCTCCCGTTCCTTTTCACATACTATCCTGAGGGCCACCGACTGCACCCGTCCTGCGCTTATACCCCTCTCTATTTTGGACCAGAGTATCTCGCTGACCTTGTACCCGACGAGACGGTCAAGGATTCTCCTTGCCTGCTGCGAGTCCACAAGATTCATGTTTATGTCCGCAGGATGCTTGAACGCGTTGTTGACGGCGCTGCGCGTGATTTCATGGAATACGACGCGGCTGAAAGGAGCCTTGGTGGATTTCTTCAGGGCTTCCATGAGATGCCATGCGATAGCTTCACCCTCACGGTCCGGATCGGATGCGAGATATATGTTTGAAGCATCCCGAGAGACGGCCTTGAGATCCTGTATGACTTTCTTTTTTGTCTCCTGATAGATTGGCGTAAATTTATTTTTTATGTCAACCCCGAGTGTCCGTTCGGGAAGATCACGCACATGCCCCATGGACGCGAGGACGTGATACCCGTTTCCAAGAATGCGCCCGATAGTCCTTGCTTTTGCAGGGGATTCAACGATAACGACTTTTTTTGCATCAGACATAATTAAGATTCCAGAATTTAAAGATTTCTGCCGCAGAACCGGACTGGCAATGGATTTATTTCCTCAATGAAAACCTTTTTCCTGGCAGTTGCGAAATAAGTTTTTTCATTTCCATTTTCATCAAAAGGGAGAGAAGTTTTCCGGCGCCCATGCCTGTTTCTGCAACCAGTGAGTCAGCGCTTGCATCTCCGTTCTTCAAAAGGCCGATTATTCTGCCCTCATCTTCCGTAAGTTTCAAGCCGTGTTCTTCAACTTCGTCTGTAACAGCCTGGTCGGCAACCACTTTATAATTTTTCTGGCGTGAGAATTCCGGGAGAAATTCAAATTCCTCCATGATGTCGTCAAAGGTTTCGGTAAGTTTTGCACCCTGCTTGATGAGTGAGTTGCAGCCCCGGGCCTGCGGATTGTCCGCCTGTCCTGGAACAGCGAAAATGAGACGTCCCTGATCCAGTGCGAATTTTGCAGTTATCAGGGCGCCGCTCGTTGTTCCAGCTTCGATGACAACTACTCCCTTTGAAAGTCCGGAAATAATCCTGTTCCGCATTGGGAAGGACCGCCGGTTAGGCGCGAATTCCATGGGGAACTCGCTGATCACCGCGCCCCCGCCGTCTATTATGCTTTTCGCAAGAGGTATATGATCCTGCGGAAATATCCGGGCGAGTCCGCCGCCGAGAACGGCGATTGTCCTTCCGCCTGCGTCAACCACCGTCCTGTGCGCCACCGCATCGGTGCCATAGGCGAGTCCGGAAACAACAGTCCATCCCGCATACACCGCCGCCCTTGACAAGTGTTCGGACATTGAGCGCCCGTAATTTGTGATCCTCCTTGATCCCACCACTCCCAGCATGAAATCATTGTCCGAGGGCATCTGCCCCCTCACGTAAAGGCAAAGCGGCGCATCGTGCACCTCTTTAAGTATGGATGGATATTCATCGTCAGCGAGAGTGATGATTTGAACTCCAGCCCTTTCCGCGAGTTGCATTTCCGATTCATGGTCCAAATCGGTTTTCCAAGATGAAATAGCCTCCGCTAGGGTTATTCCAATCCCCTGGACGGACTTTAATTCCCCTGGGGATGCCTGCAGAATGCCTGAAACGGAACCAAAATGTTCGCAGAGTGATTTGACTCTTGCCGGACCGATCCCGCTTATTATGTTAAGTATTATATATGCTTCCCTGTCCGTCATGCCGTACCGTTCTGTGAAATTTGAAAAACCCGGTTCCAGTCGGGCAACTTAGTTTAATGGAGTAAACTTCCGGGAGATAAGGCAAATGCTGATTTTACAGTACGCCCGATTTTTTCATCGCTTCCAGGAGAATACTCCTGTTTTTTTCGCTCATCGGGCAGAGAGGAAGCCTGTATTCCTCCCTGATAAGCCCCTTTTCGGCCATTGCGGCTTTTATGGGAATGGGATTGGTTTCGATGAACATGTCCCTGAACAGCGGATAAAATCTCATGTGGAGCTTTTTCGCCTTTGCGAAATCTCCAGATGCGAAGGCGTCAACCATCTCCTTTATTTCTCGGGGTATCAGGTTTGAAACCACGCTTATTATCCCTGTCGCTCCCACTGCCATCATCGGAATCGTCAGGGCGTCATCCCCGCTGAGGACGGTTATGTCGCATATGTCAAGAATCGCGCTGACCCTTTCAACGCTTCCGCCGGCTTCTTTTACTGCGACAATATTTTTGTCTGCCGAGAGGCGCGCAATGGTTTCAACTGCGATGGGGACTCCGCATCGTCCCGGAACATTGTAGAGTATTACCGGGAGTCCCCCGTTTTCAGATACGGCGCTGAAATGCCTGTAAAGCCCTTCCTGGGTGGGCTTATTGTAATACGGGGTAACCTGGAGAGTGGCGTCGGCTCCGGCCTTTTTCGCCTGTTTTGTAAGGTAAATGGCCTCTTCCGTTGAATTCGCCCCGCTGCCTGCGATGACTTTGCACCGGCCGTTGGAAGTGTTGATGACTTTCTCTATGACTTCAATGTGCTCTTCAACCGACAGAGTGGGGGATTCTCCGGTGGTTCCGACAGGGACAATGCCGTCAATGCCGGCATCAATCTGGATCTCTACAAGCCTGATGAGTTTTTTAAAGTCAACTTTCCCGTCGGAAAATGGGGTCACTATAGCCGTGTAAACTCCTTTGAGTTCCATAAGATATCACCTTTCAAATTATGATTGTACCTGAAAACACTTCTGCTGCAGGTCCTGTGAGATATGCAGCTGCAGAGGTCTTTAAAATATTATCAGACCCGCGAAATTCAACCTTGAGAATGTCTCCCCCCCGTGTTATGAACTCAAAAGGGGGTTTTCGCCCGAGGAAATGCAAAAGACATATGGCGGAAGCCGTGATTCCTGTTCCGCAGGCGGAAGTCTCATCCTCAACGCCTCTTTCGTAAGTGCGGATTTTACAGGGTGCGGCCATGTCTTTTTCCGGGAGTGAAATAAAATTGACATTTGTTCCTGCTGGAGCGAAAAGTTTATGGCGGCGCAGTTTTCCACCCTCAACAGGAACATTCACCTTGTCGATGAATTTTACTGGTCTGACCAGATGGGGAACGCCTGTGTTCCCAAAATACATCTCATCCCCGTCTATGACAATTTTATGAAAATCCCCCGCCACCGGGATTTTAACTTTGACGGTGTTCCTTGAAAGTATTGACGCTTCAAGTGGGCCTGACGCAGTCATTATTTTCAAGTGTTTGCCAGAGTCGAGGTTGTCGTGGCAGAAGAGGGCGGCGCACCTCAGGCCGTTACCGCACATTCCAGCGACGGAGCCGTCACTGTTGAAATAAATCATTTTAAAGGGGATTTTCTTGTCCGAGTTACGTGAAAGGAGAATGAGCCCGTCGGCGCCTATTCCCCGCTTCCGGTTGCAAAGGTTTCTGATTGCATCCGGGAGCCGCGGCCATTTTTCCGAAGTATCGAACGCGACGATGAAGTCGTTTCCCGCTCCGTGCATTTTGGTAAAATCAAATTTCATTCAGTGACAGCCTTGTGTTTTCATGGATTTCATAAAGGAAAAGGCGTTACAGCAAGAAACTGCAACGCCTCTAATCGCACTGTTAATTTTATAGACTGCATGAAAAAATAGCTGGATACTATTTTTTAAGCACCTTGTCCGGAGCAAACATGTTCTTGTTGCCTTCGGCCATCTTATCTACATTGTCTGGAGTCAGCATGATATACCTGACATCAAATGCGTCTTTCACGTCTTTCGGTGCCGGCTTCTCATCAAACTTGGCTGCCGGATTCATTGTGACTGCAGCAATTACAGCACCAGTCTTAATCGCATTTTTAAGATCATAGGTAGAGGCGTTGAGCAAGGCGATTTTAGGCTGTTTGTCCGAAGGCATTGACCATACGTTCAAGTTTTCGATATCTCTTGGCAGTCCGATGAAAGATACAATCAGATTGCAGGCGGGATATTTGCTTATTACAGTGTTGAAGTCTTTAGCTTTCAACAGTTCGGATAGAGGCATCATCATCCCAGTGGGGTCAGGCTTGATGCCTTCCGGCATAGGAGTGATTTCGGCTGAAAAAACCAATTTTCCGGCAGCGCCGTCTTTGAAGGCTTGCATCATCTCGCCGCTTCGTTTGTCATTGGGATTGACTGTGTCGATTAAGAGGAGAGTCTTTGCGTTTGGCATTTTTTCCGCAAGTTGTTTTCCGAGGATGAAATAGCTCGACTTGGAATATTTGAGCTCATTGGCCATAAGCGCATTGGTCGCCTGGTTGCCTATGACTCCTGTCTTGATAAGCAATGTGACAGCACATCCTATGACGACTACCATGAGAAGAACGGCGATGGGTTTAGCAATCGCCGAGGTGTTCTGTTTTTTTGAACAAATGATCATTCCCACCAGTGAGATAGCCATGAAGACTACCGCAAGGATACCGCTGACGCCGAGACTCTGTAACATATTCATCCTCCTATATTTAAAACCTTAAAACCTAAACGTAGTATATCTTGCATATTCAACCATGACAAATCAAAAAAATAAAAAAATCAAAAAAATATTAAATTCCCCGACATGTTACTTTCGGTTGTAAATAAGTGTCATGACAATGTCTCCGACCTTTTTTAAGCTGTCAGGGGAGATCTTGTCAATCGTATCCGCCTTTGTGTGCCAGAACATGTTGTTTTCGCCGTATTCGAAATCGATGATGTCGACAGAGGGTATTCCCAGTTTGTGAAAAGGGGTGTGATCGTCGATTATGGACGCAGCGGATTTTGTAAAATATTTCCCCAAGTTTCTTTCACCGGCCATTTTCATGATCCTGTCTGCGAGGACCGGGTCGGAGTCGGAATGTATTGAAATATTCAGATTTTTGTCGCCTACCATGTCAAGCGCTATCATGGCCCTGCAGTTTGAATCCTCCCCGGATTCCTTGAGTTTTCCGGCCATCCGCCTGCTGCCGAACAGGCCGTCGCCGTCGTTGTACTGGTAAACACATTCCTCCCCGTCGAAGAATGCAAATTTAAGAGTCAGTGGAGGCGGCTCCGGGTTGGTTTTGACAGTTTTGATGAGAGACAGCAGGAGTCCTGAGCTTGAGGCGCTGTCGTTTGCTCCGGAGAATTCAGGGACGGTTTCAATTTTCTTGGTGTCATAATGACTGCCGATTATCATGAATTCTTTTTTTTTGCCTGGGATGACAACTGTCACATTTCTGAATACGGTTCCATTGCCGGACGGTGTTTTTTCAACCCATTCGTCTATTTCCGGCGTGAGCCCGTATTTTCTTATTTCATTTCCTATGAACTCGGCTGTTTTTCTGGCGCCTTCCGAACCGCTGGCTCTGGGGCCGATCTCATATATTTCAGAGACTTTTTTGAAGGCGTATCCCCCGTCTGTTTCCGGAATAACGATAGGTTTTTCATGACAGGAGCATAGCAGTGCCAGCATTACGGTCATGCGGTACGGTTTAATGCGGGCTCTCATCATCTGCCTTTATCAAGATGGATTCCCTGCCGGAGGAATGTGGGAATGTCGAGATCCTGGGATGATATGATATTTTTTGATGCATTGGTGAAAATGCCTTTTGAAACAGGAAGTAGGGGGAGTTCGGGCTGGCTGGATCCTGATTTTTCCGGAAAATCCGGCATGTCCGGCTCTTTAGGCGCGTCCTGGGAAAACTCGTATCGGACGGAGACGAGAGTAAGTTGTATCTGTCCGGTATAAAGTGGATCTGTGTTTGCGCCCACAATGAGTTTGGTGTCTTTCCCCGTATGGCGCTGAACTGACTCGAGTGAATGTTTCATCTCGGCTATGCTAAGTTCCGGACCGCCGGTAAGGGTAAGTATGACTGCGTCCGCCTCCCTTATGTTTTCGGTTCCGCCGAGAAGAGGGGATGCCATGAGCCTTTCAACTGCGAGATGGCTGAAGTTTTCGCCTTCACCCCTTTCTGCGGAGCCAAGTCCCAGACAGCAGAGGGATTTCCTTTTATGGAGAATGTTTTTAAAGTCGGAAATATCTGCTGAAAGTATGTTTCTGCACCTTATTATTTCCGCGATACCAAGGACCGCCTTTGCGATTTCAATGTCGGATTTCTTGAATGCGTCTTCTGCGGAAGTGTGTGCGGCTATTGAAGAATAAAGTATGTCGTTCGGGACCGATATGACAACATCGGCATCTGTCAAGAGCATTTTGATTCCAGCCTCAGATGTTTCCCTTTTACTGTGTCCTTCAAAGGAGAAAGGGGCTGTGATTACGAATATGGAGGGGATTCCCAATTTCTTTGCCGCCCTGGCAATGCTTGAACAACCTGCGGTTGCGGTTCCTCCACCCATGCCGCCGGTTACGACCACCAACGAGGCGCCGGAAAGGAATTCAATGACATGGGTTCGCGAAGGATGGGCGAACGCCCTTTCGCCTTTTATCACGTTGCCTCCGCAACCTACCCCCTGTGTCCATTCGAATCCCACCGGGAAAGAGTTTTGAAGGCCGCCGTATTCCAGTGATGACTTGTCGGTATCGGCTGCGCCTATGGAGAGCCATGACGAGCCGTTGAGCTGTGAAAGCTCCCGGACTATTTTTGTCCCGGCGTTTCCGAGTCCCAGCACCACGGCCTTAGCTGTTATGTCCGAAGCATTGTCCATGTTTTATATTCCTAGAATTTTATCGCGCTTTTCAGCCATCGCATGGTGTTGCGGGATGCTGAAATAAGTTTCCTGTCAATATTTTTTATAATGGCACCCGATGTCCCTTCCGGACCGGATTTCCTGATCTGCCTGTCCCTGTCCCCGTGTTTCAAGAGACCGAAAACCATACCGTATCTGGGTGATTTGAGATTTGTCACCGAACCGCTGAGTTCAAGTGGATTTCCGATTCTGACAGGGGTTTCAAACACGGAACCCGCAGTTTCCCGCACCTGCGGAAGAAGGGCTCCCCCTCCGGTGAGGACTATGCCCCTGTCGATGAAGGGGAGCATCCTAGTGGACTGAAGCTGTGAAAGGATAAGCCCGAAAAGTTCCCTCAGCCTGAGATCCACGATTTTTTCGACCGATACGGTTGGGATTTTTCGTGATCCTATGTTCCCCTCTATCTCGATGAAGGCCTGCCCATGTCCTTTTTTGGAATGGAACGTGTTGTCGAGGATCATTTTCCTGCAGAGGGAAATATTGAGGTCTAGCCCCACTGAAATGTCATTTGCGATGTGGTCGCACCCAACCGCCAGAATGCCGCTGGCCTGCGCTCCGGAATCGTGGAAGAGCATGTATTCGGTTGTGCCGGCACCCATGTCAATCATCAGTACCCCGTTTTTGAGTTCGTCGTCGGTGAGGACGCCGGAGGCTGCGGCTATGGCGCTGAAAACCGGAATGGAACCGTCGTAGCCGAGTTCACGCAAGGGAGCCTGGAAATTTTCAACGCAGTTGCGGTTGCCGTAGATGATATGGGCGAACGCCTCGAGTTTGTCGGCTATCTGTTTTTCAGGGTCGGCTATCCTCCTCAGCCCGTCAATCAGGAAGTTCCCGTCTACCGAATTCAGAATTACGCATTCGGGCGGAATCGGAACCATTGTGGCGTTGCGCAGTGCCTCGACCATGTGCTCTTGGGATATCCTGCGTCCCTCCCCTGACACAATCACATGTCCGGAACCTTTCATCGAACGGATATGGCTTCCTGTAACAGATATGTACAGGTTATTGCTGTCCACATCAACATCCGCCGCACATTCGGCCTTTTCTATGGCTTCGTCAAGACATCTGGTAACCTTGTCCATGTCAATGATTTCACCTTTGCATACCGCTCCGGATTCAACAGGAGATTCACCGTGCGCCAGGACGGATATGTGCCCCTGCTGGTTCGCCTCACCGATAAGTACGCAGACTTTTGACGTGCCTATTTCAACGGCTGTGATTATGTGACGGTTTTTGAACATGCAATCTTTTTCGCCTTTTCCCTAATGTATGCCCTGTTTTGTTTTAAACAAAATCATATGTTACATTCTTTCAACAACTGCTTTCGCAAATTCCGAACATGACACCTCTTTTGCACCGGTCATAAGCCTTGCGAAATCATAGGTCACAACCTTGTCCGAAATGGCTCTTTCAACGCCTTGGATTATCAAGTCCGCCGCTTTTGCCCAGCCGATATGCCTGAGAAGCATCTCCCCGGAAAGGGCGAGTGACGACGGGTTGACTTTGTCAAGCCCCGCATACTTTGGCGCAGTCCCGTGGGTCGCTTCAAACATGGCGTGTCCGGTTTCATAATTTATATTTGCCCCGGGCGCGATCCCTATCCCCCCGACGCATGCCGCAAGGGCATCCGAGATGTAATCGCCGTTGAGGTTCATCGTGGCGACAACGTCATATTCGTCCGGGCGGGTGAGTATCTGCTGGAGGAATGCGTCGCAGATGACGTCTTTTACAAGGAATTTTCCGGCGGGCGCCTTCCAGTTGCAGTCTGACGCGACTGCCGAAACATCCGGAAATTCCCTTTTCGCCAGATCATATCCCCATTCCTTGAAACTTCCTTCGGTGAACTTCATTATGTTGCCCTTGTGGACGAAGGTCAGACTTTTCCTCTTCTGCTCAACCGTGTATTTCATTGCGGCGCGCACAAGCCTTTCAGTTCCCTGTTTTGAAATCGGCTTGATCCCGATTCCGCACGATTCCGGGAACCTTATCTGGCTGACGCCCATCTCCTTCTGCAGGAAATTGATGACTTTCTTCGCCTCCGCGGAGTCGGCTTTCCATTCTATGCCAGCATAGATATCCTCGGAATTCTCACGAAAAATGACCATGTCGGTTTTTTCAGGCTGTTTAACGGGTGAGGGGACTCCCTTGAAATAGCGCACAGGCCGCAGGCAGACATATAGATCAAGCTTCTGGCGTAATGCGACATTCAGGGATCTGATCCCCCCTCCGACAGGAGTTGTCAGAGGGCCTTTTATCCCTATGATATATTCTTTGACGGCATCAATGGTCTCATCAGGCAGCCAGGTGTTTTCG
The DNA here is from genome assembly GCA_945883805.1 of Victivallis vadensis. Lineage (GTDB taxonomy): Bacteria > Verrucomicrobiota > Lentisphaeria > Victivallales > GWF2-50-93 > GWF2-50-93. The sequence goes on along the minus strand of CAMCYE010000003.1, from coordinate 70,895 downwards.
CCATATATGGCGTTTGCTTTTTCACCGGCGTAGATTTCCATCCAGGAAATCTTCTTTTTGCCGCCGAAAGCCTTTTTGACTGCGTTGTCCCAGATATGCATGCTGGCTTTCGTAATGTCCGCACCGATGCCGTCGCCTTCGATAAATGCGACCACCGGATTGTCGGGAACATTGAGTCCCCCGTCGCTGTTGACTGTGATTCTATCGCCCGCAGGCACTTTTATTTTTTTAAAAACCGACATTGATTGTCTCCCTGTATTGTTATTGAGCCAATTGCGAAATTCGCGGGTTGCAGAAATTCAGTTTTAAGTGTCAGGTTTTAAGTTTTAAGCAAGAGATTGTTCTCCGGAAACTGCAATTGCTTTCCTTAACACTTAAAACTTTTAAGTCCTCCTTTGAAAATTAGCGTTACTTCTTAAAGAACAGCCTAAAGGCTTACCCGCCACAGGTGGCGCCAAAGGCGACTAGGGCTGGACTCCAAATTTTGGAGTTCACACTTTAGTGTGCGCCTTTAATAGTTTCTTATTGGTAAATCTGCGGCCACCGTAGGAGGTCGCAGATTTCTTACTACTTTTGCAAAATAAATGCACGAATTCAGAATCTATGTTAAAATGAAAAGCTTTCAACATGCGGACTGAAAAAAAACTGACAGGAATTTTGCTTTCCCCCGTTTGCCTGTCGGAAATTTACCCGATAAATGCAAGATGTGAGCCGTTGTTCGTGTTGACAGGTGTTTGGTATTTATATCGCTACAGCGATATAGGCGACAGTGAATCAGGAGATGGAATATATTGCAAAATAAATCCTTTAGAAGAAAAAAGAGTGTGGTACAGGTGGCTCATGGCACAATATTTTCGAATTGCATTACAAAGTGGTAATTCCTTAGAATTCTTTTCTCAGGTGCGATGGCTGGATGTTGAGTTCTTCGCGGTATTTTGCGACGGTGCGCCTGGCGACTTTAAGGCCGTCCGCCTGGAGCATCTCGGCGATCTGCTTGTCGGAAAGGGGTTTTGAAGTGTTCTCATTTGAGACGAAGTCCTTGATTTTCTCCATGATGCTCCTGTTTGAAAGCACTTCGCCGTCATCAGCCCTGAATCCGGAGGAGAAGAAATATTTGAATTCAAGAAGGCCGTTCGGGGTCTGCATGTATTTGTTGGCGATGGCGCGGCTGACGGTTGTCTCATGTATGTCGAGCTTGTCCGCGACCTGTTGCATTGTCAGAGGCCTGAGGAATTCAACGCCTTTCTCGAAGAAGTCGAATTGGCTGTCAACAATGACTTCGGCAATGCTTTTGATTGTGCTTTGCCTCTGTGACAGGCTTTTAATCAGGGCTCTGCCCTGAAGCAGTTTTCCCTTTATGTAGGTTTTAGTTTCCTCGGAAGTGTTCGGATCTTCGAGTAGCTTCAGGTAGAAGTGTGAAATCCGCAGTCTGGGGAAATTATCGGATTTGGAGGTCACTGAATATTTTTCGCCACTCTTTTCAACGGTCACCTCTGGCAGTATGAAAATTGGATTGTTGGGGGCCAGGGCCAATCCCGGATGAGGGTTTAGGGCGCGTATCTGCCCGATAAGATCATTTAATTTCTGCATCGATATTTTCATTTTCCGCGCAACCTGGGGAAGTTTGTTCTGCCCCAGTTCCTTCAGGTGGGTCCTGATAAGTTCTGCGGTCATAGATGTTGATTTCCCTCTGGCTTTCAGCTGTAGCAGAAGGCATTCCCTCAGGTCTCTTGCGGCAATTCCCGGCGGGTCGAAAGCCTGGACGAGCTCCAATACTTTCTCCATTTCCTTCACGGTGATTCTTCCTGCGGTCGCGAGATCTGCGAGATGGCTCCTAAGATATCCCTGTTCATCAATACTGCCTATGATCAGTTCGGCAAGTTCTTTTGTCTTGTCGTCCACACTGGAAAGTTTCAGTTGTTCAAGAAGCTGTTCCTGAAGGGATGCCTCTTCGGTGAGCGACTCCAGGAAATGATGGCGTTTCTCGTCATCCTCGTCGGTGTATTTTCTGCCGGTGCTGGCAGGGGCAAGGGAATTCTGCCATGAGTCGGCGAGCTGGAGAAGTTCCGATATTTCCTGGTTTGACTTGTCTGCATCGTCCCGTGTCCGGTTTTCATCCGTGTCGTTTTCCGCGGAGGATGAATCAGTGAGGACATCGCCTGCCAGTTCCTCTCCGCCCGGTTTCTCCTGTTCGAGGATGGGATTGTCTTGAAGTTCCTGGCTGACCTTCATCTGGAGCTCGAGGAGGGGGGCGACAAGGATTTCCAAGGATTGGATCTGCTGTGGGGCCAGTATCTGTTCCTGTTTCATCTGCTGAGATTGAATTAATCCCTGATTCGCCATAGATAAAAATCCAAATACTGTTATTTTACATACTTGACTCTTCGACAATATAACCATTATTTCTAATTTTAGCCAAACATGATTTAAAATGGCGGGAAAATAGTTTATGCGTTTCGGAATAACAGTACTGGGCAGCGGGAGCCGCGGAAATGCGATTCTCATCCACACGGAGGACGAGGGGGTGCTGGTGGATGCGGGTTTCAGCAGGAAGGAGCTTATTGCGAGGCTCGCAGTCTGCGGGCTCGACCCTAAAAAAATAAAAGCCCTTCTTATCAGTCACGAACACGGGGATCATGTGAACGGGGCGAGGCTTTTCTCGGATGATTTCGAGATACCCACCTATCTGACCGCGGGTACCGGGCTGTTTCTCGATAATCTTGGGAAACTCGGAAAAAAAAGAGTTTTTTTTGAAACTGGTTCCATATTTGAAGTCAAGCCTTTCAGCGTAAGGCCTTTTTCGGTGCCCCATGATGCTGAAGATCCGGTCGGGTTTGTAATTTCACTGGATTCGACAAGGGTTGGGATTGCCACCGATCTGGGGCATATGAATTCGTTGTGCATGCAGAGGCTGCGGGACTGCGATGCGCTAATCCTGGAGTGTAACCACGATGTGGAGATGCAGAACAGGTCAGACAGAAGCATCAAGCTGAGAAAACGTGTGCTTGGGAAACGCGGACATCTGAGCAACGACGATGCGATGAAGGCGCTTGATTTCCTAGTCACAGAGAAAACCAGATTCATTTTTCTCGTCCATGTCAGCAGCGACTGCAATGAATATTCCCTGGTGCAGGAAGTTGGAAACAGGAAACTTGCAGATATCGGGCGTCAGGACATCAGACTGACAGTAGTTTCGCAGGACAAGCCTTCGGAAACAATTTGGATTTTGTGATAAAAAAAACAATATTGGATGCTATAGTTTTCCAAGAAAATTATGGATTGGCAAAACTGGAACTTTTGGATAAGGTATAATGACTGAAGAATTTAAAGATGATGCCCGAAAAACTGGAGGTGAATCCAATTCCCCGTCTTCCACCGGGCAGAGGAGGATAAACAGGATTCCCTCACCGGTTCCCAGAGAACCGGAGGAAATCATTTTCGCCGCCGCAGAAGAACCTGTTTCCTCCGAAACAATTTCCCTGAAAAAAATCACGGTTCCTGAAAATGAGGATACCGTTTCCGAAACGCGCCCCCTTAAAATAACATGCTACCGCTGTATGCAGAAACTCGACCTCACCGATATGGTTCCGTTTGAAAAAGTGAAATGCCCCTCCTGCAATGTCGAGATAATAATACCGAAATGGTTCGACAACTATCTTCTTGAGGAGTCCGGCGGAGTAGGGGGTATGGCTGTCGTATATAGGGCGCTTGACCTCACCCTTGACAGGGAAGTGGCCATAAAGGTCCTCAACCCGGATGTCGCCAGCCAGAATGAAAGTTGCCGTCTATTCCTCCACGAGGCAAGAACCGCCGCAACCATCAACCATTATGCAGTTCTTCCAATCTACACGTGTGGGGAATTTGAAGACCAGCCGTACATTGTCATGCAGTACATGGATGGAGGATCGCTTGACAGGAAACTTGAGGAGAGCAGGGAGCCTCTGCCGGTAAATGATGTAGTCAAGTGGATGAGGGACATAGCTGAAGGACTCGACAATGCGAGAAGGCATGGAATCATTCATCATGACATAAAGCCAGCCAACATCATGATGGACAGGGACGGGAATGTGAAAGTCGGTGACTTCGGCATTTCGCAGGCGCTCAGGGATTCCAGTTCGGAATCAATAGACAAGATAACCAAAGGCTGGGCAAGCCCATGCTATGTAAGCCCTGAAAAAGTTCTTTCCGGCAAGGAAGACCACACTGGGGATATTTACAGCCTGGGCTCATCATTCTATCAGCTCATGGCAGGGCATGCCCCTTTTGAAGTGGACAATCTTGAGAGGCTTCTCAGGATAAGGACGGAGATGGATCCGCCTTCCCCTCAAAAGCATCGTCCGGACATTCCCCAGGCCATTTCCGACTTGGTTATGAGAATGTTGAGCCGGAATCCTGAGGAGAGACCATCATACAGGGATATCATCAATGAGCTGAACATCTACATGAAAGAGAATGGAAAAAAGAGAACAGTTGCCGACAGGAATGGGAAAATGGCTGAAAAAAGGGCTGCTTTTTTCAAGGGCGGACGTAAGTTTCCTTCCAGAAATAAATCCGGTTCCACCTTCACAATTATCGGAATGAATATCTCTAAAACCATTCTCACCCATGCAGTTTTTTCGGCAGTGTTCATCCTTGCGGCATATTTACTTTGGCAGTATGGGGCTTTTGACAGATTTCTCCATAAGGGCGGGAAAATGCCGCAGGATCTGCTTCCCGGCGTCACTGTAATGTTCAAAGCCGGCGACTGTGTCCAGGCGAGTGCAAGATCAGAGAAAGTTCTAGATGATGGCACTATCAAAATAGCCGCAAGGAAACAGGCGGCGATACAGATGGCATTTGCAAAATATCTTTCCAATGACCCTGATGCGGAGGCATTCTGCGCAGGGATCTATGAGAAACTTGTTGCGGCTAATGTTTCTGAAGAAGACTTTTATCTTGAAATCCTCAGATATCTGGGCGGCAGTTCCAGCTCCACCAGGGCTCTTGATGAAAGGGTTGAGCTTGAGCGTAATAGATATTTCGCCGTTCTGGCGGCTCTTGCCGTTTACATTAGGGGTATTTATGAGAAAACTTCCGGAGTCCAGCTCATGAATTACTCGAACAAGTACTTGAGTCTTATTTCCAGCCTCCCTCCAGGGGAATTCTGGGGCGCTGCATGGGCCGCTAGGGTTCCGGACTGGAAGGAATGGACGGAATCCGCAAAAGGGGATCCGTCAAAACTTGAACAGACCGTCGCCGATTACAAGACGGAGATCAGGGAAATAAAACTCGAAGTTAATCCTCCGGCTTTAATGCAGTAGCAATTCAAAGCAAGCCAAACGGTAAAATTTGCGACATTCGCATAGAGCCGATAATTCCCAGAGTTGAATAAATATCCCTGTGACTCTGTCACCGCACTCTGGGGAATGCTTCCGCATTTGTAATAAGCCTATAAACAAAAAACAAACTCCAGAACTTCTTCTCACGTTTTCTATCTAAAATTAGTTTTCTACTTTCTAAATTCTACCTTCCGAACTTCCGAACTTCCGAACTTTAGAACTTTAGAACTTTAGAACTTCCCCTAGCCGGTTGGATATTTCCGCCGTGGCGGATTGGATATTGGATATTCAAAGAGCCGAAAAAAGGAGATGGGGGGCTTATTCCACTTCCATCAGCCATCCATGCCTGTCCGGGATTTCCCCGTACTGTATACGGGTTAATTCATCATAGAGTTTCTTCAGGACCGGTCCGCATTTTTCACTGTCATATTCGAAAGTCTTATTTCCGCAGACAATGCGCCCGATGGGAGTTATGACAACCGCCGTCCCGCATGCGCCTATTTCTGCGAAATCCGCAATTTCATGAAAGGCTACCGGGCGGCGTTCAACGGGTATGCCCATGTCTTCGGCAAGCTGCGTGAGGGATTTGTTAGTTATGCTGGGGAGTATCGTAGTTGAATCGGGAGTCACATATTTCCCATCTCTGGTTATCCCGATGAAATTGCTGGTTCCGAACTCGTCGACATACTGCCTTGTTTTTGAGTCAAGATAGAGGTTTATGGGAAATCCCATCTTCTTTGCGAGAGAATGGGCGTGAAGCCCGGCCGCGTAGTTGCCTCCCATTTTGATATGTCCGGTTCCTCTGGGTGCGGATCTGTCGTAATCGTCCAGGATGACGGCGTCAACAGGTTTTATGTTCCCCTTATAATAGGCTCCGACGGGAATTGCGAGCACGATGAAATCATATTGGTCTCCGGGAGCAACTCCGATTCTGGGACCTGTGCCTATGAGAAGAGGTCTCAGGTACATGGATCCGCCAGTGCCGTACGGTGGAACAAAATCAATGTTTTCACTGACGGCTTTCTTGACAGCCCTGATGAACATGGATTCGGGAAGTTGCGGACAGTGAATGTAACTTGCCGTGTCGTTCATCCTCTTGAGATTTTCTTTCGGTCTGAAAATCCTGACTTTTCCGTCCTTGCAGCGGAACGCCTTGAGCCCCTCGAAACAGGCCTGCCCGTAATGAAGGCATGTCGCGGCGACATTCATTGTGATGGTGTCTTTTCTGTGTATGCCGAGCCTTCCCCATTTACCGTTCTTGAAAGTTGAGCGGACATGGCAGTCCGTCTTGATATATTCGAATCCGAGATTGTTCCAGTCAATGTTTTTCATAAGGTTCTCTGCTGGTTTTAGAGGTTGTCAATTTGTCTTGTTTTTGTAATGACGCATAACAATAACTGTTTTGAATGATCCTACAAATAAAGTTTTAAGACTTTTTTCAAATAAAGTTTTGGTAAATTCATTATTTGAAGTTTAGATTATGTGCAAATTTATTTTTAAAATCTAACGGAGGTGTAAAGTGAATAGATTATTCAGAGTGGCGGCACTTGCTGTTCTTTTATCGGCACTTGTTGCGGGTTCAGGATGTTCGACAATTTCAAAATGGTTCGGCTGGGGGGATGATGATGAGGCCGCGCAGACCGCAGGCATAGTGCCTGGACCCGACGGTCTTACGCCTGGTGGTGCCTGGGGCACACCCGGGGGACTTCCTCCATCAGGCAGAGCTGAATGGAAGCCGATTCCCGGCGTTACCCTTCCCACAGTTTATTTCGCATACGACCAGTCCACAATTGGAACAAGTGAGCAGGCGAAACTTGAACAGGTTGCGAACTACCTTCTCAAGAACAAGGATTCCAATCTGATCATCGAAGGTAACTGCGATGAACGTGGAAGCATAGAATATAACAGGGGGCTGGGAGAGCGCCGCGCCCTTGCCGTAAGGGATTATCTCACAAAACTCGGTGTTGCAGATGCACGCACACAGACAATCAGCTACGGCTCGGAACGTCCCGCCGTTCAGGGGAGCGGCGAATCCGTGTGGGCGAAGAACAGAAGGGCTGACCTCATAGCGGCAAAGTAATTTAGACACATTTAAGTATTAGACCCCGGATGTTGAAAATCCGGGGTCTTTTTTTTGTGGGGTGGGGGACACCACCAAGTTGGAGGTTCATGGAATATTCGCCGGCAAAGGCTCACGTTAACGTTAAGGAATTTCAAAGCTGTGGAAGATAGTAATGCGGGCTTTAGCCTGCAATTTCCCTTGTGTTTCCAGATTAATTTAACTACAGGCTGAAGCCTGTGTTACTTAAAGTTGCGGCGCTTTGGTCGATTAATTTATTTTTAGCGAGCTCTTAATTTAATCAGACGGCATAGTTCCTTGCAGAGCTGAGGAAGTGAGATTTCACTTTTCTCGAAAATACTGTCGGAAAATTTTTCGGCTTCATTGTATGTGGAATCGCCTTTGCTGAGACCTGTGTAAATGACAATTGGCGGGGAAGTGTGGGGCATGAACCTTTTTATTTTCCTGATCAGATCGAGCCCCTGTCCCTTATGCCCTTCGATATCGAGGTCGCTGAGGACAAGCTCGATTTCTCCTGCGAGCACCATGTTTTCCGCGACAACGCAGTTACATGTTATCACGCAGCGCTCGTGAAAAACGAGGTTGAGCATCCGCTTCACGACAAGCGCTATGTCCATGTTGTCTTCGAAGATCAGGATCATCGTTATTCTCCATAAGACCCGTTCAGATACATTCAGCCGGAAATTCTTTCAAGCATAATACGTGCCATATTTTTTTATTTGGATAAATTCCTGTTTTGAAGATATCCGAATGAAAAAATAATCAGACGGAAATATCCATTGAAATGTCAATTGACTTTGCGGAGTGTGTGAGGGCGCCTGCCGAAATGTAATCTACTCCGAGTTTGGCTATTGAAGGAATGCGGTAGAGTGTGATTCCGCCACTTGCCTCGAGTTTGGCCTTTCCGGCATTTATTTTAATCGCCTTTGCCATCATCTGATTGGTCATATTGTCAAGAAGAATGTAATCCGCTCCGGCCTCCGCGGCTTCGCGGACTTCCTCAAGGCTGTCCGCCTCCACTTCGATTTCGAGCTTGGGATATGCTTTGCGGGCCTTTTCTACTGAACGGCGGATTCCACCCGATCCCTCCAGCCCCGCAAGTTCGCGGTGATTGTCCTTTATCATGATCCGGTCATATAAACCGATTCTGTGGTTTGAAGCGCCACCTACAGCTACCGCGTATTTCTCAAGATTACGCCAGCAGGGAGTTGTCTTGCGGGTGTCGAGGATTTTTGTATTGGATCCCTTTGCCGCATCTGCGAATTTCGCGGAAATGGTGGCGACTCCGCAGAGGCGCTGGAAGAAGTTGAGGACTGTCCGTTCGGCGGTTAGTAATGAACGCGCATTTCCCTCGACAACAGCCATCACGGTGTTCTTCCTGCAATGCAGGCCCTCGCGCACCTTTGCCGTGAACTTGATATTCTTGTCCACTGCCTTGAAAACAGCCTCCACAACCGGAAGACCTGCGCAGACACAGTCCTCGCGGCAGATCAACGCAGCGCTGGCCCTGAGATTTTTCGGAATTACGGAAACGCTTGTCGCGTCGCCTCCCCCGATATCTTCTTCAAGCGCAAGGCTTATGAGGATTTTTATTCTTTTCCAGTCAGGTTTTGGAGTTTTTGTAATTTTCATGGATCTAAATATAGTACACGTCGGCAAATATGACCACAGAACTCACAGAACACACGGAGAAAACATGAAATATTTTTTTGCTGTCATCCTTTTTTGCATTATGTCCCTTAATCTTTTAGCAGATAAAAACTACGAAGATAGCGGATATTTTCTTTCATTCAGCCAGAAAGGGCAACTGATCTGGAGAGGTCAGATTCAGGGAGACGACGGCAACTGGTACGATATTCGTATTGTTCCCGGTTATGTCACCCCGTCAAAATATGCATGGGAAAACTGGGGGAATGTGACAGATTCTTTTGGGGAATATTTGGACAGTGAAAAATACAGAAATCTTTCCAGACACAGCAGAGACGCCTACGATTGGGCTTTTAATGATTGCGTCAACAAATTCATAATCAAAGGTATTCCCAATGCATGGTCGGAGTATTTTTGTGCCGCCAGCAACAAAGTTGAAAAAAGGATTTTCGGGTGGCCGATGGCTTATCCGATTGCTACTTTCCAGGTCTTTGTGGACAATATTTTCAGAGTTACCGCAGGATTTACCGGATGCGTTCTCGGAGCAACCGCCGGAACAGTCCTTGTGCCTGGATATCACGTGCTCGACTCGACCGTCAAGGGGACTTATTATTTTGTCGGGCCTGGAATGGTTATGCCGGTAAGCGGATATGCATGGAATACAGTTATTTCACCGCCGCTTGCTCTTACCGGACAGAAACCGTCCGAACAAAGAGTTGACGGATATTGGGTGAAGAGAATCTCACATGAGGAGCACGATGCCATGACTAAGGACATTGATGAAAACGAACTGTCCGCAATTGCCGAATGGGGGAAGATTATTTATGAAAAACTGAACAAGTACGAGGATGAAAGGTTGGCTGCAGATAAAGAATACAGTAAGCGGGTTGCGGAGCTTTATGAGCAAAACAATAAAAAGAAGCAGGTTTTGAGTAAAGAGGAGGAGAATGAGTACCAGAAATTATTGAATTCACCTGAAAATACAGAAATTGTAAATAGACTTAGGGAAACTGGAACAAATGACTATACGATTCGAGTCAATTATTCTAAAATTAAAAAAAATCTCTTAGACAAAAACATGGATAATGCACAGGCGATGAAAGTCTATAATTTGCTGAGGAAATATTCAAAAAAGAATGACGGAACGCGAGGAAAAACGGATCCTGTCAGGGAAAGCATTCAAGTCATAAAAAACGCGGACAAGTGATGAAAACTTTGACATTAATGGAAATTGCGGTAATTCCCCGACTTTCAAGAGCCGGGGCCGATCGTGTCGAACTGCGATTTTGCAAGTGCGACTTTTTTCCACCCGAAGGTCTGTTTTGAACTTGTAATTTTCAACTCAACTCCATAAAAAAGCCCATCATGTTTTTTGTCATGACGGGCTTTCTGTTGAAATATTCCGGGCAGTTACTTCTGCGAGTTCACGAGAGCTTGGTCGAAGTCGGCGATAATATCCTCGATATTCTCGATTCCGACTGAGACGCGGATGAATTCAGGAGTGATTCCCGCCGCTTTCTGGGCTTCAGGACTCATCTGCTGATGGCTTGTCGAAGCGGGATGAAGGACAAGTGTCTTGGCGTCTCCCACATTGGCGAGATGGCTTGCGAGTTTTACCGAATCAATGAACTTCGTCGCCGCCTTGTGTCCGCCTTTCACGCCGAAACCGAATACGGAGCCGAATCCGCCTTTCAGATATTTTTTGGCGAGATTGTGGTAGGGATGATCCTGCAGTCCGGTATAACTGACCCATTCGACAAGTTTGTGTTTTTTCAGATATTCCGCAAGCGCAATAGAATTTCCACCGTGCGCTTTTATTCTCAGTGGAAGTGTTTCCAGTCCCTGTATGAACAGGAAGGAATTGAACGGACTTGGGCAGAAACCTATGTTCCTCATTCCCTGGACTCTTGCCTTGATGATGTAAGCGACATTCCCCATTCCCGGCACATTTTTGAGGGCGTCCCAGTAAACGACACCGTGATAGCTGGGATCAGGAGTAGTGAATTCGGGGAACCTTCCGGTTGACCAGTCGAATTTTCCGCTGTCGACAATGATTCCGCCAATCGACGTGCCGTGTCCGCCAATCCATTTTGTACATGAATGAATTACGACATCAACACCGTGTTCAATGGGTTTGCAGAGAACTGGTGCAAATGTGTTGTCCATGAAAAACGGCAGGCGTTCCGCGTGTGCGACCTTCGCAATGTTTTCAATGTCCGGCACATCGCCTTTCGGATTCCCGATTGTCTCCGCATAGACGAGCTTGGTGTTCGGCTTTATCGCCTTTTTGACATTTTCCGGAGTGAAATCGTCAATGAATGTGACACTGATTCCGAAACGCGGGAAAGTATAACGGAATAGCGTGTCTGTTCCGCCGTATAGCGAAGACGAACTTATTATATGGTCGCCGGCCTGTGCGACATTTGTGATCGCCAGGAAAATAGCGGCCATTCCGCTGGATGTCCCGAGCGCTCCGGTACCGCCTTCAAGTGCGGCAACCCTTTTCTCCCAGACATCTGTTGTGGGGTTCATGAGGCGCGTATAGATATTTCCGAATTCTTTAAGGGCGAACAGGTTTGCCGCGTGCTCCGCAGATTTGAACACATAGCTTGACGTCTGATAAAGGGGCACGGCCCTTGCCCCGGTAGTCGGGTCAGGCGCCTGTCCTGCATGAAGAGTTATTGTCGAATCGCCTAATTTGCCCATTTTGAAAACCCTTTCTATTTTTTTTAACTTTCCATTTTTTCAGCGTATATAAATCAAAAACGATAAACCAGCAACTCCAAATGTTTCAAAATTCGAATTTCGAATTTGCGGGCAGGGCCCGCTTCAAATCGCATATTCCAGTTCGTTGCCCTTGTGCTCTTCAAGTATTGACGCCAAGGTTATCTCATCAGCCGCATCTCTGAGAGAGCTTGCAATCTTTTTCCATACATTGCTTGTCTGGCAGTTTTTAATTCTCGGACAATTCTTTTCCTCGGAAACGCAGTCCACCAGATTAAGCTCGCCTTCAAAAAGCTCTATGACATTGAGGATAGTTATGTCCTTCGGATCCTTGTTGAGGAAGTATCCCCCGTTGCAGCCGCGCGTTGTCCTGACAAGTCCGGAGTTTTTCAGGGGAATCATAATCTGTTCCAGATAGGGTTCCGAGATCTCCTGTTTCTTTGAAATAGATTTGCCCTGAGCCGCTTTTCCGTCGCGGTTGTCTATGGCAATCTGCAGAAGTATTCTCAATCCGTATCTTGATTTTGTAGACAGTCTCATTCCCAGTATATCCTTTATTGTTTATAATCGAAGTATACATTGGAAAATCTTGTCTGCAACTGATATAATATTTTTTCATTCAAATAAATTTTGAATGAAAAAATATAAGTGATAAGATATGAACTTCAAATAATCCATAATTCAGAAAAGAAGAATATCAATGACAGACAAATTTAAAGAAAAGCTTTTATCGCAGATCACAATATTCGACGGTGCAATGGGAACTGAAATCTACAAGAAGAATTTCTTTGTAAACACCTGTTTTGATGAACTTTGCCTTACCGCCCCGAAAGTAATCTCCCAGATCCACAAAGAATACTTTGAGGCAGGCGCGGATGTTCTCACGACCAACACTTTCGGCGCGAATTCGAATAAACTAGCCCGCTTCGGACTCGGCGACAAAGTCCGTGAAATAAACATGGCGGGTGTAAGACTGGCCCGTGAGAGCGGAAATGAAAACACCCTTATAGCGGGTTCCGTCGGACCTATCGGGAAAATACACCATCACGGCAACCATTCCCCGGAGCACATTGTGGAAACGCTTGCCGAACAGATTGCCGCACTGGAGGAAGGAGGCGCAGACTTTATTATTTTTGAGACACTTCCCTCGATGGCGGATGCGGAATTCGCATTTACGGCGATAAATAAAAACTCTAAGCTTCCCTATGTCCTTAGTTTTACGCTGGACGAGAATTCTGAATCCCTCAAAGGCGAACCTATCCAGAGCCTTCTCAATGTTTTCAGGACTGGCGGAAGGAAGCCTGCTGCGATAGGGCTTAACTGCGGAGCCGGTCCGGAAGGAATGCTCTCCTCTGTTGAGAGGTTTGCAAACCTGACCGATCTTCCGATAATCGTCCAGCCGAATGCCGGCATGCCGAAAAATGTCGAAGGCCGCCTGATTTATATGGCCAGCCCCGAATATTTCACAACTTACGCAATACGGTTTGTCAATCTTGGCGTACGCGGAATCGGAGGCTGCTGCGGAACTTCGCCTGAACATATCAGGGACATCTCCCGCAGTATCCGTCCGCTCGCAAAGACCGCGTCCTTCGAAAAGATTACTGTCAAGGAACACCGGGAACATCTTAAAGAACCGGTGCCACTTGCCGAAAAATCTCGGCTCGGTGCGAAGTTCGCAAAAGGCGAATGGATAGCCACCATTGAAATTGTCCCGCCGAAAGGATACGATCTCGATCCTATAATTGAAAAGGCGAAGCAGTGCAAAGCCTTCGGGATTGACGCCATAAACATTCCCGACGGGCCGAGGGCCAGCGCGAGGATGTCCCCGATCGTGACAGCTTCAAAAATCCAGGAAGGGGCCGGGATAGAAACCATACTCCACTTCTGCTGCCGCGACCGCAACCTGATTGGAATGCAGTCGGACCTGCTCGGTTGCGCGGCCCTTAAGATAAACAACATCCTTTTCATAACAGGAGATCCTCCTAAACTTGGAGATTATCCTTTCGCTTCAGCAGTATTTGATGCCGATTCGGTCGGGATGGCGAAAATCCAGAGCAGGCTCAATCGCGGAGTGGATATCGGCGGCAATGCGATAAAAGATCCCACGAGGGCTCTGATAGGTGTGGGAGCCGATCCCAATGCGATCGACATTGAACGCGAACTTCGCAGGACACGTGAAAAAGCCGAGGCCGGCGCCGAGTTCATCATCACACAGCCGGTCTTCGCAGTGGAACCGCTGATTTCATTCATTGGAAAAATAAGCGACCTCAATATTCCCGTTATTGCCGGAATCTGGCCGCTGTCGAGTTACCGCAACGCCGAATTCATGAAGAATGAAGTTCCGGGCGTAGTGGTTCCCGATTCGATCATGGAACGCATGTCAAAGGCAAAAACCAAAGAGGAGCAACGCCTCGAAGGAATTCTCATCGCAAAAGAATCCATAGAAAAGATCCGCAAATACATCAGAGGAATCCAGGTCAGCGCCCCGTTCGGCAACGTCCAGACCGCGCTTGATGTGATCCGATGACTTCATAATTTTCTTCCCGGTCGCTTTCAAAGCGACCGGGAAGAAAATTTAAAAGGAAATTAAACATGAATCTTTCAGACGCCATCAGGAACCGACGCACCATTCGCAGATATAAACAGAAACCTGTAGGAGATAAACTTCTCCTGGACCTCATAGATTCTGCGAGATTCGCACCTTCCGCCTCAAACATGCAGCAGCTCCGCTACATTGTCATAAGAACTCCGGAAACTGTCGAGAAAGTGTTTTTCCAGACCGGCTGGGGCGGGTCTGTCAAACCGAAAAGAAGTCCCGAATGGCTCAAAGATGCTCCTCTTGCTTTCATTGCAGTGCTTGCACCAGCAGAATCTGTGAAAAATTTTAAGCACATCTATGCCGATGCAGGCGCTGCAATACAAAACATTCTCTTAAAAGCTGTTGAGCTTGGCCTTGGCACCTGCTGGATTGGCAGTTTCAAGGAAGATGTCAATTCAATTTTAGCATTGGGTTCAGACACAGCGGTCATGTATCTTGTGGCGGTCGGATATCCGGATGAAAGTCCAGTCCAGGAAGATATCGGCAGTAACGATTCAACCAAATACTATCTTGATGACAAGGACGTAATCCACGTCCCGAAATTCAAGCCTGAAGAGATCACCGTTTGGAAATAAATTTTGCGTCCGCAAAATTTATAAGTAGATCATCTTCTTCGTAATGCCGCCGTCCACAATGAAATTCTGCGCGGTGATGAATCCGGCTTTCTCTGAAATCAGAAACGCCGCCATTTCCGCGATGTCCTCGGGTTTTCCGACACGTCCCGCCGGATGCTGTTCATGGTCGGCAAGGGTCAGCTCGTATTTTTTCCCTGTGCTTTTTTTCTTCATATCACCGACATCAATCCAGCCGGGGCTTATGCAATTAACCCTCACCTTTCCGCTGAGACTGATGGCCAGTGCGTGTGTAAGCGCCAGGATGCCGCCTTTGGTGGCGGCGTAGGCTTCGGTATTGGGTTCGGACTGGATTGATCTCGTTGAAGAGATGTTGACTATCGAACCTCTGGATTTTTTCAGATGAGGGATAGCGAATTTCGCCATAAGGAAGCTACCTGTGAGGTTGACTCCGATGACTCTGTTCCAGGATTCCAGGTTCAGTTCATCAGGAGCGGTGCTTCCAGGATTTGCGATTCCCGCATCATTTATCAGGGCGTAAATGCCACCGAAATATCCGACTGTCTTCTCCACAGCGTTTTTAGCTTCGGATTCGTTGCTCACATCTGTCTTGACAAATTTCAATTCGTCAAGTCCTTTCAATTCTTCCAAAGTTTCCCGCCCGGCCTCTTCGTCAATATCCGCAATGACAACCCGCATCCCGAGTCCGAGAAAATGCTTTGCAATGCCCTTTCCGATTCCCTGTGCGCCACCGGTGACAAGGGCGACTTTATCTTTCAATTCACTCATGAAAAATCTCCTCAAACAATCTGTAGTGGGTTTCTTCCATGCCAAGACTTTTATAAGTTTTCTGAGCTACGGTATTGTCCTGTTCAACATAGAGGCGGCAACCGCAGATTCCGGGATCCTTCCCCGCAAGTTCCTTAACGTATGAGAACATTGCGCGATAAACACCTTTGCGTCTGAACTCAGGCCTTACATAGACGCTCTGGATCCACCAGAAAAGGCCGTTCCTCCAGTCGCTCCATTCATATGTGACCATTAAAGATCCTGCGACCAGCCCTTCAATTTCCGCAACGACGTAAAACCCATATTCGGGTTTGCTGAACAACGCCAGCACCCCCGGCCCAATATTGGCCGGTGAAAGTTCCCTGCCTTCCGTTTCCAATGCCATCGCGATATTAAAATCCGCGATTGATCCGGCATCTGCAGATTTGGCTTTCCTGATTTTTATTTTTTGCACGGCATCAAATCCTTGATCACTATGTCGCCGGGGAGGGTTGACATTTCCGGCCAGATTTTGCGGCCGGGATAGATGCTTGTATGGATTCCGGTATGTACATTGTCACCCATAATGACACCGAGCTTCCTGCGACCGGTGTCAACGAGTTCACCGTTCAGCATAGACCGGTGGTTTTTCCCGTCGTGGCGGAAATTCGCGGTTATAGTGCCCGCTCCTAAATTTGAAAAAGCTCCGATTATGGAATCCCCGACATAACTCAGATGTCCGGCACTGACTTTTTCCATCAGGATCGAATTTTTTATTTCCACGGCCTGTCCTACATGACATTTGTTCCCGATGAACGTATTGCCCCTGAAATAGCAGTTCGGTCCGATTTTGCAGTCTTCCCCGAAAACAACGTTTCCGTCAATGTAAACTCCGGGCAGGATCACGGTCCCTTTTCCGACAACTATATTGCCCTCAACCGTCACCCCTTTGCGGACTTCGCCGTTGATGACGCTCTTTTTTATTGATCCGACAATGTCTTCATTCACTGACAGAAGATGCCATGGCGCACTGATTATGTGGGATTTTGGATCTGCTGGAATCCATTCGGCCTTTTTTGGAATATTGCCATCAGAGGAAATCCAGGCGACCACTTTTTTATTTTCCCCGAAGTAGACGACCGCCTCGTTGCGGATTTCGCAGAGCAATGAGACAAGATCTAGGGACGGCCAAAAATCTTCGCAGACGCAGAGAGTGACTTCATCTTTCATGGACTTGAGGACTTTTGAAATCCGTTTTTCAAGTTCGGCCCCCAATGTGGAAGTGCCGACGGGACATTCCGAAATCTTCCTTGTGCATGTGAGGGGGTAAAGAGACTTGATTTTATCGGAAGATATTATTTTAAGTTTCATCAGCAGAGTTCCTTATCTATGACGGATTTTATTTTCGCAGTCCATGTTTCCACGTCCTTCTGGTTTATTGCCTCTATCAAAAGCCTGATCTTGTTTTCAGTCCCTGAATAACGGACAATCACGCGCCCGTCATTGCCGAGGGCCTTCTCACATTCGGAGATGGCTTTGCAGAGACTTGGAATCTGGTCAATAGGCTTTTTCTCCTTGACCTTTATGCTTGAGAGCAGTTGTGGAAATTCTTCCATGAAACCTGCGAGTTCCGCAAGCGACTTCTTCTTGTCCATCATGAGTTTCAGGACATGGAGGGCGGTAATCGTCCCGTCTCCCGTGGTCACGTAATCCATGAAGATCACATGTCCCGACTGTTCGCCGCCGATATTGTATCCGTCACTCCTCATCTTCTCCACGACATAACGGTCGCCCACATCCGTGACAACCACATTGACACCCGCCTTTTCCATGGCCTTAGTCAGTCCGAGATTGCTCATGGAGGTGACAACAATGGTGTTTTTCGCCAGTCTCCCCCTTTCCTTGTAATCAAGGGCGCAAAGACCGAGGATGCGGTCGCCGTTGACAACTCTACCCTGTGAATCACAGAAGATCACCCTGTCCCCGTCACCGTCAAGGGCGATTCCCACATCAGCCTTGTGGTGAAGCACAAGTTTTGAAATATTTTCAGGATGGGTCGCCCCACAGTCCTGGTTGATGTTGAAACCGTCCGGTTCGGTAGAGGATTTTATGACTTCAGCTCCAAGCTCCCTGAAGATTATAGGAGAGATGAAATAACCGGCGCCATGGGCGCAGTCAAGCACTATTTTCAGTCCCTTGAGGCTGCGGTTTTTTATCGAGGCTTTTGCGAATTCGATATAACGTCCTCTGGCGTCGTCTATCCTGAACGCCTTTCCGAGAAATTCTGTTCCTATGTGGGCGCTGTTTATTTCTCCCCCGAGGATATGCGACTCAATGTCATTTTCCGTTTCATCCGGAAGCTTGAAGCCGTTCCCGTCAAATATTTTAATCCCATTGTCTTCGGATGTGTTGTGTGATGCGGTTATCATGATTCCGCAAGTGGCGCAGAAGGATTTCGTTAGATGGGCGACAGCAGGAGTCGGCATTGGACCGACAGAATATACGTCCATTCCCATGCTGACGAGTCCGCTCACGATTGCATTCTCGAGCATATATCCCGAAAGTCTTGTATCCTTGCCCACAACGGCCCTTGAATGCCCTCGTCCCTTTGCGTTGAATACATGAGCCACAGCTTTCCCGACCTGAAGGGCTATTTCAGGAGTTATGGGATATGTGTTCGCCTTTCCGCGTATTCCGTCAGTGCCAAATAATTTCCCCATGTCAGTCTCCATTTTATACCGAGTTGCATTCATTGGAAAAGAAACGCGTCAGCGGAGTGACGCGGCTACAGTCCGCCGCGGCGGATAGCCACGGCACTCTGCAGCCGTGCTCTTTGCAGGTGATATAGGATAGCACTTAAAAAAAGTTTTTCCGCATTGGAACGGACTATAATATCGAAATCCGAAACATCAGAAGATAAAAAACTCAAATGTTTGAAATTTTTAAAACTTTGAATTTCGAATTTATCATTGGCACTACTGGACGCAGGCCAGAAGTTTTTCCTTTGATGCGCCGGAGCAGAAAACAATTTTCCTTCTGGAGGCATGTCCGGATTTTATTTGGACTGAAGACTTGGATATCCCAAGTTTTTTACTGAGGAACGTGCACAACTCCGCATTAGCCCTCCCGTCTTCCGGCTGCGCCGCGACCGTAATTTTAATTGAAGTTCCGTGAATCCCTGAAATAGCGGTTTTAGAAGCTTTTGGCTGAATCCAGCAGTCGATGGAAATGCCGCCTTCGGATATTTTGACAAACTGGGTTAATTCGGTCAGATCCATGCTTTGCCTGCGTCTTTGTTTTATTTTAAGCGTATGCGTGTCTAAAATCCGAAATTCGAAGCACGAAATACGAAACAAAAAACAGTAAATCTAAATGTTTGAAAAATTTAAAATTTTGAATTTGTTTCGAATTTCGGATTTCGTGCTTCGAGTTTGGGTTGCGGGCAAAGCCCGCCTTAAAAAAGCTCTTTCACCAGTTTTGGGGTGACAAACCACGCCATGGTGCAGTTTCCGGGATAGAGTTCCGACCAGGACTCTGTTTCAACTTCAAGACATACGATTGCCGATGTCGGGAACTTGATTCCATTTTCAATTGATTTCATCTCCCTGAAGCAGAGCTTCTTCGTAGCTTCTTCGATTGACGGATTGTGTCCGATGACCATGGCCGTATCGATTTCATCATCTATTTTCTGGAGGATTTTGATTATTTCACCGGGACTGTTTTCATACAGGGAATCGTTGTATTCTATTTTCTTTCTGTATCTACAGGACTTGGCAAGAAGTTCAGCCGTTTCCCTGGCTCTTTCGGCGGGGGATGAAATTATCAGGAGCGGCACTTTTCTGCACTTCAGAAGGAACTTACCCATGAGGGGGGAATCACTCCTCCCCCTTTCTGCCAGAGGTCTATCAAAATCGGAAACACCCTCCTCCCAGTCGGATTTGCTGTGTCTCATCAGAAGTATTGTCTTGACCTTCTTTTCTTCCTTATTTTTCATCAAGATACTTTTTCACTCCGTTGATTGCGATAATTTCCCCAAAGTAAATCCTGTGGTAATCTTTTCCCGGATAATTTCCCTCAATCGCGGGGTCCAGGAAATTTTTCGGACGGAAATCATCAGAATAGTTTTTTCTGCATTCAATTATCAGTTCCGCCTCGTCAAAGCCGGGCGCCTCGATCTTCAGGGATGTTATCGGGGTTATTCCCGTCTCTTTTATTTTATCAACATCCTTTCCCGATTTCACGCCGCAGAAGCTGAGAACTTTTTTTAACTCGGACGGAAAAGCACAGAGAGTGAAGGTGTCGAATTTTTCCATGAACCCGTATGTATGCCGGCTCGGGCGCACGACAACCATCGCAAAGGGCTTCTGCCACATTACTCCAAAACTTCCCCATGCGACCGTCATAGTGTTGAACTTGCCGGTTTTAAAGCTTCCGGAAGTGAGCAGAAACCAGTCACTGCCCCAGGATTTGAAAACCGGAGTCGAAAACTTTTCAAATGGAATTTCCACGCGTGTCATGATTTTCCCCATTAATTTATGTTCTCAGAATAATATAAGTTGCTTATAATATTTCAAGGATTTGTATAAAATAGTTTCGTCATCTTTATTATGAAAAATTTCAGGGAATACACAATGCGTGTCATCGGGATAGACTATGGTACTGTCAGAACCGGAATAGCTGTAAGCGATCCGTCGGCCTTTATTGCGCAACCGGCCGGATTTATAAGGTGCGATTCAATTTCCCTAGAGGAACTTGCCGGACAGATCGCAAAAAAATACACCGAGGTCAATGCCGGGGAAATAGTTATCGGTCTTCCCAAGCACATGAGCGGCGATGAAGGCACCCACGCCGGTAAGGTGAGGGAACTCGCTACGCTGCTTGAAACGAAATTGAATATAAAAGTGGATTATCTTGATGAACGGCTGACCAGCGTGTCGGCCGAAAAACTCCTAATTGAAGGAAATGTTTCCAGAGAAAAACGGAAACAAAAAATTGACACGGTCGCAGCCTGCATCATCCTCCAGGCTTATCTCGACGCTAAAACCAGTGATCCGTGACCGGTAATCAGTGATCTGTTGAAAAATGAATCGGCGAAGCGGTGAATCGGAGCGTTAAAAGTTCATAGCTCGTAGTTCATAGCTCAAAGTTAATTGCTATCAACTAACACCTATGACCTATCAGCTAATGACTGAAGACTGACGAAATTAGTTGGAGTTCACGGCTTTAGCGTGTCTTTATCAAGGTCTTAATGCGGAGTATAAGGATAAGCTGATATAAATGCCTGACGCAGATTCCAAATCATTTTTCCCGGAAAGCGATTTCACAGTAATCGGAGCCTCATTCGCGGGAAGCCTGCTCGCCTCCAAACTCGCAAGATACGGCAGTGTCGTTCTTTTCGACAAAGCACAGCCCGGAATACGCTTGAAATGCGCAGGCGGGATAAGGGATGAGGAATTTGAAAAACTCGAAATCGAAATACCGCATGTCAGAGTCAACAACATCATAATTTCCGCGGGCGGAAAAACATCAGGATTCAAATCAGGGTATGTCGTCGCCGATAGACGGGTTCTTGATGCGGCAATACTGGAAAAGGCAATAGCTTCCGGAGCGGTCTTCCAGAAGGCCGAATACATCTCCCACGACCCCGGAAAAAACATTGTGAAGCTCAGACACGGCATGAAAACGTCAGACGCTGCATACAGAAAACTCATCCTCGCAAAAGGATTCGTCCAAAAACTAGGCAACAGCTTCCATGGAACCAGTTATGTTGAAATAATAGGGGGTCAAAGTAAATATGACGACTCCCTTTATTTCAAAATCCTTGAGAACCAGATAGGATACTACTGGATATTTCCGTTGCCCGACGGAAAACTCAATGTGGGAATAGGTTCATTTTCAAAAACGCCTTTCTCCCCTTCTGATTTTAAAAGATTCAAAGAGGAGGAAAACATAAACGGCGAAGTCGTCTCCAAGGGAGGCGGCAGAATTCCAATGCGTCCTGCAATAGCAGTGATGAAAGGGGATGTCTGTTTATTCGGGGATTCCGCGGGCATGGTGTTGCCTTTGAATGGAGAAGGATTGAGATACATTTCACGCATGAGCGGTCTCTGGGCGGAATGCATCGCAGAAAAAAAGAACCTTAACTTCAGATGGGTATCCTCACGCACATTTGCAAGACTTTATGCCGGTTCTATGGTCATGCAGATAATCATATTCATGGAAAAACATTTCAGGAAGGGGCTCTATTCTTTCCTTTGCAGGATCGGGGCGTCGGTACGCAATATCATCCGGCAGTAAATTAACCGCAGGGATACAGGGACAAACGTACGAAATGAAAAACATTTTCACAATTTCATGTTTCAGGCAGTTGCTGAAGGATGCGGTGCCCCCGAAGATTACGGGGCTTGAAGTGCTGAAGTACATCGGACCCGGGCTTCTGGTTACCGTGGGTTTTATTGATCCCGGCAACTGGGCTTCAAATATGGCGGCCGGTTCGATTTTCGGGTATAAGCTCCTATGGATAGTCACGCTTTCCACGATCATGCTTATTTTCCTTCAGCACAACGCGGCGCATCTTGGCATTTCAACCGGACTGTGTCTTTCTGAATCTGCCACAAAGCACCTCCGTCCGTCAGTTTCGCGCACAATCCTTGCAACCGCCATGATTGCCGTGGTTTCAACCGCGCTTGCCGAAATTCTCGGAGCCGCAATAGCCCTGCAGATGCTTTTCGGCCTCCCCCTGAAAGTCGGAACAGTCCTGTCAGTTGCGTTTGTCTCATGGATGCTTTATTCCAGCGCATACAGGAAAATAGAGAAGATCATCATAGGATTTGTCTCACTTATCGGGATTTCATTCGTATTTGAGATAATACTCATCAAAGTGGACTGGACTTCCGCCGCTGTTGGCTGGACAGTCCCGTCCTTCCCGCTGGGAAGCATGGTTGTCATAATGAGCGTGCTTGGCGCGGTTGTGATGCCGCACAATCTTTTCCTGCATTCGGAAATAATACAGAGCAGGCAATGGCAGAATGAAAAAGACGAATTCATAAAGGATAAGCTGAAATTTGAATTCCTAGACACCCTTTTTTCAATGGGCGTGGGATGGGCCATCAACAGCGCCATGATAATTGTCGCGGCAGCGGTCTTCTTTTCGAATTCAATACAGGTGACGGAGCTTCAGCAGGCGGCTAAAACCCTTGATCCCCTGCTAGGTTCGACTTCAGCAACTGTCTTCGCCGTCGCCCTTCTCCTTGCCGGACTCGCTTCAGCGCTCACCGCAGGCATAGCCGGCGCTTCCATTTTCGCTGGAATAGTCGGAGAGCCTTACGATATTAAAGACAAACATTCAAAAATCGGTGCCGGCATCACCCTGATCGGAGGAGCAGTAGTAATATTTTTCATCTCCGATCCATTCAAAGGCCTCATTTTTTCACAGGTGCTCCTCAGCATCCAGTTGCCGCTTACCATTTTCACGCTGATATATCTGACTTCCTCAGGCAAAGTCATGGGTAAATACAAGAACGACAGGCTCGGCCGGACAATCCTGTTCACAATCGCCGCTATTGTGACATTCCTGAACATCATGCTGCTGCGGGATTTGATGAGTTAAATTTTGTCCTGCAAAATTTATCATCGTAAAATGTCTCGTCTCATTCCAAGCGCGTCCGGATGATTGCATCTGAAATGTATGGCATGCCCCCTTTTCAGAAATTCCGCATCTGGTGCGATTCGATGATCGGGGCACGGAATGTATCCGCCGAGTTCAATCAGCGGCTTGAGCCGTTCTATTTCAGCATCAATCGAGGCGTAATCACAGGCAAAGATCTGTGAACTCCCGGACAGCACGTAGCTCAGCATCGGTGAAATCGCATTTAAATCTGGTTTCAACGATGGCAACTATTTTTCAAGGGAATTAGGAAAAAGGATAGGCGGCACTCCGTCAAAATTCAGAATGGACAGGAAGGGGAAATAAAAATTCATATCAGTTATCGCATTTCCGCTTGATGTCATTGAGGTTATGAATTAAGTTACGCATCAGATTGTTTTTCTGTAAAAATTATGAAGGGGACTTATGATGCTATATCAGAAATTATCAAGGATGTTCTCCACAGATATTGGAATAGACTTGGGAACTGCGACATGTCTTGTTTTTGTGCGTGATAAGGGCATCGTCCTGTGCGAACCTTCCGTTGTCGCCATCATGGAGGGCACTAAAGAGGTGCTTGCAGTTGGAAGCGAAGCTAAAAGGATGCTTGGACGCACACCTGGAAATATTCGCGCCATACGCCCGATGAAAGACGGAGTCATCGCCGATTTTGAAATAACCGAGGAAATGCTGAGATATTTCATCCAGAAGGCGCGTCAGTACGTTCCGAAGCGCAGAAGAATTCTTGCTCCACACGTTCTCATAGCCGTACCGTCCGGGATCACGGAAGTTGAAACCAGGGCCGTCAAGGACAGTGCTCAGAGGGCTGGCGCCGGAGACATTTATCTGATTGAGGAACCCATGGCTGCGGCCATAGGCGTTGGGTTGCCGGTTGCGGAACCTTCGGGGAGTATGATAGTGGATATCGGCGGAGGTACAACCGAAGTCGCCATAATTTCCCTTTCCGGAATTGTCGAGTCCAGAAGCGTGCGCGTTGCGGGAGACGAGATGGATGCCGCGATTTGCCAGCACATGAAGCGCGTTTACAATCTCATGATTGGCGAAAGAACCTCTGAAGACATCAAAATTAAAATTGGCAGCGCCTACCCGCAGTCCGAGGAGACCGTCCTCGATGTCAAAGGCAGGGATCTCATTTCAGGCCTTCCAAAGACGATAAAAATCACATCCCAGGAAATCAGGGCTTCTCTCCAGGAGCCGCTCACGAGCATTGTCGAAGCAGTCAGGGTCACACTTGAGAGATGTCCTCCGGAACTTGCGGCCGACCTCATCGACCGCGGTATCATGCTTGCAGGAGGAGGTTCTCAGCTGAGGGGCTTGGACAGGCTTATTTCCGAGGAGACGGGTCTTCCTGTTTTCCTTTCCGACGAACCTTCGAAGGCTGTTGCAAACGGCACCGGTGTTGTTCTCCAGGAACTCGAGAACATGACAAGGGCGCTGGCCATTTCAGCCTCACGCTACCACCGGTCCAACAATAAGAACTGGTCGTAGAGGCAATTGAAAAATTATTTCTTCAAATCCAGGATTTCATTCAGGCTTCCTGTCCTGTAGCCTTTGATGTCGATGGAAACCCAAGTGAAGCCGATCGAGCTAAGTTTTTTGATGATTGCACTTTTCAGAGGTTCTTTCAGAAGTTTCATTATTTCCTTTTCAGGCACTTCAATCCTGGCGAGTTTTCCATGATGCCGCACCCTTACGTTTATAAAACCATTATCCCTCAGGAATTTTTCCGACTTGAAAATCATCTCGAGTTTTTCCTCGGTAATCTCTTCGCCATAGGGGACTCTGCTTGCCAGACACGGGTTCGAGGGCTTGTCCCAGATTTTTATCCCCATTTTCTTCGAGAGTTCGCGGACTTCCTTTTTCGCCAGTCCGAATTTTATCAGTGGACTGATTATCCCGAACTCCGCCGCCGCTTTCCGACCCGGACGGTAATCTGAAAGATCGTCCTTGTTCGAGCCGTCGAAAATGAATTTGAAACCCCGCTTTCCTGCGAGTTCCGCAAGTTTTGAATAAAACTCTTTTTTGCAGTGGTAACAGCGCAGGGGCGGATTGGATCTGAAATCGGGATTGTCTATTTCCCTGGTCGTGATAACTGCATGCTCCACTCCGGTTGATTTTGCGAAATCCGCAGCGTTGTCAAGTTCCATTTCGGTGAATGTTTCCGAAGCGCCGGTGACAGCCAGGACGTTTTCCCCTCCAATCTGATCGACACAGAGCTTGAGGACAAAGGAGGAATCAATTCCCCCGGAATATGCGACCATGACTTTCCCGCAGTCTTTTATAAAGGATTTGAGCTTTATGATTTTTGTTTTCAATTTTTTTGTTCCCAAAAAATTATTATGATATTTTCAAGGTTTGTATCAAAGCTCGTAAGAGCTGTTCTGAGTAATGATGGCATTCTTGCCTGCAATTCCTAAACAAATAAATTTCCCCAGATCTCCCTGTCTCCGATTCACCGTTTCTCCGACTGTGTCCGGCATAGCTTCTCAGCGACGACGGATTCAAGAGTCTCGGGCAGGAATGCCCGAGTTACTTACCTGACGGCACCGCCTTCTGTTCGGATTTCGGACACCACATTATCTTTGAATCAATGCCTCCGGGAAACACCCTTACGTTCCTGTAAGTGCCGCTCTGGGCGACAAGGCTGTATGGAGATATAAGGAAAGTGTAAGGCTGTTCTTCATGGAGGAGCCGGTGAAAATCATGGCAGAGTTTGATTCTTTTGTCGAGATCAAAACATGTCCTTATTTCTTCAATGAGCCTGTCGGCTTCACTGTTCTTGAAGGATATGTGGTTGCTCGACCCCTTCTTGTCCGCTTCGTTTGAATGCCATATCTGGTAGGGATCGTCTTCAAATCCCATGGACCATCCAAGAATGCAGGCTTCAAAATTCTTGTTCTCAAGGCGTTGCGTGTAAACCGACCACTCGACGGTCGCTATTTTCATGACGATTCCAGCTTTCGCCATGTCTTCCTTCACTATGGGGAGAATTCTCTCCTGTATCGGATGGTTTGAGACGCCAAGAATCGTGAATTCGAATTTCTTCCCGTCCTTTTCCAGAATCCCGTCCCCGTCAGTGTCTTGCCATCCTGCTTTCTTCAGCAGTTCTTTGGCTTTTTCTACGGAAAAAGGATAAGGTTCAATGCTCTTGTCGTAATATGGTGAGTCGATGAAGGACGGGCCTGAAACAATTCTTCCCAGTCCATAATAAACTTCCTTCAGCAGTTTTTCCCTGTCAACAAGATGGGTCAGCGCCTGCCGGACTGTCTTGTCCTGGAAAATCGGGGTTTTAAAATTATATCCGACATAGCTGTAGACACGGGAGGGATACTTTATTTTCACTAGCTTGCCGTTCTTCTCGTCGAATTCGGGAATATTCGTCCTGGTCATCCACTGTTCCGGGGTAAGCCCCATTCTGTCGATTGTTCCTGACAGGAGGGACTGAAACTGTGTGTTCGGATGCTGGATGATTTCGAAAACCACGTTTTCTATCGGTGGCATGACACCATATTTTTTTCCGTAATATTTCTCCCATCTTTTCAGTACAACCCTCTGTCCTTTCTCCCAACGGTCGAAACAATACGGACCGCATCCGACTATCATGCGGTTCCTCTCATGATCGTCATTGAATCGTTTGCCGTCAAATGGACCGTCGTATGCGTGGTAAAGATGCCTTGGCAGCGGAGTCAGCCCGAGCGTGATTGACTCCGACAGGAAGTATTTCTTCTTCCATTGGACTTTGAATTCGTAGTCGGAGATTACTTCAATGCCTTCCAAGTCCTGCAGATAGGTGCGTGACGGGGCGCAGTCGGTTGTCTCATCCTTTATGACGTCGACATAGAATTTGAAGTCATTGGCGGTCACTTCGACATCGGACCATTTTTTTCCGGTGACAGGATCGGTGAAGTCATGCCAGAGTACGCTTTTCCGGAGTTTTACCGTATAGGTCATTTTGTCATCGGACAAGGACCAACTCTCGGCGAGCTTGGGTTCGAATATTTCCACATGCTTGAGATTTCTGTCGGTGAGTGAATCGGTAGCGTAATCCCATATTGCAGACACGAAACTTTCGTTGTTGACAAGCGAGTTCATGTTTTTCGTCTCGCTTGCGACCGCGCTGATCAGTCTGCCTCCGGATTCGGCGCTGGGATCGTAGTACTGGAAATTTGCGATGTTCGCAGCAGGCATTGACTTCTGATCCTGCTTTTCCTGAGATCGGGAGGGTGTAATCGAGCCTTCGGCAATTTTCTTTTCCAGGTTGTTTATTTTCGACTGGATGGCGTTGAGCTGTTCCGAGACTTGTTCAGTACGTTTCCTCATGAGGTCGATGGAGTAAATTAAAGCCAGTCCTATAATCAAAACACACAAGAGGAGAATCGTCGCAACAATATTGAGATACACGTTTCTGTTCATGATGATTCCTAATAAGTTTTACGCTTTCTTCTTTTTACTGAAAATGAATATAAGTCCGCCAAAAAAATTGAAGCAGAGGAATATTGAAGTGTAGATCAACGGTATCAAGAGGGCCTGTTCCTTTATTCCGCCGGCACTGAGCAGTTTTTCGAAAACATAATCCCTGGTTCCTACGCCGGACGGGGTTATAGGCAGGGCTCCCACAGTGTTTGCGAGGGAGGATGTCAGTATGGAAAGGGAGAAAGTCAGGTTGTCGGCACCGGTACCGTGTCCGATCAAATACACGATCAATGCAATATTCAGATGCACCAATATGACACTTATGGCAAAACAGAATATAAGTGTTTTGTATTCGGACCTGAAGTCGTCCATTGCGCTCATGAGATTGTGGAGAGCTCCTTTTGACATTCTGTTTCCGTGGGAGATGAGCCAGGAGAATATGTTTATTCTCTCCAGATTCCTGTGAAAGAAAAGCACGGCCGCCGAAATCAGGCCCATGATGCATCCGAAAATCAGGGCATAAATGACAAGTTCCATGATGCCGGACAGGCTTCTCAGAAATTTGATTGACATTATTCCTACGATACCGGCAATTGAGAACAGTGCGATCATTCCGACGACACGGTCAATAAGAATGGTGAATACGCCTTTGAGTCGTTCCCCTTTCTGCGTCCTTGCCGCGATGAATCCGGCTTTTGCCAGGTCGCCCCCGACTGCGCCACCGGGGATCACAAGGGAAAAGAAAAGAGCCTGTAGCGTCAGGGAAAGGGATTCGAAAAATGAGAGGTGGATTTTTTGAACCTTAAGCAGTATCTGCCATCTCCATGCGCCTGCGGCAATATGAAGGGTGTAAAGAAGGACCGCCGGAATCAGCCACAGCGGATTGATTTTAAGTACGGCATCTGCAAGCTTGTCGTAATTCTTGTAAACCAGCCAGCCGATAATTCCGGCTGCCAGCAGGATTCTGAGCGTGAACCAGAAGAGCTTTTTAATTTTTGTATTCATGGCGATTACTTTAACTTGTGAAACTGATTTATAAATTCATTTTGGGGTAATTATTTCACAATACTAGGAATTCAGGAGTCAGAAGACAGGAGACAGAATTGAATTTGAACTCAAATTAGGTTTTACTTCTGACTACTTTTGAAATTGGCTCAGGGATGCCTTTTCTGAATTTGCCTGGAGGGACACCGGTGTTTTTCCTGAATGATTTGGAAAACGCATACACGTCGGAAAAACCCAGACTGTCGGAAATTTCCTTGATGCTCTGTTCGGAGTGAAGCAACATGTTCTTTGCGGCGGAAATCTTCAGTTCTACGGCAAGCTTCAAAGGCGATATCCCGTAAACAGACTTGAATTTGCGGCAGAGATGTTCGGGAGACATGAAAAAACGCAGACCAAGCCCTTTTAAGTCCAGATCGTCTTGAAAATGCATTTCAATATATCTTTTCGCGTTTTTCAGGGGATTATCCTTGTATCCGGAATTTTTTTCAGTAAAAACATCCACTTTTAACAAATACAATATGTCCAGCACTTTTTTCAGTGCCGCCATATGATTTCCTCCTCCGTGGCTTTCCAGTAAAACTCCCAGTTCGCGGAAATGCTTGTCAAGTGTATGCATCATATTGGAGTCAAGTTTTGTCAGTGTGGGAATGGAAATGTCTTCATGGCCTGAGTAATAGGACATGAGCTGATTCCAGTTGCCGAGAAAAGGCCCGTTTTCATTTTCCAGGCTGAATGTCAGTTCATGATACACAGTCCTGCTTGGGTCCAATGGGCTGAAGGAGTGTGAATCTTCTGGGGCAGTCATCACCAAAGTGCCAGGTTCCGATTCAGTTTTCCGCCCTTTTAGCATGAAGAAGTTTTTTTCACTGTCTTCAGTGAAAAAAACAATATGGAAGACATTATGGATATGTGAAGGGGGCGGTTTCCTTGTGATTTGTTTTGGTATTTCCTCCAGATGGAATGTCTGTATGCGGAAAAAGAAAAAAGCGTCCGGACTGTTCACCCCCAAGAGCTGTGAATCCGGTATTCCATGTCCCGTCCTGATGTATTCGAAACTGGAGGCCATGATACTATCATCCCTTGTATCTAATGTATCTTCTGGAGTAATGCGGGCCTTAGCCTGCAATTTTTTTGCCTGTATTCTTCTTTTTGCTTTTAACTACAGGCTAAAGCCTGTGTTACTTCTGTCAATATTTGACAAAATATTGTCAAAATAAAACATTTGTTAAGTTGCAAACGGATATTATAATAGACAATTATCAACAAACAAAGGTTTTTCAAATGAACTCGAAAGAAATAATTTGCGCAAATTTCGGACATTGCAATCCTCCGAGGGCTGGACTCACCTTTAGCAACGACAGGAAAAACGACATGGTCTATGGCAGTCCGGGAACGCCTAAAGGCTATACTCAAAAAAAATGGGTGGAGGGGCAGCTAGAATATTATGATGACATGTGGGGTAACATTTGGGCTCGGATGACTGATGGTTGTGCTGCCGGGGAGATAACCAAGCCGGCGATTGAAGATTGGGCGCAGCTGAAGGATCTGAAGGTTCCTCATTTTGATTTTAATGAAACCGTTGACGCATATCGCAAAGATTTTCTGCACAATAATGATAAATTCAAACTCGCAGGAATGCCGGGCTGGGTTTTCGCATCCTCCCGCTATCTGCGGAAGATGGAAAATTATCTGATGGACATGCTTCTTTATCCGGAAGAACTCAGACATCTTCACGATAAAGTGGCCGTAGTTTTTGAACAAGTGATTCAGGCGGCCGGAAAAGCCGGAGCAGAAGGCATATTCTTCTGTGAAGACATGGGTACCCAAAACGGGATTTTATTTTCCCCTCAATTGTGGCAGGAATATTTCGGAGACCTGTACGCCAGGCTTTTTGGTATGGCGCATGAATGCGGGATGAAAGTGCTGATGCATTCCTGCGGTAAGAACCGGGAAATACTGGAACCTCTCCTGAATGCGGGAGTTGACTGTTTCCAATTTGACCAACCAACCGTTTATGATATGCCTGACCTTTCCCGGCTGCTGAAGAAGCACAAGGCTGCGCTGTGGTCTCCGATAGACATCCAGAAAATCCTTCCTACCGGAAATCGCCATATCATCGAAAAGGGTGTTGAAGAGATGTTCGAGCACTTTGAAGGTTTCCTCATCCTGAAAAACTACGGGGATCTCAAAGGCATAGGAGTGGATCCCGAATGGGACAGCTGGGCATATAAGGCAATCCTCAAGCACATCAAAGAATCATAGTGCCTTGAGATAATTGCAATAGTACAAGATTCCTATAAGTATAAGTTACTCTGTAAACTCCACAATATCCGCGCGCACTGATATTTTTGGAAGCGAGAAAAGTATCAGGTATATGGTTGATTTTTCTTCTGCGACATTTATGTATGCCTGGGCTGTGCCTTCATTCAGACTTGATTTTTCACACATATGTGTGATCGCTTCAGTTTGACTTGTCGGAATAATCGGAATAAATCCCAAAAGCCAGAAACCCCAGCTGGTGCCTGTGGCGTTGGATTTTACAACCCTGTAATTTTTTTTGCCGAGATCCACCTGTGTGCCTGTACCATGGGAAAGACCGCCGGTATTGCTACACGAGGAGAGCATAACTGGAATTGAAAACAGAACCGCTAAAACCATTATTTTGCTCAGTGATTTCATGAGAGGTATCCTTCCGGATTATTTTTTGCCCAGTCCCAGGCGGACTGGACTACGGCTTCGGCATTTTCAAACCGGGGTTTCCATCCGAGTTCTTTTTTGGCGAGGTCGGAACATCCGATCAGGCGCGGAGGGTCGCCGGGACGGCGGCCGACTAGTTCGGCGGGAATGGCGTGTCCGGTGATTTTTCTTGAGGCTTCTATTATTTCCTTTACACTGCATCCGTTGCCTGTGCCAAGATTGTAATGGCCGCTGCGCGGTGAGTGGAGTGCAAGCTCGTGTGCCTGCGCGAGATCCAGGATGTGGATGTAATCCCTGATGCAGGTGCCGTCCGGCGTAGGATAGTCGTCGCCGAAGATCTTTATGCTTTTCATTTTTCCGAGGGCGACTTTCAAGACAATCGGGACAAGATGAGTTTCAGGATTATGGTCTTCACCGAAATTTTTCGAGGCGCCGGCGGCGTTGAAATAACGGAGGGCCACATATTTGAGTCCGAAGATGGAACTGTACCATTTCAATGCCTTCTCAAACATCAGCTTTGATTCGCCGTAGGGGCTTATCGGGGACTGTTTTTCGTTTTCCGGAATAGGAATCTGTGTCGGCTCGCCGTACGTGGCGCAGGTGCTTGAGAAGACAAAAGACTTGACCTTTCCCTCAACCGCCCCGTCAAGGAGATTTATTCCGGCACCTAGATTGTTCTGGAAATATTTTCCCGGATTTGTCATCGACTCTCCGACGAGGGAATACGCGGCGAAATGCATTATTCCGTCGAACCCTCCTTTTTTCAGCACGTTGATAATCAGTTCGCGGTTGGAAATATCCCCTTCCAAGAATTCGGCGCGCTTGTCAACGGCATCCCTGTGCCCTGTGACAAGAGAATCAAAGACGGTGACTGCGTAGCCTTTGTCGAGAAGATATTCAGTACAGGCGCTTCCGATGTATCCTGCGCCTCCGGTAACAAGTATTTTCATAAATTTTATCCTAAAATTTATATTGGTTTATTTATAAAATTTTCCGTGTTTCGGGAAAATTTTATGTGAAGACGCAAAGCGCGGTGATGTTGTCTTCTCCGCCGCCACGCAATGACGAGTAAATGATGTTTTTTACGGCTTCATAGGGGGTAGAGGCGTCATTGATTATTATTTCGATCTGTGCATCTTCCAGATGGACATTTGCACCGTCCGAACAGAAAAGGAATCTGTCTCCGGGCCTTCTGTCAAAAATATTTATTTCCGGTTTGAAATCAAGGTTTGTTCCGATGGATTTTGAAATTATATGGGCGAATGGATGG
The DNA here is from genome assembly GCA_945883805.1 of Victivallis vadensis. Taxonomy (GTDB): domain Bacteria; phylum Verrucomicrobiota; class Lentisphaeria; order Victivallales; family GWF2-50-93; genus GWF2-50-93. The sequence continues at coordinate 38,136 of CAMCYE010000003.1, read as the reverse complement.
TTTTTCGATTCCTCCCTGCTGATGATGTTCCTTTTTATGAGTTCGGCCACGAAGCTGTGATCCTGTGTGATGGATTCCAAGACACTTTTCCGCATTCTGTAGCATCTGCTGTCTCCTGCATGCGCAACGATCACCGAATTAGGGGTGAACACCCCTGCGACAAGGGTTGTCCCCATGGGATGCTGTACGTTGAAAGTCTTGTTGAGCCTGTAAATGGCCTCATTTGATTTTACTATTTCAGTTTCTAGGAATTTCATAACCTCGGCTGACGACGAGTGACGCCAGAGTTGGCGGTTCCTCCATTCAGTGAGCAGGATGCGACTGCACATTCTGCTTGCGATGTCCCCGCTGTCGTGTCCGCCTATCCCGTCCGCAACCGCCACAAATGTGTTTTCGTGGTTTTCGTTGACGCAGTAAACATAGCTGTCTTCGTTGACTTCCCTTACCAGACCCACATGGGTGCCTGCGACAACATCAACGGGGCCGATGTTGTCGTTGACTATGTATTTTTTGACGGTGTCCAGCATTTGCCTCGACAGAGCAGTTGTTTCTTTTTCTAAAATTATATACAACTTTTGCCGGAAAATGCAAGGCTTCATCCTAAATTTGGCATGCGATGCGCATCTCATAAAATTTTCAGGATATCCTTGAGGGGTACCTTTACAATTCCAAAACATTCGGCTATGTTTTTAAATCCGCCCTGACCAATGGGCAGGGGCGGGGAATGTTTTTATCGAATAGTCAGAGTTAAAATAAAAACAATAAAACCTGGAGTTGTCTGATGAAAGTATCTGTTGACAAAATTCGGAATTTTGCGGTGGCGGGTCACACAAGCAGCGGCAAGACGACACTTTGTGATCTTATGCTTTTCAAGGCTAAAGCCGTTGAACGACTGGGAAGCGTGGATCACATGACCAGTGTTTCGGACTACACCCCGGACGAACAGGAAAAACTCAGCAGCATTTACGCGACAGCCCTTAACTGCGCCTGGAACAACCATCATTTCTTCTTCCTCGACACTCCTGGATACGGGGAATTCATCGGGGAGACAATAGCTGCAATCCATAGCAGCGACGCTGTTTTGCTTGTCGTTGACGGAGTGACAGGTCTCGAAGTCGGTACGAGCAAGGCCTGGACGCTTGCAAGGGAAAGAAATCTTCCGAGAATGTTTTTCATCAATAGGCTTGACCGCGAACTTTCAGATTTCAACAGGGTGCTCGAACAGATACAGGAAGCCTATGGCAAAACAATATGCATCCCGATCACTGTTCCGCTTGGCAGAGAGAAAGATTTAAGCAAAGTGGTGAACGTGATTAGCGGCAAGGATATTCCAGATGATATTGCCGCAGATGTCGCATTGTACCGGGAGAAACTTATGGACGCCATTGCGGAGGCGGACGAGGAACTGATGGTGCGCTATCTTGAAGGGCAGCAGTTTTCGGACGAGGAGATTCTAAAGGGCCTTAACAAGGCGATAAGCAGGGGGACTCTTGTTCCGGTATTCGCCGGAAGTTCAATTAAGGATATCGGAGTGACCGAGCTTATTGATGCGATTGCAAATCTGTTCCCGAATCCTCTCGCCGCAGGCGAAAAGGAAATGAAGGACGATAAGAAACTTGCGCTCAAGGAGGACGGGCCGGGCATGGCGCTCGTGTTCAAGTCAATTATTGATCCGTTCATAGGCCATCTTAATTTCTACCGTGTCTACAGCGGCAAGTTCATAGCTGAATCTGAAATGTTCAACCGTTCGTCAAGGGAAAAGGAGAGATATGGCTCCCTCATGATCGTTAACGGGAAGATCCAGACTCCGATAACCGAGGCCCTTCCCGGGTTCATTGTAGCCGTGGCAAAACTCAAGAGCACGAAAATATCAAACACCATTTCAACAGTTTCAGGCGATATGCTTTTCGAGCCGATTCCATTCCCGAACCCTGTAATGTCCTATGCTGTCACAGCGGTCAAGGCCGGCGAGGAGGAGAAGATAATGGCAGGACTGATAAAAATCGCCGACAGCGATCCGACAATCAAGCTTGAACGCAATGACGAGACCCATGAGCAGCTGCTCCGCGGAATGGGAGACCAGCATATACATCAGGTCGTCAAGAAACTCAAGAACAACAACAAGATAGAAGTCCATCTCTCCAGCCCCAAAATCCCGTACAGGGAGACGATCACATCGAAAGGGGAAGGTCAGCACAGGCACAAAAAACAGAGTGGCGGACATGGACAGTTCGCTGAAGTGTTCCTCCGTGTTTCTCCAAATCCCGCAGGTTTTGAGTTTGTGAACGACGTATTCGGCGGCAGCATCCCGAAAAATTATATTCCCGCTGTTGAAAAAGGCGTGCGCGAAGCCATGGTTAAAGGGCCTCTCGCCGGATGTCATGTCGAGAACATGACGGTTGCCGTCTATGACGGGAAGGACCACGACGTAGACTCCTCTGAAATGGCGTTTAAAATAGCGTCCAGAGCCGCTTTCAAGAAAGCCATGCAGCTTGCCAAACCCATTCTTCTTGAACCAATACAGAAGGTCAAAATAATGGTTCCCAGCAAGTATATGGGAGACATTACCGGTGATCTGAACCATCGGCGCGGACACATTCTCGGAATAAACATTGAAGAGGGGATGGAAGTGGTCAACGCAGAGGTGCCGCTCGCGGAAATGGCGCGTTACGCCAGCGAACTTCGCAGTCTTACTCAGGGGTGCGGCTCCTTTGAAATGGAGTTTTCAAGGTATAACCAGGTTCCATCCATTGTAGCCAAGCAGATAATTGAAAACTACAATAAGACTGTCACCGAAGAGGAAGAATAAAAAATCCGAGGGCGGATTTTTTATAAACATTGTGAAAGTAAGATTTGCCGAGAAAAAATCCCTGATGAGGATTGTGTTTATTCTTGCAGCTGTCGCGCTTGCTATGGCTGCAGGAATATATTACATGGTTTCCATGCCTGGGAAGAGTTATTCAGGAGTTCTGCCTGAACTTTCCGTGGCCGAAAAGGAAATTTCCTCAGGTCTCAGATCGCATGTGGAGTATCTTGCCCTGAAAATCGGACAGAGAAATTTCCTCTATCCGGACGGCCTCCGCGATTCTGCGGATTATATCGAAGCGAAGTTTTCCGAATACGGGTACAAGCCTGAAAGGTCTTCTTTCAAGGTTGATGTCAGTTTAACAGCAGCTTACAGGGATGCTTCTAAAAACGGCAATTTCCCGTACGAGAATATTGTTGCAGAAATAAAGGGCGCAAAATATCCGGATGAAATAATCGTCATCGGCGCCCATTATGATTCTGCGCCCTTGGATAGGTGCCGTGCGGCAAATGACAATGCGTCCGGCGTTGCCGCCGTACTCGAACTTGCAAGAATGTTTTCAGGCAGGACTTTCGACAGGACTGTGAGATTCGCAACTTTTCCAAATGAAGAACCTCCGTTTTTTCAGACAAGCTCCATGGGAAGTTATGTTTATGCAAAAGAGTGTAAAAACAGAAAGGAAAACATTGTCGGAATGTTCAGCCTTGAAACGATCGGTTATTATTCTGACGAGACCGGAAGTCAGAACTATCCGTACCCGTTGAACAGGTTTTATCCGGACAGGGGGAACTTTGTCGGTTTCATCGGTAATATCTCATCGCGGAGCCTTGTCAGGAAAAGCGTCGGGATTTTCAGGGGGAAAGTTAAATTTCCATGCGAAGGGGCGGCAATATACGCCGATATTCCCGGAGTAGGATGGTCGGATCACTGGGCGTTTTGGGAAATGGGATATCCCGCCCTGATGGTCACCGACACCGCGCCTTTCAGATATCCGTATTATCACACTCCCTCCGACATTCCCGACAAACTTGATTTCGACAAGATGGCAAGAGTTGTCAAAGGTCTGGAAATGGTTGTAGAGGAGATTGCTGATTTATGGTAGCCTTGTCTGGGATTTTGCCCCACGGGAAACGCCTCCTGTGCCGGACTCAGGATTTGCTTCCTGCCCTGGATATTTCTGCGCTTCTCCGTTGAAGCCTTTTCCCTTGCAGTCGGGACATGGGATTCTGCCTTTTTCCTGGCAATCGGGGCATATTATTTTAAAGAAACTCACTCCGTTGCAGAGATGGCATTTCTCGGTTTTCGGACATATTAAATTTCCGGCTCCTCCACAGTATGAACATGCAATGCTTAAATTTCCGGTTCCTCCGCACTCGGAACAGGGTCTGGTAGTGTAAGTGGGATAATAAAACCATGGTGAGCATGGCACAGAAAATGTTCCGCTGGAGAGGTAAAGGCTTGGTCTGGAAGGATACGAGTAATATCCGGAAAACACTCCGCTTCCGCCGCATCTCGTGCATGACCGTGAAAATTTGCCGATTCCGTTGCAGGCATTGCATGGCCTGTATCCGCTTCCCTCGCAGATGTGGCATTTGATTCTTCCGTTCTGACACTTCTCGCATTTTTTACTGATTTTTCCAAACCCCTGGCATTTTGCGCAGACGATTTCCCCGGAACCGGAACAGATTCTGCACAGCTGATCCGGATTTATCCATGTTTTCCCCGCTGTCAGCATGTGTCCTTTCTTCTGATGGTAATCCAGGGCGTCCGCAGGAAACGCCTCATAGTTGAAAAGGACAAGGCCTTTTCTCCTGAGGCCGCTGTCAATCTTTTCATTTATACTTGTCAGGAGTGCGCCGACCTCCCTTGATTTTTCCGTGATATCTGGAAGAGAAGAGGTGATTTTCCTGAGGCAGCTCTGCGCCTGTTCGATATTCTTCCTTGCTTCGCCTGGAGAGGAATCCATTAGCCCTCTTGCTTTTAAAACCAGCTGATTGGCGGAGTCGAGATTGCCCAGGGCCACGGCATTTTCACAGTCAATGTTTTCAATATCGTCAATGCCGTACTGCCGCGTATCGCCGTTTTCTGATTCAAAAAGTATCGAAGTCTTGTCTCCTCCCTTGCAGGAGCCGTGAACTATTTTTCCGTTCTTCAGGACAATAACTCCGGAATCCGCCATAGCCCTCAGAGTGTCCAATTTTTTCTGTTTCTCCAGATCTCCTGCAATCTGCGAATTTCGCAGATCACGGGATTTATCCACGGGCATCCAGACGCCGTTGTAATATTCCAAGCCGCTCCGTTTCTGACTTTCCGCGAATTTCGCAAAAGCGCTTTTCTTGCTGAAGACAATTCCTTCCGTCTGTTTCGGCAGTTTTACAGTCACATTTGCTTTTCGTCTTAAAGCTGAGACAAAATAGTTTTTGGAATCTTCTCCGGTTATCGGCAGTTCCTCCCCTGCGGAAAACTTGAACGGTGATACTTCGGCTTCGATTCCACCCCTGAAATAAACGGATTTACCATCCTTGGAAAGGTCCATCAAGACCATGAATTTCTGGTATTTTGGGATTTTACAGCAGACTGCGGAGAAATTAGTATTGACAAGGAAAACATAAGTCTCTCCGGACTCCTCCATGATTGGAAGCGTTGTCTGTGGAGTTATGAATATTTTTTGGGATTCAGGTGGAATCTCAATATCGGCGGAAATCGTGAGATAACCTGCTTTGGATTCGACTGCGGGAGGCTGCGGATTAATGACAGCTGACGGCTGCTGGCAGAGAGAAAGAAACTGGAATGAGGAAAATGCGAATACCGCAGAACTGATTTTCAACCAGGACATGGAAGAACTCCATTGTAAAGAGATGAACACCCAAGATCCATCGGTAATTCAAACCCAGATAATAACAGAGGCAATTTCAAAACTGCGGTTTTGACAAGCAAAACCTTCCATATTAACGCCCGTTTCTGGCATGAAGGGAGAGGCTTGTCCGAGTCGTTTCCTGAGTTTTGAAATCAGCTCAATAAATAATCTAAGAACATGCCTTACGGCATTAACTACAAACGAACTCCTGGATTTGAATTTGTTGGTAGTTAAGCCCGTAAGGGCTGTTCTTTGTTTACTTTGACATTCCGTGTTCGATATTGGATATTCGATTTGGTTTGCGGGCACGCCTCAGACGAAATGTTCACGGTGTTTGATTACAACAAGGGTCTGGTCGTCGGACTGGGGTGTTTCCTCGACAAACATATCTACGGATCTCAGTACTTTTTCAATTGTCTCCTGCGGGGAGGCCCTGCCTTCACATGAGGTCATGAAATTCTCCCTTAGTTTTTCAATTCCAAACTCTTTGTCGTGTTTATCCAGGGCTTCAGTGATGCCGTCGGTGAAAAGCAGGATGGACATGTCTTTGAAGAATGTGAAAGATATGGAGTCGAACTCCTCGACCATGTCTCCCGGCATTAGTCCCAGGGCGGTTCCCTGCGTGTAGAATTTCCTCAGTTTGTGCCTGTGGCTGGGAACGCAGATGAGAAGTTCGGTATGACCGGCTCTTGCGTATTCGACTGTGTTGTCCTTCTTGTTCAAGACACAGCATGCGATTGTGATGAACCTTTCGGCGCTGGTGTCCCTGTAAAGGTTGTTGTTGAGCTCTTTCATCATTTCTGGCAATCCCGCGAATCTTTCAATGTTCGCCCTGATGAAACTACGGGCCATGAACATCAGAAGGCATGCAGGAATTCCTTTTCCGCAGGCGTCGCCGATGACAACCAGCAGTCGATCCCGGTCGATTTCAACAAAATCATAGAAATCGCCACTGACCTCCTTTGCCGATTTTGAAAAAGCCTGGACTGCGAACGAACCCCATTCCGGGCATTCCTTCGGGAGCAGTGACGACTGGAGCTGTTTTGCAAACTCGAGTTCCTGGTTGATCCTCTGCTGTTGGCTGAGGTTGGAGTAGACCTGCACGATATTGTATGCCAGTTCGACCTGCGCCGACATGAATTTGAGGGCGCTGAACTGCTCAGGAGTGAAGCCTTTGCCGTTTTCCCTGTTGTTGACCGCGCAGACAACGCCTATGAGTTTACCTTCCTTCACCATCGGCACGGCCATTAAAGTTTCAATCGGAATTACGCTCCCGGTGGCAGTAATTCTCGGATCCTCGGAGGCGTCCTCAACAAGAAGGGATTCTCGGTTTTGGGCGATTTCCCCTATGATTCCTTCTCCGAGCTTGATTTTCTCCCTTCGCAGGGATTCAAGGATGAAACGTGGTTTTGTAAGGACATATTCAGTCGATTTGCGAAGAGTGGGAAATGCCCCGGATATTCCGGCCGCCTTCAGAAAACCGTCCTCGTCAAGCGTGAATATGCACAGTGAACTCGCACCGACAAGATCGGCGACATATCGCGCCGTCATGTTCATTGAATCCTCTATTTCCCCTACAGTTTTCAGGTTTTTCGAGAAAATGCTAAGAAAATTCCCGATTTCAGATTTCTTGTGGAGAGTGTCATCAAGCATTCTTCTGATGGTGAAATTCATGTAGCGCAGATAAAAAATGTATACCACTGCCGCGAACAGTATAAAAGCCAAAAGCATTTTGATGGATATTTCTGACATATTATTGCCTGGGACTGACGATTCAGCATGTTTGATTTCAGGTAAAAACGAAAATCTACGTCTCTGCCTGTGAAACCTAAAAGAAATAAGGTAATTTTCCTATTGTAAATTACAATTTGAGCAATCAATTTATTTGAAAATAAAGAATATCCTGACGTCCATCCTATCCACGCCGCAAGCAACGGGGTATTACGGGTATCTCCCAAGACATCAGACCTGGCTGGAGATTCTCTATGATGAAAACACAGACCTAGGAAGATAAAATGCTGCAAAGAGACGGAATTTTTGTAAAGATATGCGGGATAACAGGGCTCGCGGATGCGCTTTTCGCCTCCGAATCCGGCGCGGACGCGCTCGGTTTCGTCGCATATCCGAAAAGCCCAAGATTCATAACTGCGTCTTCCGTGAAAATGATTGCAGGGAAAATTCCTGAAAACGTCCATAAGGTTGCAGTTTTCGTCAACCCGACCATTGATGAGGTGAGGGAATATGTCGGCACAGGTGTGAACGTGATCCAGTTGCACGGCGACGAAACTGCGGAATTCGCAGTGGAAGTTGCGAAATTCGCAGAGGTCTGGAGGGCGATAAGGCCTGAAACCAAGGACGACATTCTGAAATATGTGGATTATCCGGCCGATAAATTCCTGATTGACACTTATAGCGGTAAAGCCTACGGCGGAACCGGAAAGACCGCAGACTGGGAAATTGCGAAATTCGCAGTTGAGAACTTAAAGAGGTCTGTGATCCTTGCCGGAGGACTGGATTCCGGGAATATCGGGAAAGCCGTGAGTTCGGTGCATCCTTTTGGAATAGATGTCAGTAGCGGAGTGGAATCGGCGCCGGGAGTAAAAGATCACGGCAGGATGAAGGCACTGTTCTCGGAAATAAGAAGGGTTCGCTAAAGTTGCAATCAAACGGCAAGAACATGCCTTGCAGCATTAATCCGCCTAGATTTGCTTGGCGGAAGTCTTTTCGCATATTTTTAAGCCAAGTCGTCTCAGATCCCGAGTCACATCATGAGCTCGGGGCAGACGCTTGGCGTTCCCGGGAACGCTGACCGTCTGGTCGGCTCCATCTATTTCTTGTGTGGAAGGACTTCCGCCGAAAGTATCTAGGGCGGATTAACTGCAAACGAATTGCTTGTTCGTAGTTAAGCCCGCAAGGGCTGTTCTTTATCTTTCATGAATTACTATACGGGAGAATCCAAGTCCAACGATTACCCAATTGCCTTACGGTTCCCCTGTGAACGCCTCAATAATGGCTACTGCGTTTTCTGTCGGGGTTTCGGGTTGCAGTGGCTTTGCCGGCGCAAGGATGTATCCTCCTCCGCAACTCATTTCCCTCCTGAGTTTGCGGATTTCCGCCTGAATCTCTGCCGGTGTGCCTCTTGGAATCGTGCTCTGGCTGCCGAGACATCCCCAGAAACAGATGTTTTTCCCGAACTTCTTTTTCAGTTCATATGGGTTCATTCCTTCCGCCTCCGGCTGGACGCTTTCAAGGACATCAAGACCTATTTCGATCAGATCCGGGATGATTTCAGAGACCGAACCGCAGGAATGACTCATGACGATTTTTCCGTGACTGTGGACAGCTTTGTAGATTTTCGCCCAGCGCGGTTTTAGGAACTTCCTCCAGCGTTCCGGTCCGATGATTACTCCCCTTTGGTCGCCCCAGTCGTCCCCGAACAGTATCGCATCGATCGGCAGATCTGCGGTATATTCGACAAAGGAGAGGTACAGATTCATAAGCTTGTCCAGCATCTCCTCGAAGAATTCGGGTTCCATAATGGAATCGACAAGAACATTCTCAAAGCCGCGGAGATTCCAGCTTCTTTCGAAAAGTCCCCATCCCAAGGTGCCGTAAATGAAACTGTCTTTATTGTCGGCACAGGTCCGCAATGCCATTTTCTTGGATTCCGGACGGTAGAATATTTCAGGTTTCGGAAATTCGTAGCCGGCGAATGAGGGTTCCGCGAGCGGTGGTTTCTCAAGATGCCAGGGACGCATGTCCTGACGCCATATTCCGCCGTATTCATCGCGGACATAGCGCGAATCAATCGGTGTTTTGGGATCTGTGTCAACGGCGGCTACGCCGATAATATAGGGCTTGATCTTTTTTCTCCAGTCGGCATTGCCGTAGTGTGCGTCTACGCGCTCCGCCACTTCCTCTTCCAAAGGCAGAGTGTATGGGAATTCAGGGGTTTCCCTATGTCTGATCTGATTTAAAACAACGTCGCGCATTTTCATGACGTGCAACTCCTTTTTGGTTTTTCTTATGTGCTTATAATAATGCAGGCAGAAGCCTTCGGGAATTGCGAAATCAGCAATTTGTTTGCACTTTTATGCAATATTGATGCAGAATGTGATAGATTAATGAAAGAAGTTTTAAGTTCAAAGTGTTAAGTATTAAGTCCTGGATATTTTTCCGGATAAATCGAACTCTTTACTTAAAACCTAAAACTTGGAACTTAAAAACTGTCGATACATGACTTATGAAAGATTATTCGGAAATAGTTTTTACGGGGGAATTGGAACGGATACTGGATCATTTTGCCGCGTGCTTTGAAATCAGGATCGGATATTTTTCTCCTGAAGGCGAGGCGAAAAAACTTGGATTGAAACTTCCGAACTGCGGATTCTGCAGTTTCCTCAGGGGCAAACTCGGGAAACTCCCTCTGTGCATCGAGACTGACAGGAAAATGTTCGGAAAGGCCGCAACCGGGAAAAAACTCGTATCATATAAGTGCCATGCCGGTTTGAATGAATCCATTCATCCTGTTTATATCGAGAACGAACTTGCCGGATTCCTGATGATTGGACAGTTCCGCACTGAAAACGAATGCCCCGACAGACTCGTCGCCGAATGCCGTAAAAAAGGGCTTGACCCTAAAGAGCTGATAAAGTTATACAAGAAAACTCCTTTTATTTCTGCGGCGAAGCTGACACATCTGAATTCCCTGTTTTCCCTGATTGTGAATTCCATTATCAGCCAGAGGATTATTGAAATTAAAAGCGATCTGACATTGCTCAAGGTCCGGAGGTTTGTCAGCGACAACATGAAAAGGCCGATTTCGCTTGATGAAGTTGCGAGAAATGCCGGCAGAAGCAAATCAACCGTTTCGCATCTTTTCAAAAAACGCTACGGGATTTCATTCAAGGAATACACGATAAACGCCAAGCTTGACGAGGTGGAGAAGATTCTCCGGCAGGTAAGCGGAATAACTGTTTCAGAAGCCGCGTTGTCGGCGGGTTACTCCAATCAGGCGCATTTCTCCAGGCTCTTTAAAAAACACAGGGGAATATCGGCGTCGGAGTTAAAAAAGCCACTCCTCTTACGGAACATAAGGCGCAACGAATGAGCGGACATATTGAAAATTTCAGTATTCGCACTTGCAATGTCCAGTTTAATTGTGCATTGTAAAGAGCCGGATTTGAAATAGTCTTTTAGCCTAAAAGGAGAAAGAAAATGCCTGCAAATGAAATCGGGGAGAAAATTTATTTTGGCGATGCCACATCCAAGGTGACAAATGTAAGGGTGACCTGCAACCACATTACCGTGCCGGTCGAGAAAATTGAGAGCGTGAACGTGAATTTCAGGATAGAGATGTTCAGCTTCAGCGTCCTTCTCTTATTACTTTCATTTTCACCTTTGCTATTTTCAGACTTCATCCCGGAGGAATATGACGTTCCCTTTTTGTTTTTCACAATCATTGTAATAGCCTCTGCATTTTCATGGCTCATTATGGTATTTAGAAATTACACTGAACTGATTGTGGCGGTAGGCGGACGCAGGCTGGCAATCTTAAGTGAAAACATGATGAAGAAGGATTACATATGCAAAGTCGCAGATGCGATAGGAAACGCCATTTCTGATGAAAAAGAATATCAGAACATGAAGAAAACAGGGGAAATCAGTCAATCAACCACCCCTTTTAATTCATCAGAGACAGTCCGCCTTAAATTAATGCTTGAAGACTACGAGAAGCTGACAGCCAAGAAAGAAGACTTTCCAAAAGCGAAAAATGGATGAATATATTTTTCCAACTTCGCTGAAGTTGAAAAATATCACTTCCTGGGAGTTGAATTTTCCCTGAGGAAGTCGTATATCCTTTTCTGGCTTCTTGAGGCGATGTTTTTATCTCCTGATTGGGCGGTGGCGGAATAGTCGCCGTTGACGTCCATGCGCCGCCCCTTCCTTAAGTCTGACAGCTCCAGATCAAGTATTTTTTTCAGCATCCTGCAGGTTGTGACGTCCTGAACCGGGAAAAGAATCTCGATCCTTTTGTACAGATTCCTCGGCATCATGTCGGCACTGGACAGGTAATATTCCGGGGTTCCCCCATTGCCGAAATAATAAATCCTGCTGTGTTCCAAGAACCTGTCGACAATGCTTGTCACATTGATGTTGTCGGTTTTTATTCCGGGTTTCAGGCAGCATATTCCACGGACAATCAGGTCAACTTTGACACCGGCATATGCCGCTTCGTAAAGACGTTCGATTACATCCTGGTCGACAAGGGAATTCATTTTTGCGATTATGTGCCCGGGATTGTGCTTGTCGGAAAGCCTGATTTCACGGTCAATAAGGGAAATGAATTTCTCCTTCAGGTCATATGGCGCGACAGCAATCTTGTTCCAGCGCTCAGGAGCCGCGGCATAGCCTGTCATCACATTGAAGAGTGCGGAAACGTCCGAGCATAGTTCAGGATCCGATGTGAATATTCCTATGTCGGTGTAGACCCTGGCGGTTTTCTCATTGTAGTTTCCGGTAGAGAGATGCAGGTATCTGCGGATTACACCTTCCTCCTTCCTGATTATCAGAAGGCTTTTGCAGTGTATTTTCAGTCCGGAAATACCATAGATTACGTGCGCTCCGGACTCCTCAAGTTTCCTTGCACGGAGGATGTTGTTGTTCTCGTCGAAGCGGGCCTTGAGCTCGACAATGACTGTGACCTGCTTCCCGTTTTCGGCCGCTTTCTGGAGGGCTTTCACAATAGGGGAATCTCCGCTGACACGGTAAAGCGTCTGTTTGATTGCGAGTACCGACGGGTCCTCGGCGGCTTCCTCCAGGAGCCGTATCACAGTGTCGAATTTCTGGAACGGGAGAAAAACAGGGATCAGCCCCTCTTTCTTTATGGAGTCGAATACGGGTTTGTTTTCATCTATGCCGTTCACTGGCAGCGGGGGCCACGGCTCTTCGGTGATTTCGGGTCTTGACTCCTTTGATACGAGTTCGAAGAAGTTTGCGAGATGAAGCGGACCGGGCACGTAGTATTTTTCCATCTCGTCGACTTTAAGTTTTTTCAAAAGCCATTCTTCAAAAACGCAATTGCCTCCGCATATGAGCTCAACCCTTATGACGTTGCGTTTTTTCCTGTGAAGGAGTTTCTCCTGGATGTGGACAAGGAGATCGGAAATGCCGTCTTCGTCCACCGTCAGATCCATGTCACGGGTGATTCTGAACTGCATGACTTCAAGTATTTCGCATTTCGCATAAAGAAGTCCGATGTTTGCAATGATGAGATCTTCCAGGAGGACATAGGCCTTTGCGTCCTTGTAGAGCGCACTTGAAACGGGGATGAAGCGCGGTAGGACGCCGGGCACTTCGACGAATGACTGGACAATTTTGTTTGAAGCGGGCTGTTTGAGTTTGACCGCGAGTTCGATTGCACCGCTGTTGATGATTGGGAATGGGTGACTGGAATCAACCGCGATGGGGGTCAGGGCTGGGAATATCTGGTTCTGGAAGTACTTCCCGAGTTCCAGTTTTTCGGCATCTGAAAGCTCCGCCCATTTCAGGATGACGGTATTGGCTTTTTTAAGATCCGGCAGTATTTCATCGTTCAGGCAGGCGTACTGTCTGTTCACAAGTTCTGAGACTTTCCTGCGGATTTCAGAGAGATGTTCATCTGCGGTGAGCTGGGCGCTGCCTACGCTTGTGTCTCCGGATTTGACATGCTTGAGCCCCGCCACCCGCACCATGAAGAATTCATCCAGATTGTTTGCGAATATCGCAATGAACTTGAGTCGTTCCAATACGGGATTTATCTTGTCTGTAGCCTCCTCGAGGACGCGTGAATTGAAATCAAGCCAGCTCAAGTCGCGGCTGATGAAATATTCTTTTGAGAGTTTCATGGTCTTAGTGTCTTTGTTTTATGTTTCATTTTTAATTTTTCCGGGACGGAAAAATTACCTACTCAATCACCACCCTCAGCCCGAACACGTCGGTGAAGAGGTCTCCCTTGTTGCGGACTTCCATCCTTTCAAGGGTGAGATCGAAAGAGGCGTTTGTCGTGATTGTCAGTTTTTCATCGTCGTATGAGACTTTTATGTTTTTTATTTTGTGGCTGTTCGAGCGGTCAAGGGCGTCGGCGATGCGCAGTATGCCGGCAAGCTTGTTGACTTCAACGCGTTTTTCAGGGGAAAGGGCCATATATTCGATGTGTGATTCTTTTGGCAGACCTCTCCGGTGATATCGGGAGATGACGGCGATTTCATCAAGCTCGTCGGGTGAAATGCCGGGCATCTGGCTGTTGCTTATTATATAGAAGGAATGCTTGTGGTGCTGTCTGTTGTTCACGTACTGTCCGATATCGTGGAGGAGTGCGGCCACTTCGAGCATCAGCCTTCCTCTCTTTCCAACCCCGTGAAGAGGCTGGATGCTGTCGAAAATCGCAAGGGCCATATCCGCCGCGCATCTGCCGTGTGCCGCATCGTATTTGTATTTTTCGCCGAGAAACTCTGCTGAGGAAATCACGTCCGGCATGAACGGATCATCGATACCGGAAAAGCTGCGGAGTATTTCATCTATGATCGCATCCCTGGTGGTTATCATCGGCACCACCAGTTTTTGCGCATCGGTTATCTGGATGAAATGTTCCAGTATGTCGCAGCAGGGTTCCAGGCTCTGCGCTATAAGATCCGTCAGATGATGTTTCTCGGCAAGTGTTTCGGACGGGATTCCGGCAACCGATGCATGGACAGACTCGAGTTTTTTCCGTGACACGGTCAATATTTCCGGTTCTTCCTTTTCACCGCTGAAGGTGTTCATGAGGGCCCGCACCGGGGCTCCTACCGCCACAAAAAGGCTGGGCTTCTGGCTTTTCGGATAGTTCTTTGTTATGTCGTCGACAACGCAGCCGACGAATATGTCAATTATGTCCTTCACTTTTTTCCCGCTCGCAGGCTGTCCGATTTCCTCGTAAAGCCTGAGTGTCCCGATCCTGAAGGTTTCAGAACTTTTGACTCGTCCGTTCTGCTCCAGGATCATGTGTGTTGACCCTGTCCCTATTATGCAGATGACCGCATCCTGTTTTGACAGGGGATATTTTTTCTCAAGGATGTCTTTGACGGAAAGGTAAATCAGCCTGACTTCCTCCGAGGCCTCGAGCACTTCGAGTTTTATTCCGCTCAGGTGTTCTATTCTCTCAATGAACAGTTCCCTGTTGGAGGCTTCCCTTACGGCGCTTGTCGCAACGGCTTTCCACTGTTCGGCCCCGTAATCTTTCATTATCACGCGGTAGTCGTTCAGGATTTTTGCCACCAGTTTGATGCTTTCCGGAGCGATTTTACCCTTCGTGAAGACATCTTTTCCTATAGGGATTGGGTTTGATACGTTTTCCAGTGTCTCGCAGTTCCCGGCTTCATCGGTCTGCACGATCTCCATCCTGACGGAATGCGAACCGAGATCTATTACGGCAAAAAGGTTTTTACCTATGTTTTTCTTGATTTTCATGGCGAAATCTCTCGGTTGTTATTTATGGAATCCCTCTGCAATCTTCCTGCCCTTTTCCGTCAGCCGGTACTTCTGAGTTGGACTCCTGGGTGAATCGGGTTGTGTCATTTCTATGAATCCTGCATCTAATGCCGGTTGTAAATAATCATAAAGGAACGTTGGGCGGTGCTGCAGGCGAAGGATCTGCATAATGTCTTTGGTGCCGGCAGATGATTTCTCCAAGCAGACAATCAGGCGCTTTACTTGTTCGGTTACTTGTTCGGTTACTTGTTCGGTTACTTGTGTTGTGGCGGAATGATCCGATTCAGTAGCCCCAAATTCGGGCACTCTCACGATAATCTGGAACACATCCCCTTCGATTAGTTCCGGGTCGGCACCACCGAATGCCATGCCATAGCGTTTCAGTTTGCGCATTCCAGAGCCCAGTTCGTCCGCCCGGTGAATCTCTCGGAAGAAAGCACCGATGACTGGGTTTTTGGGATATGGCGCAGATGTGGTGAGATTCAACATGCCAAAACCGTGCGGCCTGTTTGCATTCTCTGTACGCACCTGCCCGTATTCTATGATCAGCCTGGCCGGTGTTGCATTGGTGTATTCCCGATGAATCAGCATATTGGATGCGACTTCGCGGAATATGACATCTCGGAGGCTGATGCGCTCAATGCCGTCAAGATAAAAGGGATCTGGCAGGTGTTTCTGCACAAAAGCCAAAATGCGGTCATAACTGTCGATTAAGTTGGTTCGCACCAGATCACGGTCATCGTACCTATCCACATTGACTTTGCGCAAAATCAGGTCCGTACGATGTGCGGGGACTACGGACAGTATCAGTTGGTCAGTACCAAGCAGAAGGATGCCTGCCAAGGTGATGCCGCTTTTTTTTGTTTGCGGGTCGGTCTGATAGAGTTGGGCACTCTGGAGAAGTTGCATGTCATCCATGTCCGCCCACGGGTGTTTCTGCGTGTTGACACGGGCAATTTTACGGCATTTTTCGATCAGATCCGTCCGCAAATCATCAAGTCCAATCAGCGGATATACCTTGTTTTCGGTAAAGGTCGTCTGCTTTCGTTGATAAAGTTGGGCTGCCTGCACGGTGTGGTCGGTAATGTCTAGGTCTCCATCTTCATTCCGGTCGAAGATGCGGTAATTGCAGCGATGCACTTGCGAACTTTCCGGGACATAGACATATAACACCGGTTTCCCTTTGACCTGGACTTCATCAACCGACAAGTAACAGGACGGGCTGATTTTCTGCGGATTGTTGATGGCTGTGACGAAATCCTTTTTTATCTGTGCGGACGCATCCGGTTCAACACCTGTGACTTTACCGGAATTATCGATGCCAAGAAGCAAGACACCGCCATGACGGTTCAGGAAAGCGCAGACAGTCTCATAGACATCCTTGCTTAGAGCGTGGTGGCATTCCTTGAATTCCAGCGTGATACTTTCACCCTGCCGGATCAGTTCCAATATATTATGCTCATCTATATTCATCCAAGCTTCCTAAATTTGGCATCAACTGCTCGTTCTTAATTTTTTCCAGTAGGAATTTCCGTGCTTACGCCTGAAAATTAATCCATTGCACCCCGTTATTCAACTTCAGCTTGTTAAAATAAAAAACGGCATGAGTTCCACTAGATACCTTGCTACACCTGAGAATAGATCTGGAAAAGTCCGAAATGGGGTATAATGGAAAATTGAAATGCTGAACTCAAAACAACTTGAAATTCGTCAAAATTTAGAATCTACGGGATGATAGTTGTTTTATAATATCTTCTATTTATCATCTTGCCGCTTTCAGCATGGTATATGGTCCATCGGGAATAATGGCAACCCTTGCGCATGGATGAACACTCAGATATTCATCTATGAATCGTTGGGTTCTGACTTGAGCGTCCCCTGTTCCCAATACCGGGGTCACTGAAAGATGTTTTTGAATATCCTGCGGGATTCCGTCAGTTACCAGGCACAATTTATCTTTTCCAATCAAGTCAAGAACCTTTGCCTGCATTTGATATTGCCACTGGTCAAGCTTAGTTTCAGCGTCGCCTCTGCCAATATCCAATAGGAATTTTTCCCAGTCGTTATCATATCGGAGCATTAGTTCAGTATAAGCTTCAGAACCGATCTGGTCGTGGCAACTGCTGACTACCAGCAGAGTGGTATGTTCTGATAATGCAGGCAATGCAGTACACATTCCTTTTACGGTTTGATAGAACGTATAGTCCAACGGATATCCGCCGCCATTGGTTATCACCAGATCAAACTGATGGTCGAATGATGCTGTCATCCATTCTTTAACCTGACGACATCCTTTCCTGTGGGCCAATTCTAAATTTCCGCAATAGATTGAGGCAATTTGTTTATCACGGGAGATGATCACATTAAAAAGAAAATCCACTCCCACTTTTTTTGCCACTTTAAGGGAAATCTTATGGCATGGATTATTGGTTAAATTGCCGGTGGAAGCATAAGGATTGGCCAAAGTGTGGTATCCGTGGAAATCTTGAATTGTTTCCAGATCGACCAATGCGGGGCATACCCCCTTGCGTCCGCCTGAAAAGCCCGCCATGAAATGGGCTTCTATAAATCCGGTTACAATCCGGAAATCCGCCTCCGCAAATCTTTTGCAGACACTTACAGGCGGAGTTTTACTGATTTTTAACATGGTTTTCGCGTTATCAGCTTGATGATCAATCACTTCTATCCGATTGACAATATCCGTGCCGACAAGTATTTCATGCTCCTGCCGTGTGCTTGCGCGATGCATGCCAGTTCCCACAATAATGACGATTTGAGAGTCCGCAATGCCGTTTTGATTGAGAACTTGCATTATTGCGGGCAGAAATTGCCGGTTGGGAACCGGACGCGTTATATCCGATATGGTAATTGCCACAGTTTGCGGCTTTTTATCCATAATTAACTGAGCCAGCGGCGCTGTTCCGATCGGATTGTCCAGCGCGGCCAAAACGCTTGTTTCAACATCGGCGCATGGTTTGACAATCTGCCCTTCCAGCACAGTCGTATTGACCGGCACATTTAGTACCATTCCGGATTTATCAAAAAGAATTTTAACAGCTTTATTCATTTCATTCATACCTCAAGCGCGGTTTTATAGGCGGCCACTATATTTTCCGGCGGCACATCGCATTGGATATTATGCACTTGGGTAAATACAAAACCTCCGCCTGGAGCGAAAATGTCCACGTTTCTCCTTACTTCGTCCTTTATTTCCCGGACAGATCCTTTGTCGAGAACGCCCTGAGTGCTTACGCCACCACCCCAGAAAGTTATGTCTTTGCCAAACTCCTTCTTCAATCTGGCAGGGGCCATGCCAGTGGCGGTTATCTGCACTGGATTTATCGCGTCAACACCCATTTCAATCAAGTCGATCAGTTCCTTCCAATAAGGCTTAATCATCTGGCGATAACAGTCGGGACTGACCAGCGCGGCGATAATTCTTTCGCGATGAGTCATATTCCCATCCCTTTGTGTTTTCTATCTTTTATACGCAAAATTAAAATAGCACGGAATTCTTTCAGATCTTCATGTGATTTTCACAGCCATCCCATGGCGTGAAAGCCTTTTAGCGTAAAAGGGTTGAATATGAGCTATCTTTAAAAAGAAAGCCTATGAAAATAGCCCGCAGTGAATTTACCATCTTAGAACAGATTTGCGAACTTGCTCCCGCACATCTTGTCACACATCTTGCACACGAATATGGTGCGGAAGATAAGTGCGGAAAAGGCATTGGCGCCGTTCCAGGCAAATTAATAGTAGGCAAGGATGTGCGTTCATAATCCACTTGCGGCTCAATCCAATTTGAATTGTTTTTTAATTCAATGTAAATTCAATTTTAAACTATTCCTTGAAGGTGTTATGGCAAATAAGATTTTAGATAAGATAAACAAGCCCGAAGATCTCAAACTTCTTTCCGCGGAGGAAAAGGAACTGCTTGCATGCGAAATCCGCAGTGAGCTGATAGACGTCATATCGAAAAATGGCGGACATCTCGCGCCGAACATGGGGGTTGTTGAGCTCACGATCGCACTTCACAGCGTTTTTAATGCGCCGGTGGATAAACTTGTCTGGGATATCGGACACCAGGCGTATGTCCACAAGATTCTCACTGGAAGAAGGGAGTTTTTCAGGACCCTCCGGAAAGACGGCGGATGTCTTGGTTTCCTCTCGCGAGACGAGTCGGAATACGATTCCTTCGGGGCGGGACATGCCGGCACTGCGATTTCAGCGGGTCTGGGGATGGCGGTAGCCAGGGACAGGAAAAAAGGGAAAGGGAAAGTTGTTGCGATTGTCGGTGACGGCTCTCTCAACTGCGGCATTTCCTTCGAGGCGCTGAACCATGTCGCAGAAAACACAAAAGATTTCATCATTATCCTCAACGACAATAAAATGTCCATATCAAAGAATGTCGGCGGCTTGTCGCTTTACCTTAACAGGATAATCACCCACCGCAGTTACAATAGGTTCAAGCATTTTTCCAGGACGCTTGTGGAGAAAATCCCGCGCGTCGGCAAGGTCATCACCCGCCAGATAGGCAGGCTGGAGGAGGCCACCAAAAGTATTCTCGTACGGGGAGTGCTTTTTGAAGAGCTGGGATTCCGTTACGTCGGCCCGATCGACGGGCACAACATAGATGAGATGATGAGGACTTTTGACGGGATCAGGGAGTTTGAAAAACCGGTCATTGTCCACGTGATTACAGAAAAGGGCAGGGGTTACAAGCCTGCCGAGGAGGCGCCTGAGAAATTCCACGGACTTTCATGTTTTGACCCTGAGACTGGAGAAGATATCAACGGTCCGTCCACGGCTTCTTTCTCAGCTGTTTTCGGAGATTCCATCTGTGAGCTGGCTGATGTCAGGAGTGACGTTACGGCCATCACCGCCGGGATGCGGGCGGGCACCGGGCTTTCCGAGTTTTCAAAAAAATATCCCGACAGGTTTTTCGATGTGGGAATAGCCGAGGAGCATGCCATTGTTTTCGCCGCGGGCATGGCGACTCAGGGATTTAGGCCGGTAATCGCAATTTATTCGACATTTCTGCAGAGGGCGTTAGACTACGTGTTTCATGATGTCTGCCTCCAGAAACTTCCCGTGATAATCTGCGAAGATCGCAGCGGAATTGTTGAAGACGGAGCAACCCATCACGGAATCCATGATCTTTCCTTCCTGAGGAATATGCCGAATCTTTCGATTCTCTGCCCGGCGGACGGATGCGAACTTCGCAATATGCTTTTCACCTCCTACGAAAGGCGTGAACCTGTCATAATAAGGTACCCAAGGGGTTCCTCGGTTAAAAAGTCATCTGTATCCGATCCGATTGAAGGAACTCCGTGGGGCAGGGCGCTTGTAATGAGTGAGGGAGGGGATATTGCGATATGGGCTTCCGGCAGGGAAGCGTATACGGCTCTGGAGGTGTCGGACATCCTTTCAAATTCAGGAATTTCCGTAATGGTGGTAAATGCCAGATTCATGAAACCTTTTGATACTGGATTGCTGCTCCTCCACGCCGAAAAGATGCCGGTTGCCACAATTGAAGACTGCCAGATACAGGGAGGCCTCGGGAGTATTGTCGATGAAATTCTGGTAAAGACGAACCACAGGGGAGTTTATCACTACGGATGGGGAACCGATATCATTCCCCACGGCACAATTTCAGGTATCCGTAAAAAAGCCGGATTCACCGCCGAGGACATTGCGGCGGATATCCTGAAGCGGGCTTTGCCCGCAACTCAAATTCGAGATCCGAAATAAAGTATAAAATTTGAATGTTTGAAATTTTAAAACTTTGAAATTCGGATTTGTTTCGAGTTTCGGATTTTACATTTACATAAGTTTAAAACATAGAAGTATAAGACAATAAAGACGTTAACCATGAGTCATATTTTGATACAGGATCAGGAATTTGAGGCGCAGGAATGGCCGTTTAACCCGGGTCGGCGCATGGTGAAAATGTGGGTTGAAGAGCCGCCGTCCGGCATCAACACAAATACCGGACTAATGCTTGTGCTTCACAACTGGGGCGGATTCTATACTTCACCTGAATATGTCCAATGGTGCAAAACCTTCGCCGCCAGATTCAATGTTGTCGCAGTTTCAGTTAACTATCTTCAGAGCGGCGCCTATGTTAAATCAGATATTCCCTACGATCACGGATATCTGCAGGCAATGGATGCCATAGGAGCACTTTATACTGTCAGGAACCAGATACTGGCAAAAGGCGTTGAATTCAATGAGCGCCGCACATATTCCATGGGTGGTAGCGGCGGCGGAAATGTCACACAAATGGCGATGAAACTGGCTCCGCATACTTTTGCCTGTGGTGTCGACATCTGCGGGATGCCGGGACTTATTGACCCGATAGCTTTCGGAACTGGTGAGAGCACAACGATCAATGCAGGATATTCACGCGATTCCGAAAGTCAGTCCTACCTGAGCAAAGACATGCAGGAAATAAGGGACTTCGGAAACATTGAACATTGCAGACTTCTTAAAGCTGCCAATCCGAATCTTAAAATAATTATTGTGCATGGAGTGGATGACAGCAGTTGTCCGGTACTCCCGAAGATAGCTCAATATAAGAACATGCTGACTGCCGGACTCAGTGTTGACGCCCATTTCCTGACGGAATTCGATGTGGACGGCACTGTCATCACCACAACCGGACATCCTGTCGGCAATCGCGAGCGGGTGGTGATAAAATTTGCCGACGTGTATATGAAAGAGGACGGTAAATTCGCCAAGTCTGTGTCCGGCCCAACAGATTTTTCCGCGAAAGCAGAATTCGCATATCCGACCACAAACGGAAAATATGTGATTGACTATTCAGCTTATCCGAATATTTCCTTTGAACCGAAATGATATGCTTCCCGCCGCCTCACTTCGTTATTCCGGGCCAGTTGTCGGTGCGGAACGGTGATGCCGGCAGGTCGGACGAATTGAAAAGGTTACATGCCGGATTCTCGCTCCAGGCATAACGTACTGCCACAGGTTTTGGAACAAGCGGACTGGATACGACTACCGTGCTTCCTTCAATTATTGCATCCGCCCATACAAATTTCTTACTTGCAACTGAGGAGCCCTTAGGCGAAGACGGGTCCTTGCCGGCAATGGAAAATCCTTCAAGTTCCCTGCCGTGTACGACAAGCCCTCCTCCGAGATGGTCAAAGGAAATTCTAATTTTGTTCTTTTCAATCTTCATTGACTTATAGGTTGGACCGGAATAGACAAGATTTTTAAAGCCGTGCAGTTTTGCAAGTGCTGGCAGTGCCAGACGCAGTCCGACATCCTGTTTATTGCGGGGATGAATGTCATTTGCCTCTCCGATGTCAATTGTAACCGCCATTCCCGTGTCCGGAAGGGAGAGCGTCATTGCCTGGGCTTCACGGAGTTCGGCCCATGCGTTTTCATACGGTTGCTTCTTGATAGGATTAAAGTTTGCCAGCTGGACGAAATAGAACGGGAGCTCTTGCTGTTTCCATGCATTTCGCCAGCTCTTAATCATAAGAGGGAAAAGTCTGCGGTATTGTTTCGCCTTGTCGGCGTTTGATTCTCCCTGATACCAGATTGCGCCGCGTATGCCGTAAGGCAGAATTGGCTTGATCATGTTGTTGAAAAGAATGTATGGCGAGTTGGGGTTTCCCTGTCCGCGCAGAGGCGGGGGAGGGGCTGGAATAAGTCCGAAATTTGCTTCGATTTTATACTTCCATATTCCTGAGAGCTGGATTGGAGTTTCGTTATTTCCGGCAACCGGAATCAGGCGCATCTGGTTTGGAGTGCCGATGAATCCGCCTGCGTGCATATTGCTGAAAACACGGACGGAGATGATGTTGCGTCCTGTCTTTACGATCCTGCCCGGTATGGTGTATATCCGCGGAGTGCACCATGCGTCGGGACGCTGTTCCATGCTTATGCCTCCCACCCTGACTCCGTTGAAATAAGTGACATCGGATTTGTCGGTGGGGCCAATGCTGAGAGTAAGGTCTTTTCCGGACCAGGTTGCAGGAACATCGACTTCACGGCGGAACCAGAAAATTCCACTGTGGTTGTGCCCTGTGCTTTGCCAGGTTGCCGGAAGATTCATTTCCTTCCAGTCTGCGATATCCGCAACCGGTTTGTGCCAACCCTTTTCCTCACCCATGTTCTTCGTGTCTTTATTGTCGTATTTGTCCGCCCATTCCTTTTGTTTCGCAAGGGCTTTATTTACCGTATTCCCAGGATTACTCAGTTCATCCTCATATTCCCTTATGGCTTTTTTGAAGAAAGGATCAGATGCCATCGCTTCACGGCTGGTCCATGCTTCGGCTACAGTGCCTCCCCATGACGTATTGATCAGTCCTACTGGAATCCCTGTCTTTCGGTGTATCTCCAGGCCGAAGAAATAGGCTACCGCTGAAAATCCCGCTACGGTGTCTGGGGAGCAGCAGTTCCATGAGCTGCAAATATCCTGTTTCGGATTGATGTCTGCGATTTTTGGAACCGTGAACAGCCGCATGTTCGGGTAGTTCGCATTCGCTGTTTCCTGTGCGGCGTTTCGCGAATTCATCAGTTGCCATTCCATGTTTGACTGCCCCGAGCAGACCCAGACTTCACCGACTAAAACATTGGCGATTGCCAGTTGGTGATTTTCGATTTTTGAGGAAACACGGATTTCGCGAGGTTCGCATGATACGGGCGATTTACCCAATTTTACAGACCATGTTCCGTCTTTTTTTGCGACCGTATTTTTCTTTTGTCCGGAGAATTCAACTGTGATTTTGTCTCCGGGAGCCGACCATCCCCAGACAGGGATTTCAATGTCATGTTGAAGAACCATGTTATCCGAAAATATCGCCGCCAGTTTCATTGTCATTTGCATAAGCCTTTCCTTCAAGTCAATTTCATGTTTAAAGAGATCAAGTTTTTCAGGGTCTTTCGATTTCTACGGCGACGCTTCTGGAGTAGCGGAGTGCGCCCGGTTTGTCGACTGTCACCTTGACGGATTTTACGCCGGTGGTTGAGAGACATAATTCCGCAACCGCCGCCGCTGTTTTCTCAATCAGGAAGAATTTTGACTTTTCAACAAGCCGGATGATCCGTTTTTTCAGGGTCTTGTAGTCGACGGTGTCCCCGAGATCGTCGCTTTTTCCGGCCTTGCGAAGTTCGCAGGAAATCTCGATATTGAGTACGAGATCCTGTTTATCCTTCCGTTCCCATTCAAGGGTTCCGATGATCGTCTCAATCTTCAAGTCGCGGATGATTATTTTGTCCATTTGCCATCCTCCATTTTTTTAAGAGGTTTGAAAAACCTATTTAGTTTTAAGTTTTAGGTTTTAAGTGTTAAGGAAAACATTTGCTATTTCATAATTTTATCTACTTAAAACTTAACACTTGCGACTTAAAACTTCTTTTCTTATTTCATCCAGGCTGATACCGTTTACTTTGAGCATTGGGTTGAACTGGGACGGCGTGTATGATTCGCGTTTACCGGCGAGAATGTCGGCAAGTGCTTCGCCCTGTTCCTTCGCCGCCATCCACAATCCGGAGATTTTGCCGTCGAGCTGGGCGCAATCGCCAATCGCGAAGACGTCGGGCGCGGAAGTTTCAAATTTGTTGTTTATTACAATTCCATTCTCTATTTTCAACCCGCAGTTTTCGGCCAGACCTATCTCGGTTTTTATTCCTGCGGAGACAACGACAAAGTCTGCCTGTATTTCGTCCTGCCTGTTTGTTTTCAGAACAAGGTGGTTCCCGCAGCGCATGATTTCTGTTGTAATCCTATCCAGATAGAACGAAAAGGTGGGGGTCTCGAGTTTTTTAAGCAGAACGGAGGCTTCAATGGCATTAAGCTGTTTTGGAAGAAGGCGCGGGAAGAATTCTATTATGTCCACGTTCAGGCCTTTGCCGTTCAGGGCGCTGGCAAGTTCAATTCCGAGTAGTCCGCCTCCGATGACTGTCGCTTTTTGCGAAGTTCCGGTTTTTACGATAATCGCCTTTGCGTCGGACAGCGTTCGGAGAGTGTACACACCGTCTTCGCTCACGCCTTTTATCATTGGCCTGAACGCTTTTGCACCCGTTGCAATTATGAGTTTGTCGTAGTTGAAAATCTCACAGGAGGAAGATACGGCCTTCTTTTCCTTTATGTTTATGCTGGTGATGGTGTTTCCAAAATGTGTTGCGATTCCCGATTTTTCATAGTCTTCCGGTTTTGCGAGTAACAATTTCTTTTCTTCGACTTTGCCGGCGATGAAATCGGGAAGCCGGAGTTTCGTGTATAGGGGAAGGTCGTCCCTGTCAATGATGATGACGGAGCTTTCCGGGAGCAGTGTCCTGATTTTCCTTGCCGCGTAAAATCCCGCAGGCCCATTTCCTATGATGAGTATTTTCATGATGGGATAATCTATTCTCTTTTCTGTTTTAAACAAAAAAATGTTTGAGAAATAAGCACTCGTTACGAGTGCTGAAAGTTCGGGAGTTGAATTAGTTGGAGTTCACGGTCTTTAGCGTGCTCTTAGATTTCACCCCGTTCTTTTCCATCTCCGTTTCACCGGCTTTCCGATTCGCCGATTCTGCAATCTCGGGCAGGAATGCCCGAGTTACTTCCCAGGAATTCCGCGACGAATCTGTTTGTCGGACTGCTGAAAAGTTCGTCTGTCTCTCCCATCTGTTCAAGGCGTCCATGGTTCATCACTGCGGATTTTCCGTTGATTCCCAGGGCTTCGGCGCGGTCATGAGAGACATGGATTATCGTGAGTTTGAGTTTGTGATGTACTTCCTTTAAGTTTCCGAGGAGTGAAATTCGGGCATTGTGGTCGAGCATTCCGAGGGGTTCGTCGAGAAGCAGGATTCTGGGATGTATGGCGAGACTGCGCGCCATCATCACCTTTTTGCCTTCACCGCCCGAAAGTGTTCCGACGTCCCTGTCTGCGAATTTCGCAAGTCCGAAAATATCAAGATAGGTGTTGACCCTGTCTGCAATCTCATTCTTGGGTATTCCTGCATAACGGAGGCCGAATGCTATGTTGTCATACACGTTGAGGTGCGGGAAGAGATCATTGTGCTGTGAAAGATATACGATGTTCCGTTTATGCGCTGGCATGAAGCTGATATTTCTGCCGTCAAGGATTATTTCGCCTTTCGCAGGCGGGTAAAAACCCGCCAGGGTTTTCAGGAGGATTGTCTTTCCGCTTCCTGTCGGCCCGAGCAGGACAAGATAATCATTGTCCTGAATTGAAAATGAAACATCGGAGACCGAGAAGTTCCCGGCATTGACGGAAAGGTTTTTTATTTCAAGCAAAGTTTTCATTGTGTGTTCGAGTTATGTGTTTTTATCGTATTGGTCACAAACTGGAGAATGAAAAACATCACCAGTGAGAAAAGCAGAAAAGCCGCAACAAGAGGTCCTGTCTCAATCATGCCTGCGCTCTGGAAGCGGTTGAACGCCAGAACCGGAACGCTTTCAGGCGAAGGTGCAATGAGAAGCACAGCTCCGAATTCTCCGGCGGCGCGTCCCCAGGCGATGACTGCTCCCACAAGAACTCCTTTTAATGCGAGCGGAAGGGCTATCCTGAAGAATGCGCCGACAGGAGCTGAGCCGAGGCTCCGAGCCGCAAACTCGAGGTTTGAAGGGACATTTTCAAAAGCCTGTATGGCGGGCTTGAGGAAGAACGGAAGCGAGACGAATATCTGGGCGAGGCATATTCCGAGAATGGTTCCGTCGAACTGTATGCCGAAGCTGTCGTAGACGAACTGTCCGACAATCTGCTGTTTTCCGAATATCTTCAGCAGGGCTATCCCTGCTACCGACTGCGGAATTATTATCGGGACGTCGATGAGTGCCAGCACCAGGTTCTTTCCGGGAAAACTGAGTCTTGCGACAGCATACGCGAACGGGGTGAGGATTACGACTAGGATCAAAGAGCTTGCGGTTGCCGTCATGAGAGTGATTTTGAGCGCGGAAACAACACGCGGATCTCTTAGTGTGTTTATGATGCTTCTCGGATCCTCGCCGATGAGGACGGCGACAACCGGAAGCATGACAAGGAAAACAAATATGAGTCCGATCAGAAGTGCGGTTTTCGAGGACAGGGAATTAAAAGCACTTCTGACATTGAACATTATGTTCAGTATTATTATGATTGAAATGGCGGCTTCCCAGGCGAAGGGCTGACAGAAGGTGAAGGAGATCACAATTCCCCAGAAATATGTCATGAGCCTGTAACTTCTTGCGACTGCCGCAAGTCCAAGAAGCGATGAGAGGAAAAGCGCTTCCGCGTTGTTCTGTTTTATTATGAAAAGCCAGAAAAGCATGAGATAGCTTCCTGCAAATGCATACCAGTATCCGGAGGAGAGATGGCGGATTATCTGGATGCCGGTGTAGACTGTCAGGATGTTTATGAGCAGGATTGCGCCGCTTGTCAGTGTGTCCGGTGCGAGAAACTGCCCTATGAATGCATGTGATGCGATGATGAACATGCATGCTGATCCGAGCGCATAATCGGAAAATTTCCTGAAGAGGAAGAGCAGGAAGACCATGGAGTTTGCCGCGACGAGCATGATGTTGAAAAGTTCGAAGGCGGGGATCTTCCCGTTCATGGAAAAGAAAATATAGAAAGAGACATGGAGCAGTATTATGGCTGCCGGAGCTTTTTTTAGCAATTTACCCATATGGAAAATCCGTGCATGTTTTTTGTGGTGAAATAAAAGAAACGCCGGCGGTTGCCGGCGTTTCTTGAAAACCTTTAGTTCTGTACGGCTCCTAATCGGTTCACCGATATGATTCCGGCACATAGTTGCCGCATTTTTTATCGGCATATATCTTCTTGAATCTCGCAAAACGCTGGAGGCCGTTTTCAATCGGTGTCTTAACCCAGCCGTCGCCGATCAGGGGCATGGCGTATTTTACATAGTCATCGGTCACGTCGTACCTGTTTTTCGCCAGCCATTTCTCGGGGATATGCCTGTCGGCATTCGCAACCAGCGCCAATGGTACCTTGTCGAAATAAACCTCGTAGGCATTGCCTGGCTTACGCAGGATGTTTGACATGTAGCCGGTGCCTTCTTTCAGGGCTATTTCAACGGCGTGTACTGCGACTTTGTGCGCTTCATCAAGATCGACATTGGAGGCGTAGACAGACACCATTCTCTGCTCAAGTCCTGAAACATTGCCAAACGCCGGTCCGTATTTTGACAGTTTCTTTTTGTTCAGATGATTTACAAGCGCCTGGCATACGGTACTCTCCGAGGCGGTATAATCTATATGCCCGAAACGGTCGTACTGCCAGCCCAGATTGCCGACATCAAATCCTTCGCTTACAACTACGATACAGCGTCCGCTGCGTTTCAATTCATCGCTGACATTGTCTGTCAGGTTGTCCAGGGACAACTTGGATTCCGGCATGTATATCTGCAGTGGCATCTCGCGTTTCGGGTCGCCCAGTCTTGCCGCAGCCGGAATAAAACCGGTCTTCCGGCCCATTGCCTGCAATACGAGGACGGGATTATGCGTACAGCATCCGATGCTTTCCTGATTGGTGTTCTGGATATAATTGGCCCAGTACCGCGCAATCGATCCGTAGCCGGGCGTGTGGTCAAGCAGTTTGAAGTCCTGGTCGCCGACATCATTGTCGACCGTCTTAGGTATCCCGACGACAGTTAAATCCAAATTGTTTTTTGCGGCCAGCATTGAGACTTTGTTGGCGGTGTCCATGGAATCATTGCCGCCGATGTAGAAGAAATAGCCTATGTCGTGGGCCTTGAGCACTTCGATGATCCGGGCGAAATCCTCATGCTGGGTTTCCTTGAGCTTATATCTGCATGTGCCAATCGCCCCTGCGGCAGGAGTGGTGGCCAGAAGGGATATCTCATATTCGTCCTGGGCTGAAATATCAATCAATTCCTCCTGAAGAACCCCTTCTATGCCATGCCATCCGCCATAGATCTTCCCGAATTTTGACGGATACGCGCGACAGGCGTCGATGACCCCTCGCAGCGAATTGTTTATTACCGGCGATGGGCCTCCGGACTGTGCCACCAATACATTTTTCCCCATGTGAAATCCTCCTATGCTTTGTTAATTTTAATATCCAGTGCTAACTTCAAAAGTAGTCAGGATGATAGCTCTATAGTTCACAGCTCGTAGCTCGTAGCTCACAGCTCGTAGCTCACAGCTACCAGCTATCAGCTACCAGCTATCAGCTCTTCACTTACATTTACTGTAAAATCTTGTTATTTCCAAGATAATATTGCATGATTTTCAGGAAATTGGCAACGAGTGTCGCTTTTTTTTCATTTCGGCACAATCTTGATGCCAGATGCGCACGGAAATCAGTAAGCTCCACACAAGACTTGAAACAACGATGATTTATGTCACGCACGACCAGACTACGGAAAAGTTCATTGTTTGAGCTTCATGGGTATTTTCTTTTCATTTCGTCTGCATTTTCAGGGGTTATAAGCAGATAGCGCATCTCAAAGGCCTTCATTGGATCGGCAGGCATGTCCGGCATGTATGTCCACATGGGACGTTCACAGGAGAACGCCAAGATGTTGCCTTTCTTCACTTCGGCAGTGTAGATGCGCAACGGCCCGTTCAGAACGGCAAGTCCGACCTTTTCGTTGTCGCTGTATGAGAACATTTTCATTTTCTTGAAATCCTTCGGGAGTGGCAGTGTGGAAACCAGGATTCCGCAGTCTTCATATTTTCTCAGCAACAAATCAAAGTCTATGCTTGCGATTTTTTCGGAGTATTGGAGATATCCCTTCTTTTTGTCGCGTTCCACTTCGAAGTTCACAAGTGCCAGGATCTTTACACCTGACCCAAAACCCCTTTTCAAAGATGCAATCCTGACATCGTTAAGCCTCCTGTCGCTGTCATCTGTCCCGGTGACTATTACTATGCCGAAACCCGGATATTTTTCGGATATGAACTTCCCGAACACAAAAGCCCTAGCGGCTTCAAATTCGGGCACGTGGAAATTCCTGCTTATCTTTTTCCTGCCGAATATCCCCGCATCATAAAGCATGAATGCGGCTGAACCGATTATCAGTAACAGGAGCAAGAACAACGACAGTCGAGATTTCCATGACTGTTCACCGAGCCTGCAAATCAGTATCAGGGTGGTAAATGAAACCGCCATCACGCATAAGGCTGTTATAAATCCTGCAGACATGGTTTTATGAAATCTCCCGAATTGAAATTAGGCGGCTGAAAGCCGCAACTTCATTCGTCAGTCTCTGGTCGTTAGTCGTCGGTCGGAATTAAGTTTTAAGCCAAACTTTAGAACTCTAGAACTTTCGAACTTCGACAGTCGCTCGGCCACTTGGAATCTTTTGAAAACTTTGAAACTCCTTAACGTGGACTTAGCCGGCTTCGCCGGGGTTTAAGATATTTTGACAGGATTGACAGGATTCCAAGGACATTTATGCCTGTCTGTATTCATCGAGAAGAGAACGCGTCAGCAGAGTGACGCGGCTATCCGCCCAGGCGGATTGTAGCCACGTCACTCTGCTGACGTGCTCTTTGATTAAAACTTAGGACTAAAATCCAGTTTATCATGTTGTCCTGTCTAAAATACAATTTCGTATACGATCAAATTGAAAGCCAGACTCGGCAAGAGTGTCATTCCCACGGCTTCATCACATCTGTGAAATATGTCATACGGTTCACATCAAAAGAGCGCTCTGCTTCGCAGTGACCGTCTAGGTAGAGCATCGGCACCCGTTCGCCTTCGTGGTTGGGTTCCGGAGTCATGAAGGAATTGACATTCTGGGTATAATTATCTTGGTCGCAGTCGTTAGTTGCGAACCAGGTGTTCGAGGATTCCTCCACCAATATGAGCGCAGACGGGTTCTTTGCCCTGTCGAGTTCGACTCTCCTCCATGAAGAATGGGCTGGGGGATCGGTTCTGGCGAAGGGTTCGCGGCAGTTCAGAGAGTAGGAGAAATCGCGTTTTTTTTCCACGGGGCACCGATAGATTTTATAGTCACTCGCATTGGTGGAAATCAGGTTCATCCAGCCGGTGCCGTCGCCCCAGCTACTTACCATTCCGGCTACAGGATACGTTCCGGCATTGTCCATCTCATATGATGTGATCTGGAGGTTTATCTGCCGGAGACTACTCAGGCATGCTGATTCATGCGCCTTATTTTTGGCTCCCTTGAGCGCTGGCAGCAGCATCCCGGCCAGAATTGCGATGATCGCAATTACTACCAATAGCTCCACAAGCGTGAATCCATTGTCGAAAGGCGTTTTGATTTTCATGTTGGTGGAAAGATAGCTGGAGGTTGAGGATAAATCAAGGGAGTCTATTTCAGAAGGAACCAGGAGACAGAAATCAGAGGTCGGAACTCATAGCTCAGAGGTCATAGCTTACAGCTCATAGCTAACAGCTATGAACTAGATACGGCTGTGTCATTTCGGCACAATCTTGCCGAGGAGTTCCTCGAGGTTTTTATCTTCGGATCCGACCTCGGGCTTGTCGGTTTCGGCGGAAGTCTTTGGCTGCTGTTTGTAACCCCAGTCGATCAGTTTAGCCATGAATATGTCGCGTTCTTTGCGCGTCGGGAAGCCGGTTACGGCTGCGGCCATTTTCCTGTCGCCGCGCTGGCATGTGACGGTTATGCAGAATCCGGATCTCTGAATGAATCCGGTCTTCATTCCGTTTACGCCGGGGCATGCGCCAAGAAGGTGGTTGTGAGTATACAGTGTGAAAGGCTTGCTTGTGTTTTCGCGGATGGTGGCGACCTTTGTTCTTGCGAATTCCGCAGCTTTTGGATTATCGAGAAGTCTTTCGGCGAGCATGACGAGCCCTTCGGGACTGCAGATGTTGTCTTCTCTGGCGGTGTCGCCTGGAAGACCGTGTGGATTGTAAAATTTCGCGCCTACAAGCTTCAATTGTTTTGCCCGCACATTCATTTTATCTACAAATGCGTTCACATCGCCGTTTCCGAAATATTCGGCGACAAGATACGCCGCGTCATTTGCACTTGAAATCATTACCGCTTTAAGGAGATCCTCCAAGGTGAAACTCTCTTTCGGATCCAAGTAAATTTGGCTTCCTCCTATTTTTGCGGCCGTAGGTGTGACCTGTATTTGTGTTTCCAGGGTTATATCCTTGCGAATTGCGAGTTCCTCGAAAACCATGAACTCGGTCATCATTTTTGTCATTGAGGCGATGGCGACCGCTTTCTTGGGGTTTTTTGCCCATAGAACCTGTCTTGTGTTAAGGTCCACAAGTATGCCTGAGGTTGCTGTTTTGGAAGCAGGCACGGCGGCAAGGTCGCCGTATGTTGCGTTCTTATATATGTATGGCTTGATCCCCGGTGTTTTTGCCGCAGGAGAGGGATTGGAAAGCGGAGGCGTAACAGTGTTTGCCGGTTTTACCTCCTCTGTGGAGGTTTTCTTTTTCTGGGGGAAGATGAAATGTCTCAGAAGGATTACATGGGCGCCAATTACAATTGCCACGATGGTGAACGTAATTAAAAATTTCTTCATTTATTTGGTTTTTTCTATTTTAAATATTAAGGAATTTCAAAGTTATCAAAAGATTCCAAGTGGCCGCGTGCCCAAGTAGCCGAGTGACTGTCGAAGTTCGAAAGTTCTAGAGTTCTAAAGTTTGGCTTAAAACTTAACACTTAAAACTTAATTCCGACCGACGACCGACGACTGACGTTTTGGCCCTTAGCCGCCTAATTCAAAGCGGCCCTGTTAAGGGCGGCGAAAACGGCGCGGAGTGCCGCCTGTTCGATGTTTGAATGAATTCCCACCCCGTAGAAAATTTTCCCGTCAGAACCGCGTTTCACGGAGACATAGGCCACTGCTGTGGCATCGGCGGTCTGTCCCATTGACTGTTCGGAGAAATCATTTATTATGAACTCAATCATGTCCTTCTGGGTTTTAAGCGCTTTGACTGTGGCTGAAACCGGACCGTTTCCCTCGCCTGTGAGTTCGCGTTTGGCTCCGTTGATGGTCACGGAAATCTTCGCGCGGACCGTCTCCCCCTTGTTCAGTTCGGAAACGATATGGAAATCATCAAGGCTGTACGGTCCCTTGATATCGATGAAACTTTTCTTGAATATCTCGTTGAGTTCGTCGGAGGTGATTTCTTTTTTCTTCTTGTCGGCATAGGATTGTACGGCGTCGCCTATTTCCGGATGCATCTCTTTTGGGGGGCGATATCCGAAATCCTGTTCGAGAATGAAAACTACGCCACCTTTGCCGGATTGGCTGTTGATCCTGATGAGCCGTTCATATTTTCTGCCGATGTCCGCCGGATCGATATGGAGATACGGCACTTTCCAGCCAAGATGGAAAATCTCTTCGGCTTTTTTCCTGGAACCGGCACTGAGGCCTTTTCTGATGGCGTCCTGATGTGAACCTGAGAATGCGGTGAAGACGAGTTCTCCTGCATATGGATGCCGCTGGTGTACGGGCATTCCGGATGCGCCCTCAACGGTTTTCACAATCATGCCCATGTCTGAAAAATCGAGACCGGTTTTTATGCCTCTGGAATGGATGTTGAGGGCGAGCGTTACGATATCGACATTGCCTGTGCGTTCGCCATGCCCGAAGAGTGTTCCCTCGACGCGGTCGGCGCCGGCGAGAAGCGACATTTCGGTGGCGGCGACGGCGCAGCCCTGATCGTTGTGGGCGTGGACGCTGACGGTTGTCTCATCCAAATATTTATATCTGCTCATGAAATACTCGATCATGTCTGCGTACTGGTATGGAGGCCTGCGCTCGACGGTTGCGGGAAGATTGAGGATGAAATTGTGCTTTTCACATTTGCCCCAGGCTTCCTTCACCGCTTCGCAGATCTCTATCGCGAAATCAATGTCGGTGTCGGTGAACTCCTCTGGGGAGAACTCATATGCGATGTTCTTGAGACCGGCTTTTTCAATCGCCTTCACAATCATTTTCGTGCCTTCGACAGACATTTTCTTCACATCTTCCCGGGTCTTGTCGAAAACGATGTTGCCGTGGAGATCCGAAGTCGCCACATAGCAGTGGATGATCCCCTCTTTCACTCCGGCAAGGGATTCAACGGTTCTGTCTATGAGATGTTTCCTAGCCTGGGTGAGTACGGAAATTCTCACTCCCTTTGGAATTATATTTTCCTGGATGAGCTTTCTGGTGAAATCAAAATCGTCCTGTGATGCGGACGGGAATCCCACTTCTATTTCCTTGAATCCTATGCTGGCAAGCATCTTGAAATATTTGTATTTCTTTTCAGGCGTCATTGGAATGGGGAGAGCCTGATTTCCGTCACGGAGGTCTACGGAACACCAGATTGGCGCCTTTTTTAGCCGGATGTCCGGCCATTTCCTGTTTTTCACCGGAACGGGTTTCGGATATTCGTATTTCGGATGCTTGTTCATAAGTCTTTCGGGTCATTTATAAAAAATTCGGGTATAATATGTAATAATAAACGGAATTTGCAATTGAAGATGTTTTTACAGAAGGGAATTTTTCACTTCTTCGATGTCGTCCGCATCATATTCATT
Organism: Victivallis vadensis; assembly: GCA_945883805.1. Taxonomy (GTDB): domain Bacteria; phylum Verrucomicrobiota; class Lentisphaeria; order Victivallales; family GWF2-50-93; genus GWF2-50-93. Next base: position 3,487 of record CAMCYE010000003.1, on the reverse strand, counting down.
CTCTTCCCCGTTTTCCTTCTTGTCGTCCGCGCTGAAGTCCTTCCACTTCCCCCCCTGATTGTCTTCCTTGACCAGTATCTCTATTTTTTTCTCCAGCTCTTTGAGCTTCCTGTCGCAGATTCCGGACAAGCGTGCGCCCTCCTCGAAATATTTCATCATTTCATCAAGGGGAAGTTTTCCGCTTTCCATTTTTGAAACAACAGTTTCCAATCGTTCAAGAGCCTTTTCGAACGGCAGGTTTTCAAGTTCTTTCTGGCAGTTTTCTTTTTTCATTGATGATTTATCTTCTTTGATAATTTTTACATTTCGTGGTAATATAAGTTCCCAATATAATTAAATCCATACAGGGAAAATTTTATGGTTGTTTATTTCTTTGCAGTGTCCGTGTGCCTGTCGCTGCTGTGCGGCTGCGGTGAAAAAGATGCGGTTGCCACTCCTTCCGGAAAAGACAATTCCGTTCCACATCCGGAAAAAAGGATCGACGTGCTGGAATCGGTCGGACAGTCCGACATGTCCTCCCCTGCCAAGCAGACGAAACAAAGCGCAGGGGATTCAGATTTTGCGAAACCGGTGTTTCAGCTTAAAAACTGGGACAAGGACGTAAAAAAGCCGGAAGTTGCCGATGAACCTTCAAATATAGTGAGGGAGATGAGGGCCGCTGACGAAAAAGATACGTTCGATGATTTGGAAATGGCGCTGAAGACACCGCCGGAATGCCTTGCTGGAAAAATTCCTTCGAACAATGAAAAAATATTGTGGATTCCGAAATGGTCTTTCGAGGGCGTCGGCGGAGTCAGCCTTCCGGATTTCAGTCTTTCCCAGGACAAAAGCATTCTTGCAGTGATCGAAATTACGGGGACTCGCGAGGGGCCAAACGGCAGCAGGATAATCCTGTTCAACACGTATGATTGGCATATCCTGAGGATACACGAATTTCCGGAAAATAAAATAACCAAACTGTGTTTTATCAGTGAACGGAACAGAATGGCGTTGTGGTCTGAAAAACAGAATTCCACCAAGAAACCCTATGAACTTATTGTCACCGGAATTGACAAGGGCGGAATTAAATCCTCGTCGCATGAAATCAGGACGGCAATAACCGATATTGCCTCAGTAGGGGATCATGTCCTGGTAAAAAGTATGGCGGACACGCCGGAAAATATTTACTGTTTCGATTCCGATGACATATCAAAGCCGGCAAGAAGGCTTGATTCCTCGAATTCCGGAGGCGTTTTCGCCATATCACCCGACAAGACGCGCTTTGCCCTTGCTGGAAATAAGAATATTGAAATATTTGAATCTACCGGTCTCTCTTTGATAAAAAAAATAGAGGTTGACGTCAATTACACTCCGGAAAATGCAGTTTTTGCCGGGCGGAATGACTGGTTTGCAATATCGGCCTACAATAAACCTGCATTCTTTTTTAAGGATGCCGTCAGAAAACAATTCTGCGACCTCTCGGGCCATACCCTGAACTATAACAGCCAGGACAAAGTCCTCTTCATAGAGAAATACCTTAACAATCAGATTTCTATTTTCGAAGTGCCGGATCTGTCTGAAGTGTCGGATTTCATCCCTGCAAATGTCAATCCGAAGACAAAGGGATACGCCCTTTTCACCGATTATCTTGAACATCAGAATAAATATGCGATGATGGACAGTTATGGGAATCTCTGCCTATACGCCAAATATTTAAAATCTAAAAAATGGAAAAAGAAAATAATCCTCAGTTCGAAAAAGGAATTTCAATTATGAAAATATCCATACTTTGCGTCGGGGATGAACTGCTCCGCGGTTCGACAACCAATACAAATCTTGCCAAAATAGGACAGTTGCTCGGGGCCGCCGCGCTTTTCCCCGTCATGGAGATGTCGGTTAAAGATGCTGGAGAATCAATCATCGACGGCCTCGGCGTCCTTCTTCCCAGATCCGATGTCGTTATTTCCACCGGAGGGCTTGGTCCGACATCTGACGATGTCACGAAGACGGTGGTTGCGGGGTATTTCGGTTTGAAACTTGAAAAGAATGCGAAGGTCGCAGACAGGATCAAGTCTTTCTGGTCTGCGAGGAGGCTCGGGAAGATGCCTTCCAGTGTCCTAAACCAGGCACTGGTTCCGCAGGGTGCGCAAATATTGGAAAACAGGACCGGCACGGCCCCTGGACTGGTCGTGAAAAACGTAAAATCCGGCAAAACCGTCATTATGCTTCCCGGTCCCCCGCATGAAATGACACCCATGTTTGAGGAGTTTGTGGTTCCGTATTTGAAATTGGTTTCAAGGGACAGACTCTATACGGAGGTGATTTATGTTTCAGGCATACCTGAATCCTGTGTCGAGGAAAAAGCCGCACCCCTCGTTTCATCCGGATCCGGGCTTTCAATTGCATACTGCGCCTCACCTGAATCCATAAAGGTTTTCCTGAGCGGAAGGAAGGCCGGGGCTGTAGCTGAAAAGATGAGGGAGATAAAAAAGACCCTTGGTGAGAACCTCCTTCTGCCGGGGGCGAAGTCCATCGCTGAAGACATATATCTCCTTTTGAAAAAAAGGAAATATAAGCTGGCGCTTGCCGAATCATGCACTGGCGGAATGATAGCGGCGGCGGTTACGGAAATTCCGGGTTCATCGGAAGTGTTTTCCGGTTCGGCGGTCGTATACAGTAATGACTGGAAGGAGAAAGTTCTGGGAGTCGCGAAAACAACTTTGGAAAAGTACGGGTCAGTCAGTTCTCGGTGTGCGGTAGAAATGGCGGACAATGTGTGTGTCGAATACGGTGCCGATGCTGGAATCGCAGTTACCGGAATCGCCGGGCCAGGGGGCGGAACGGAATTGAAACCGGTGGGGCTTGTCTTTATTGCGACAAGATATGTCGGAAAAACAGTTGTCGAACAGTATAAATTCCCAGGCACCAGGGACATGGTCAGGAGAAGGGCCGTATCTTCGGCGCTGAACCAGCTGAGAAGACAGATTTTGAATTAGAATAGGCACAGAGACATAAAGTTACAAAGGCACAAAGGGAAGTTCAAGAGTTCGGAAGTGCGGAAATTATTTAACTTAAAACCTAAGGGAACCTCTAAAAATTCGCATATGGCGCGTTGTGGAAGATTTTTGAAAGCTCAAAAAGAATTTCTGAACGAAGGCGTATCAAGCGATACGCCGAGAGAAGAACATTATTTCTTGAGCCAAAAAGATCCACAACCCGAAGGGAGACAGATTCTTATGGATTCCGCCATCGTAGCAAATCCAGTCACAGCCCACAACGGGGCTGCTCCTGGCGTTTGCTCCTTGCCGGCTCTCCATAATCTCCTGTCTCGCGCCATATGCCAATTTTTAGAGGTTCCCTTATTTTCACAACTGGCGAAAGGTAGCCATATACAGGCATAAATCAAGTAACGCGGAATAGAACCGCCTAAAAAAGAATAATAAAAACCGATTCCAATTGCCATGAGTGCGACAATGGCTTAACTTACGCGCTCGAAATCACCCAGAAA
>CAMCYE010000002.1 GCA_945883805.1 Victivallis vadensis | reverse complement strand
TTTAATACATAAAACAAAGAAAAGAACAGCCCTTACGGGCTTAACTACTAACAAATGCTAAATCTTTCTTAATTCGTTTGTAGTTAATGCCGTAAGGCATGTTCTTGGAATTTTTCTTCATTGTTTTTTCATAAACTTTGAAATTCCTTAACGTTGAATTAGGCGGCCAAAGCGCCGCAACTTTAAGTAACACAGGCTTCAGCCTGTAGTTAATTTAATCTGAGCCAATTTCAAAACTCAAGAAACGGTCGTGACAAGCACGATCCTCCACGCCCGAAACGGGCGTAAAACATGGAGGGCGAGGCTCGTCCGAGCCGTAGTTTTGAAATTACCTCAATCTGGAAAAATAAGAAAAATTGCAGGCTAAAGCCTGCATTACTATATTCAACTTTAAAATTCCTATACAATTTAATTAATTGCAAACAGGAGGGCATTATGAAATCTTTATTTGCCATAGTCATTATGTCGGTAATTGTTTTATCTCTCGGAATCTCCCCGGCTCACGCCCAGGATGCAGGCTCATACACCAAGGCTGAAACCGACGACAGCGAAGTCGCAGCTGCTGCGAACTTCGCAGTGAAAGCCAGACAGAAAGCGCTAAGGAAAACCGACAAGGACGCCAATGTCTCGCTGACCGAAATAACCAGCGCCAGCAAACAGGTTGTCGCAGGGATAAACTACAAGATGCGGCTCAAGGTGAATATCAACTACAAGGATCAGGTAGTGGAAGTCGTCGTCTGGAAAAAGCTTTCCGACGAATATGAACTCAGTTCCTGGAGGAAGATAGAAGATAATAACGGTTAGTTTTCATTTTGAGTGGGTAAACACACAAAATATGAAAACAATTGAATATCCAATATTCAGTCTTTCTAGTCGAGTTACCCGCTTGATCTGAGAAGGAGCCTTTTTTCTGTTGTCTGCCGCATCAACCCCTCAACTTGCATCGCATTGATATTTATTCAGCGATAAAAAATCATGTTCGCCTATCGGACGGACAGCACAGTCGCACGAGTAAAGAATCCGATTTTTCTGCCGTTCATAAATCTTTCGTGACCGATTAAGCAGGCTACTTTTGAAGTTGGATCAACCCCTCAACATGCAGTCGCAATCCGTCCTCAATTGAAGTTAACGGAACCACCAGTCCTGCCGCACGAAGAGCGCCGAGGTCGTAAATACGGTGGCACATGAACGGACGTCCGCCCGGATTTTCCGCCAGATACGATGTCACCGAAATTTCCTCGATGTCCAATCCGACTTCCAAGATATCCGCAATGATCTGGTAGTATTGCCGCGATTCAATGATGTCCGGACCGGCCATGTTGAAAATTTTACCGCAAGCCTTTTTGTTGCCGCCAACGCTGACAATAGTGCGGCCGAGGTCGTCCACAAAAATAGGCTGCTGGAGAAAATGCCCGCCTCCAACCAGTTTCAGAGGCACGCCTTCACGCAGTTTTTTGATGAGTTCCGGGTCACGCCCATGCATGGGAAGACATCCCAACTGGGAAGTCGGTCCGTAAATATGGCATGGCCGCAGGATGGTCCATGCCATGCCGCCAGTGTCGCCGTTGATGAGATCCAGCTCGCAGCGCCGCTTCTTGCCGCCATAGCTCAGGGAACCTTCTCCGCCGGCAACATAATATTCCGTATCTTCCGGCTGAGGGAAACGGCGGAGGGCCGGGTCATAGACAAAATCTGTGGAAACAAAGACAAACTGCCTGGCACGGTCACGAAAAAGCTCGATGTCCTGAAGCATGTCGGCGGGTTCGTAGCAGATGCAGTCTACGACCAGATCCCATATCACACCCTGCTGTCCGATAATCTCCTTCATCGCTTTCACGTCATGCCGGTCGGCAATCAGCGAAATCACACCTTGTTGCAACGGACGCTGTCCACGCGTAACCGTCCATACCTTATGCTTTTTTGACAGTGCAGTCCACACTACGGCTCCGCTGACATGTCCGCTCCCTCCAATCACTAGAATATTCATTTCATTTCCTCCTAATTTCTACCTTTAACTTCCGCACTTTAATAAATTCCTCTTTGAATTTATTTAAGGGGAAAACTATAGCGGTTCAAAGTCCCAGTACGCGGACTGCGTTCTCCCGGGCGATTTTCAAGAACGCTTTTCCGCTAATCTTCTTTTCGTCCCTCAACTTGATCAGAAAAGCGGGAAGCCCAAATTCCTGCGAATGGTAGCAGATATCCGTGCCGTAACACAGCCGGTCCTGGAATTCCATCAGGAACTTCGCCGCGTATTCCGGATCGCGCGCCAGTGCGTTGTAACCGCTGCCTGCGGAAAGATCACCCCACATGTTCTCATATCTGCGGAACAGTTTTGGGACAACGCCCTCCTCCCTTATCGGATATTTTGGATAACCGCCGCGGTCGGCCGGTGTCTCCAGCTGTCCGATTTCCGACCAGAATGCCGGACCGTGCCCGAATATCTTGAGCTTTGGAAAACGCCTCAGGCAATTTTCCAGCTGTGGCAGTCCTGGATCGTCGTACAACCCGTAAGTGCCTCCGATACGGTCGGAAATATCAAAAGTCAGCGAAAACCCCACAGCTTCGACTTGCTTGAAGAAATTAAGCACCAGCGGATGCATGAAGGGCAGGTTGGGCATGAACTCGCCCACGCCTTTGCATCCATGGTCTTTGTACCAGTTCAACCACACCCCGAAATCAGTGTCGGATGCGTTGTGGATTCCACGCGGGTCAATATTGCAAAACGGAACAAACCGGTCCGGATAGCGTCTGCAGATCTCGATAATCTCCTCGTTGGACTGCGGCAAATAAACCTCGGGACCGATAAGCGGGAGAAGTATCCCCTTTTCAATACCGAGCTCGTCGTAACGGCTGATAACCTCTTCAGGCTTCGCGAAAATGGTATGCCCGTCCTGCGGCGGGCAGTCAAACAAATATGCATGCGCATGAATATCGATAAACATAGCTACTCCTGAAATATTTAATTAGGCGGCCGCCCAGTCATCCGACGGGGCAAGAAGCGCCGCAACTTTTAGTAACTAAATCCATACTCTTCACCCTGAAAGGGTGGCATTCCATAGCCCAGCCCAACGGGCTGGGACAGAGTTGATTAAGAGTGGCACCCCTTCAGGGTGCATTATATCATCTTTATTCTCCTTTTCCCAGGGCGTTGCCCTGGGCTATGGAATAGCAGGCCTTCAGCCTGCAAAAAAAACAAATGATGTTACAGCGAATTTGGAAAAACACAGTCGCGTATTCATCAACTTTGAAATTCCTAAACGTACGTTTCAACCGATCAGATTTTACGTGAGGTCAACGCCCATTTGCCTTTCAGATCGTCTGGCTGCACATCGTCAGGCAGCAGATCCCTGTAATTTTCCGCGGCTTTCCGATAGGCCATCGCGTACTGCGCAATAATTTCCGGCCTGTAATGCTTGAACCACGGAATATTAAACACCTTGGTCTGGATACCGTCGGTGACTGGCAGATGCCTGAGCGGCGCTCGGTTGGTTGGCGATCCGCTGCCGTAAATGTCAATACTGGAGAACAGCGGATGAGTGTGCAGCGCGGCATTACAGCCTGCAATACACATCGACACCCCTTCCGCCTGGACAGCTTCACAGAAACGTCCCAGTGAAAGTCCGCCGAGATCTTTGCTCCTGTAAATGCCGTGGGCGGCGTACCAGCCACCCTTAGTGGATCCCGATTTTTTTGACGGACGGTGGGCGTCAAGTCCGGGAACGCCCTCCAACAAGTCCCAGAAATGATTCATCGCCTTGTCTATTTCCGCCATTTCCGCAGGATATTTCTTCACCTGTTCAAGTCCGACTACCGAGGACAACTGGTGCATGCGGTATTTGTAACCGCCCCAGGGAACGCAGGATCCGGCTTTTAGCTTTTCGTCGGTGAGTTCGACATGTCGTTCATAGTGCCCGAATATGATGGCGCGTTCTAAAATCTCACGGCTGTTGGTGGTCAGCATGCCGCCTTCCCCGATGGCGAATGATTTTCCGCTCATCACGGAATAACCGGCAACATCGCCAAAAGTACCGACCATTTTCCCCTTGTAAAGCGCACCGTGGGCATGGGAGACATCTTCAATCACCTTGATCTTATGTTTTTTCGCAACTTTCATAATCCGATCCATGTCCGCAGGATATGACAGATAATGGACAACCATGATGGCTTTGGTACGCGTGGTAATGCAGCGTTCGATGTCGTCGGGATCGACGCAGAGCGTCACCGGATCGATGTCCGCGAACACCACCGACGCTCCAAGAGTCAACGCCTGCGTGCATGACGCCCAGTAGGTGGTGCTGGGGCAGATAAGTTCATCGCCTACGCCGAGTCCGACGCCGTACATGGCGCATTGCAGAGCGGCTGTTCCACTGCTATGTGCCAGCCCATATTTCAAGCCGTTCCAGTCGGCATACGCCTGTTCGAACTTCTTTGTAATGTCCGTGCCGGACATGTTGCCTTCGCGCAACACTTTCAATGTTCCATCTTCCATCGCCTTATTGACTATCGGCCAATTGAAGATGTCCCCCTGATCCAAAGTCACGGCTTTTGAGCCGCCCAACAACGCCAAATTACTCATTTCCCCTCACCTCTTATTATGTTTTTTGGTTCGTTTTCGTTTGGAGTGGGTAAACACACAAAATATGAGAACAATTGAATATCCAATATCCAACACGGAATGTCCAATATCCAAGGAAATTATCGCAATTTTTCCTTTTAGCCGTATTTATGCTTTTGAATAATATTGAGTTCAACTCGTCGGTTTTTTAAGAAAAAATTAATTTTCTCCGACTATTGAATGAATTTGTCTTTTCTTCCCTTCATCGGTTGGATATTCCGTGTTGGATATTGGAAATTCAGTCTTTCTACCCACTCGATCTGAGAAGGATCCTGTTTTTTTTAATCTTATACCCATTATAAATCAAATCCCCTGTTCTACCGCAAAGAACACGAAGATAGAGTCATGAAACAGTTAATAGAGCCGACCAGACGGTCAGCGTTCCCGGGAACAGCTCTTGCGAGCTTGACTACAAACGAACTCGCCTCAAATCCAGAGTTCATTGTTCGTAGTTAATACGCCTCAGGCGTATTAACCCCGCAAGGGGTGTTTTCAAATATCTTTTCGAGCAACGTCAAACCAACAATTGCGAAACTCGCATTCTGCAATTCACTCCAAGTTCAGCAGCCCTGCAATGCTATCCGGATGTTCAGCCCGGATAGTGCGGGCCGGCTTGTCTCCATCGGCACGCAATTTCATTTCCAGCACATACGGCGGTTTCAGCTTCGTGCAGAAGAACGATTCCGGTTGCCTCTTAAGTTTCTGCAAAGCATTGAACGCCCCGTCTCTGATCAGTTTCCGGGCTTTCAGCGGCGACATGTGGATGGCGCTAAGCTTTGCCTTGCGGTAGGAATTACAGTCCAAAGCCTCCAAACCGTCCGGCAGAGTACCCTGCTTGACGCTGACAGTTACAACACCCAGAGTAAGCGCCGTGGCTTCCGCCGCCAGTGCGTGTTCACCGCAGGACAGGATAGTCGGAATCCCCAGCTCCATCGCACACAGTGCCATATTGCCGTATTCCCCGATCGAAACACCGTTGACCGTCCTGTCAATGCAGGAAAACCAGCCGGTATGAGTTATGCGGATGTGTTTCTTGGTAAAAAACTTTGTGCATTTGTGAGAAAATGAACTGGAATATTCACACTCCGCCCGAAAATTTCAAGGCGATAAGTTCCGACAAATGAAACCATGATTCATAAATGATCTCGCCGAAAAACACCCATATTATTGTCCCTGCCGCAAGAAATGGCCCCAGAGGGAAGGCGCTTTTAAGTTTTCCCTTCCCGAGAATAATCAGAGATATTCCGTAGATGGAACCGGTCAGGGAAGCGAAGAGCAGTGAAAAGAAACATGCGGGAATACCGATCAGGGCGGCAACTGCTCCGACATATTTCACATCGCCCCATCCGAGCGCATCTTTCTTGAACATATATCTGCCGCCTATGGCAATGGATGACATGAAAAGAACAGATACGATCAGACTTCCCGATGATAACATGAGAGAGATGAGTCTTTCAGGCATAATCCAGTTCCTGTGCTGGACCCATATTTCCGGCCAGATTACTGAAAAGCAAAGACCGGCGACCATTCCGGCATAGGTTATTTCATTGGGGATTATGCTGTGCTCGGCGTCAATGAATGCAGTCAGTATCACAAGTGCCGCCAGGAAGAAATACGGAAATACAAAAGCAATCGGCTGGCCTACTGCCAACACCTTCATCCATATAAGCAGGAAAATGCATCCCGTCAAAAGCTCGACTAAGAAATACCGCGGGCTTATCGATATCCTGCATTTGCTGCATTTTGCCATGAGGGCGAGCCAGCTCACAAGCGGAATATTTTCATGCCAGGGTATGACATGTCCGCATTTCGGACAATGTGAAGGTGGCGAAACTATGGATTCATCCCGCGGTATCCGCCAGATGCAGACATTAAAAAAACTGCCGACGCATGCGCCGATCACGAAAATAAAAACATTGAGGAACGGAACAATCTCGGGGGATATCTGATTGGTGAAATCCATCTGCTTAAATTTACCGGTTAAAGGTTATTGTTAGATCAGGTCACACGTGTTTCTTCATTTCTCCGTAAAGCACTTCCTTCATCACTTCAACCGGGGCCGATTTCCCCGTCCATATCGAAAAAGATTTCGCACCCTGGTGAAGAAGCATTGAAAGACCGCCTGCGGCCCTGCATCCTTTCCCCACGGCAATCTTAAGGAATGCCGTATTCTTGTAGATAGTATCATAGTAACATTTGCCATGTATGAAAAATCTATCGTCAAGCGGGCTTGGATCCTCCGGGTTCAGCCCCAGACTGGTGCACTGAATGACAGCCGCGGAAGACGAGATAAACTCATCCATCAGCAGTTCATCTTCAAGGCTGCAGCAGTCATATTTAGTTTCCGGATACTCATTGTCAAGCTCTTCGATTAGAGAATGGGATTTGGAAACCGTCCTGTTTGCAAAAAAAAGAGCCTTGGCTTTTTTCCCGGCAAAATGAAAAGATACGGCTTTGACGGTTCCGCCGGTTCCCAGAAACAAGAAGCTACCGCCTTCCAGCGGAATGCCGAATTCCTCCTTTATCGCAGTTTCGAGTCCGTATCCGTCGGTTGATTCGCCGTGAAGGCGCCCGTCCCTGTTTGTAACGGTATTCACGCTTCCAGTTAGGCTGCATTCATCTGAAATTGAATCCAGAAAAGGTATTATCGCATTTTTATGCGGGACCGTGATGTTGAAGCCTGCAAATTCCTTTCTCGCCCTGTCGGCGAAGAGGGGGAGTTCCTGCTCCCTCACATGAACGGCAAGATATTCGGCATTTATTCCCAGCGCCTTGAACGCGGCATTATGCATCTGCGGCGAAAGCGAATGCACAATAGGATCCCCGATCACCGCGTATTTTAATTTTTCTTCTGCCATGTTTTTATTTTCCAAATGTCCGATATTCAAACGGTCTTGGATAATATACTTCCAAACTCGGATTCCGCGAGATCCGCATTGAAAATCCATTGTTATCGGTCAACGGGCGTATTTCCCGGGACGACTATATTTCAATTGCCGCCACACATTCTATTTCGATCAGGGCGTCCAGGGGCAGTTTCGCCACCTGCACCGTGGAACGGGCGGGTTTGTGCGAACCGAAATTAGATTCATACAGCCCGTTCATTTTTGCAAAGTCATCCATGCTTTTCAAAAAAACCGTTGTCTTTACCACGGAAGGAAGTCCGCTTCCTGCTGCGGCAAGGACGGCGGTGATATTCCTGAAAACCTGGCTTGTCTGGATTTCAATAGTTTCACCGGCAAGTTTTTTCGTAGCGGGATCCACTCCCAGTTGCCCCGACAGGAAAATCAGATTCGCCGTTTTGACAGCCTGGGAATACGGCCCTATTGCCGAAGGCGCATCATTTGTTGAAACAATCTTCATGATAACATCCCTTTCAATCATTAACTTGATAAAAATATTCATCCGACTTCTGCTTAAAATTACATGATTCGACAATCTATGCAAATCCATACATGGTTGAAGTTCAGGATATAATAATGTATACTCTGCAGGGTTGAAAACATTATGAACTTAATTTCAATGATAGAAAACTGGAGCGAGGGGCGCTCCGGCATGGCGCGGGCGGCACTGATGATGCTCCTTGCATTTCTCGCAGTGTGCCTGACCGTGAACCATTCCTGCTGGACGCCGTTTGCGGCACTAGACCTGGTTGTCCACGAAGTCGGACACCCTCTCTTCTCGTCTTTAGGCGAGTGGATGCATTATGCAGGGGGGACAATCCTCCAGCTGGCAGTGCCCATACTCGCCGCGATTGTCCTGCTGAAACAGGGGGAATATTTCGCCCTGCCGCTTGGCGGAGTCTGGTTTGCGGTGAACATGTTCGAGATAGCCCGCTACATTGCCGACACCAGGGCGCAGGAACTGCCGCTGGTTACACTGGGTTTCAGTGGCGGCGAGCCTGTCGAGGTCAAATTCACCGACTGGGAATATCTGCTCGACCGCATTCCCGGACTTTCAATCGAATACGACACGGACGTGGCGCTGGCCGTCAGAATCGCCGCCTACATGATCCTATGGGGGTCGATACTTCTCGGCGCATGGATGGTCTGGGTCATGTTTAAGGCGAAAAAAGAAAATATCCAAAAACGCCTGAAGAATATTTGATCATTACGAGGTATGACACCATAGATATATTGCAAGAATAATAAATTGAACAGGCAATAATAAAACAAGCACAAGCAGTTTCATGGGGAAAGCATCTTATGATAAATATGGTGCCATACCCAGTAATAATCAGAAGTGAAGACCGCCATGAAAAACATATCAGTGGAAGATGTGCACTATTGGCTCAGATAGGACTTGATCCTAATTGAACGCTCCTGTTGAAACCACCCAGGAGCCGACGCGTCATCTGTCTCAATCTATTTTTGATGGTTTACCTCGATATGGCTTCGGCTGTTCCTCATTTTCATACTCGATCTCGACGAAATTGATGTAGTTGTCAGGTAGCACCTGTTCTTCGGTAAGCGCAACTGTGCCGTCGTCTTTAGTGTCGGATTTAAAGTTTTCATATTTCTGAACAGTTCGCGCAGATCATGGATTCCACCATAAACGAACCATACGGTGGTAATATTGGCAACATGTTTTTGCGTCCTAAACGCAACCACTGCGACTATCGCCAACGGAATAACCACAATCATCCAATCAATCCATGACATCATTCTCCAGTCTCTCTTTTTAGCGCATTATCAACTCTTAATTACCCAAAAACTAAGCGGGGCAAGTTCGATTATTTGATCATTGCCCTGTTTGAGTATCGCTTTCAGGACAAGTTGACTGCCGGGTTGCTTCCGGGGGTAAATTTTAACGGTGAAATTAGTGCAATCGTCTTTAATCGGCACGCATTGGATGGCCGATTCTTGATTATCTTCATTTATGCACTTAAGTTCCAAAGTTAAATTCTTGCGCATTGACCGATTCAGTTGGAGTTGGATTTGCAACTCTATGAAGTTTTCGTTGCCAATAACTGGATTAATGAGCCGATATTTAATTTTTTCCGAAATATTAACTGGGTAATTTGCAGAAAAATATTTATCCAGTGCAATTTGAAATTCATAAGTTCCCGGGCTGAGCAGCCCCAATTCACCATCAGTGCTTGGCGCAATCTTGTTATTTTTTTCTTTAATAGTTACAGGAGTGCCAGCCGCCAACTCTTTAAAATCGAAAATAAAAGAGTTTCTACCAAAAAAAGATTGTTCTTTCAGTTTTAGCGCTACTATCCCTCCCCCTTGGGGTTCAAGGATAACATGCCCAAAACGTTCTGGCTTTGCAAAAAAACCGTAGGTAGGCGCCCAAGATGATATCTCCGTTTCAGATGAACGGCTCTCGCGGCAAAAGTTAATCCCCCATAAATTTTGCAAACTGCCTATTTCAGCTATAGGAATAGCTACCTCTACCGAATAGCCTTTAGTGTTTTTCTTGACTGCCCGCCGGAGGGTAAAGTTTTTAGCTACTGTTGCTAACGTATCACTTCCCGCGTTTTTATTAAATTCATAGTCAAGGACAGAACCAGCGCTATTGATGACAATTTGATAAAAACCAACATGTCTATGGTCTTTGTCCAGAAATATTTCCACGCAATCGTCTTCGGCTATATCCTTCGAGTCTTCGGCGCGAGGAATTGATTGCAATTTATCCATAGCCGGTTCCTCGCAATCAAAAGCAACATACAGAAATTTATCATCGTAAAGAGCATACGCTTTGGTTGCCTTATTGGGTTTTTCCCCGTCGACCTTGCCCAGATTGAATGGTTTGATATTTCGCCAGCCGATGTCATCTAAATCTCCGTCAATCACTATTTGATTTTTAGTAAACGGGATGATTGCTCTGTAATCCTCCGGCGATAAATCGGCGATTTTGTCCGGTTCCGTGATTATTTCTAAGGATAAAATCTCAGGCGGAGCCTTTACCTGTTTCGAATTATCAATATTGCCGGCCAGCATATTCTTCAACTCCAATGTGCCATTGGCGACCAAATAACGGTAGTTTTGCATTGTACCATTACTGATAACGGAAAGTCCATCCCATGGCACGCTATTAATAATTTTGCCAAGCATCTTCTCATTGCGCAAAGCCGCGTTACGAATAGTCTCGCTATTATTTTTTTCCGCTTCGCTTATATAGCAATTAAGTGTATAAAAATAACGGTAATCATTGTAACCTTCGAGTATGCCCTGCCAGGCCAAAGTAGGAATAAATCTTTTAGCCTTGGGATCAGGGTAGGTGATACAAGCATCTTTGCTCTTGGCGTCAAAATCATCAAACGGTGAGCCAAATACCCGCTGGAATGTCCAAGCCCAGACATGGCTGAATCCAATTTTCCAGTGTATAATTCCTGCTCCTGCCCGATTTTTTGCCATATCCATTTCCTGTGTGGAATATGATCCAATGCCGTACCACCAGTTTTGGGCCTGACTTTTTTTGGCATGGGCGTTAACTATATCTAATCCAGCCTGGTTATAGGGCGGACCTCCATAACAGCGAACATCCACTAAATCAAGAAACTCCAGATCCGCCTCATAAGAGACAGTGCACATAGTATGCAGCTTCATGCCCCTGAGTATTTTCAGTTCATTAATGGCTCTTGTATCCAAACTGGATGCTTCGTCAGTTACCTGATAGATGAATTCCGGATAGTTATGCGCTTTGCGATCTGCCTCCAAAAAATTGATTACCTGCTTGAAGTAACTATCCAGCTTATCCCGATCCTTGACCGCTGAAGTAACAGTTTTCTCGATTCTGCCGCTTAAACTTTGAATGTTTATCCAATATGGTCCCTTAAAACCGATTTTACCCATATCTGTTAACACCTCATTCCAGCGGGGAGAAAGTTGGACTTCCATTTGACCATTTTCTTCTTTCAAGGTCAAATAGCTTACTGCTGATAGTCGCAATGTATTAATACCCTGGTCATAAATCCGCCAAAGTTCATTCATTAACTCTTCTGAATTATATTTTAGCCATCTCCCGTCTTCAGGATAAAGACCCCATCGAATATCCTTATTGTTTTGCAGGTTATAATCCAACACTTGACAAACGATTGGAATACTGATGATTTCCTGATCGCCGACAGAAACTCGAATGGTGCTATGGAGTTCCGCTTGGCCTAAATTTGCCGGAATTTTTATAATCAGCCAAAGCTGTTTAAATTCGCCGGCAATTAAATCAAGAGAGGAAAATTCTTCCAGTAATTCAGGTATACGATAATATTCAAACGACCGATAAGCGGTTTTTTGTTCCCAAATTTTTACCGATCTCAATTCAATATTGGCGGATTCAAGCGAAATTTTGGTTTTTGGGTCAGCAAACGGATCAATGCTAACGTTGACATTTTGCCAATTTTTTAATGGATAAAGCGCCACATTGCCGTTGATAATCGCATTTTGAGCAGAAAATAAACGCAGCTCCTGATTTATCTCACTGCGGGCGGGGATATATTCCGGACGCAGTCCATCCTGATCAGCCGGCACGAAACTGAAGATGCCTTTCTGCATTTCAGCGTCGGTGAATTTTAGCTGGGGATTCTTTGGAATATATTTATTTTCCCGGTAAACCACCCCATGGATCGTTTTCGTCACGGCAGACGTTGTTACGGATGACTCCACCTCTATTTTGGGATCTTTAATCCAAATAGTTTCTTCTGTATTGCTCCGCTTGGCGACACAGACAAAACCAATTGACACCGCCCCTGATCCTTCCGGCATTGTAAAAATAGCCGAGGCTTCCTGCCATTCATTACCAGTAACCGGATTAGTCATTATCCATACTGGAGAAGTTGGCGTTGAGTTTTTCTTAAGCGGGTGAACCTTGACCTGCAAGCCGGGTATGCAGTCAGGATTAGACGTGCCTTTACGATAGCTGAAAGAGAATTTGTAGGTGGTTTTGGTATCAAGCCCCACAATTTTTTGTCCTAAATTGACATTGCCCCCATCGGTCAGAGTAATCCTCAGACCGCCATCGGTCTCAGCTAAAGCATACTTGCCCTGATAAGCCTTAAGGCTCCAATCTTTCGGCATTCCATCTTTAAAATCTGTAAACGTAGGATTCTTGACTGCCGGAACAGCAATTTTTGCGCCAAGGGCCATCATAGTACAACATAAAACTATTACAAATAAAAATCCTCTCTTCATCGAAATACCCCTCATTTATTGTTTATTAAGATTGGCCAGCGAAATCCAACTGGACTTATAAGTTATGGCAGAGCCGTCAAGGAACGAATAGTTTGAATCCATAGAGTGCCGGTTAATGGCAATAAACGGATATTCTGCGGGATTGCCTAGCGATATTCTTGAATTTACCGGAGCCGCAGTAGTGGCGCTGCCATAGCCGGCTTCTACAAATCCAATTACGTCGGACGGCGATGATTTGAATCTGTTTATTTTTTTTATGTAATCTAAATTAGCATTCATGACATAACTCCAGAAAAACTTAGTGTCAGTTCGGTTGGAGCCTTCATATTGATCTGCCGGGCAAAGAATCACTTTGAACTTTGTGTTTCCAATCATTCCCGTAAAACTCGGGTCGATATAACCTAAATGCTGAATAAAACGCGTACCTTCGTACCAATAACAGCCGGCATACTGGAAGACAGGTAGGAAATCCCTATTATCATCAGCGTAGGACAATGTGGCAAATCCATATTGCTTTAAATTGCCCAGACATACGATTTTCTGCGCCGATTTGCGTGCATTCTTCAAGGCGGGCAGAAGCATTGACGCCAAGATGGCTATTATGGCAATTACTACGAGCAATTCTATTAATGTGAATCCTCTATGCCTTAACGACTTCTCGCCTATCGGATTTAACTTACAGGACAAGACCTGCGTCCGGTTTTCCACAAGTTTTCCATTACAGTCAGCTTGTTTACGTTCAGATGAATTGCTGTTCATTTCCTAACCCTCCATTCTTCATTTTAGTATCTAAAATTGTTGAAAACAGACTTTTGCGCTCAGAATCCCAATACCGGTGCCACATGGCGGCGATGATAAAATCATCCTCGTGAAGCGTTATCCAATTGTTTAGTCGTTCAATCGCATCGTATATGATGATTCTTTCACCAGGCGTTGAACTCCCTAGCGCCGACTGACAATCATTTATCCATTTGAAGCGATCTTCCACTATTAACAGATCAGGAGACTGTTGCCTTAATAATTTATTTATTTCCTGACATGTTTGGCAGAATAGTTCAAGAAATTGTAAACCGGAAGCAAGGAAATCCAACCGTTCAATAATATCCGGATTGGCAGATGCCAATACCCGTGCCCGCCGCAGCTCTTCGCCCCGTTCAATTCGCCAGCAGGAAGGATAAATTTTCTCTGCAACTAATTCTAACTCGCTGTTCTTATCTATTCCCAGCACTTCCCATGCCTCAATAAAGGCCCGATGATATTGATAAATTACCGTAGCGGCAGGACCGAACCCGGCATTGCAGTAATCTTGTAGAATGTCCTCGGGTGAATCCGATGTCCGCCACAGTAGCCGTCCGGCTAAATAGTAATTGAAGCCATTAACGGCAAAATCCAGTCCGGCCTGAGTTGAAAAATAACGGCACCCAAACGCATGATAACTCTTCAGGCTGTCTGCGAAAATTTTGCTGAAACCACGAGGAAAACTGCCCGCCGCACCATTGACAAAATAATCATAAATGCCAATCATGCCGGCATAATTGGTGGCTCTTCGGAGTATAAATTCCTCACTTTGGGCAACGTTTTTATCGCCATTGGCCCAACTGCGGGTGCAGAATTGAGCGATAATGTTAGAATGAAAACTTACACTTTGCGAACTGCGGTAGGAATTATATAAAAGAAACAATAATTTCTTCCCAGAAAACTCTTTGACTGTTAATTCCGCCACTTGATTGGCGAAGGAAACCATCCGATTAGTCACCTTCTTTTCACATTGGCCTTTCACTGGAGACTCATTAACTGTAAGGTCAAAATTACTACTGACATTGAACTCTTCATTCGTGTCAAATGCCACACAGTCGGGACATTCGCAAAATCCCTCACCGTCGTTAATCGCAAAACTAAACACCTCTATTTCCGGGCGAGCCCGGAAATAGGCGCAAATATAACTGACAACCAACTTCACCACTTGCTTATTGGTGGTGCATGGTTGATTTTCATGCTTACCGTCATGGTAGTGATTATCGCGTACGCCGTTAAGCAACGCGAAATATTCCGGATGACTTCTTCCATATTCAAGGGGAGAACAGATTTGACTCCAGCGATGTCCGTCACTGACTTTTAATCCCCCCAAACGATTGCGTCTCTGCCACAATGCCAGTTCATTTAGGCGTTGTGGGGAAACCCCTCCATATCGGATTTCCGCACTCCATGAATCATTTTCCTGCCAAAAAGCCCCGCCCAGCCATAATTGCCGCCAATGCCAGTCTGGCTTTTCTGTGATTGTACCCGTTTCCCAAGCCGCATTGGAGATTTTAGGAATCACAGTGCCGCTGGATCCTGGCCACAGCCACCTGACTCTAAATGCTTTTTCGAGAAAATAATATACCGCATATTCCATAGCCGTGGGAGTTCTTGCCATTAGCGTAATTTCCCTGATGTTCGCTTCAATCCGGAACTCTTCAGATTCCAAGTCTAACCGCGGATCAAATTTCAATTTCAGACGCAGTTTATCCGGATTCCGGAAAACAGACGATTCCCACTCAACTCCCTTGGGCAGATACTTGAGCAACTCGCTTATCGCCGGAGCTATCGCCTCTGCGTCTTGTGGCGGATCAATGCAAATGGCAAATAAGATCTCACCTTTTTCAATTAATTTGAGCTGTTTTGACATGGTTTTCAGGCCACCTTCACGTTAACAGTGGATTCACGCTCAATTAAAGAAACCGGTATTTCTATTTCCTGCGGGCAGTGTTTGACTTTTTTCTGAACTATGTCCAGCAACAGTTCGACAGCCTTGGAGCCGCATATTTCGGGAGTGATATTGATTGTCGATAATCCAGGGTGAAAGTATTTGCCTATGTCATAATTGCCATAACCGATTATTTTGACCTGTTGCGGAATTTTGACATTGACCTCCAGAAGTCTTTTCATAATACCTATAGCGATAAAATCGCTGACTGTAAAAATCCCATCAGGCAATACTTGGCGTTTAAGCATTTCGCTTCCCGCCTGATAACCTTGAGCTTCTGAGTACTCCTCAACGGTGAAGTGCAGAGTCTTATCAAGAATTAATCCATTGCCGACAATTGCTGCCTTGTACCCTTTGAAACGTTCCCAAGCCGAGATCCGCTCCTCTGGAAGGCCGACAAAGGCGATATTCTGGCAACCCTGCAGGAGCAGGTGTCGAGTAGCCAAAGCACCGGCGGTTAAATTATCATGGTAGACATGATCAATACTGGCGTCTGAAGTGCTGGCATTAATAACTACGGTAGCAATTCCACTATCCCTGAGAGTCCTGATAATTGACCCGTATTTCTCTTGTGCATATGGTATCACCACTCCTGAGATTCCGGATAAATTGATTCTCTGTTGTAGCGTTTCGATTGGTTCTATCGCCAAAACGTCAACCTCGCAACCCATGGAGCCAAGATATTGTTTCATTCCCTGGAACACCATGCCGTAGTAACTGTTGCGTCCGCTAAAAATCTCGTCAATGTAGGAAAACACCAGTGCAAACTTAATTGAACGTTTTAGTATCCGTTCCGATACAAAGGTACCCCGCCCCTTTTCGCGGCTAAGCACTCCCTTGAAAGATAATTCGGCCAAGGCATCACGAATCCGCGCCCTGCTGACGGTATACTGTTTCGCCAGTTCCTGTTCCGGTGGAAGCTGAGGCAAAAGATTGAATTTACGACTATGAATATCATTTAATATTTCAGTAGCAATCGAACTTGCATCCATAATTACACCCATAGGTTGACATATTGTTCAATAAATACATTATATGTTGACATTACTAAAATGTCAAGATCTATTTTAACCAAATATTAAAAATAATTGGAATGGCTCTTAAAATAATGACGGACTTTTTCTACAGAGGGCTGGCGTTCTTCCGGCCGCTTATCACGTTGTTCGATCGTCATCCGCCGCGGCGGACTCCTCTTTCGCGCCATGATAATCCATCCGGAATCTTCGCCAGCAAATGCCCAATTTATTTTAAAGCGAACCCCTAAGGCGAAAACAAAAACACTGCCACGGAAAACACTGAACACACAGATTTATAACTGCGAAACATACGAAATGAAAAATCATTTGATTTCCTCCAAATGTGTCACTACAGTATCACTATTATGAAAACAGAATTGGTAACAACCTTGAAACGGCAGGCCACTCAAATTCTTGCTGATTTACACAGCAGCCATGATCCTGTGCTTATTACGGAACACGGCAGGCCATCAGCCTATCTTTTGGATGTCGAAACCTTTGATCTTCTCCAAGACCGAATCAAGATACTGGAAGGCATTGCCATGGGGGAGAGGGCCATTCAGGATGGCCGTATATTTACCCATACTCAAGCCAAGGAGAGAATGGGGAAATGGCTAAAATAATATGGACAGAGCCATCTCTTGATGATCTTGACAAAATTGCCGACTACATCGCCCTGGACAAACCAGACGCCGCATTTCGCTTTGTCAAAAAGGTTTTTACATCCGTTGAAAGACTTGCAGATTACCCTCTATCTGGAAAACTGGTTCATGAATTGGCAAAAACACCATATCGGGAAATTGTGGTATCTCCATGCCGTGTATTTTATCGACCTGAAAAAGATGTGGTTTTCATCCTTCATGTTATGAGAGGGGAACGTCTCCTTCGCAATTTCCTTCTGGAAGAAAGAAATGAGAACCGAAAAAGATTGCTGGGCGAAAATAAAAACGAATTATAGCAAGACACAGGCGAGACGCCTATTCCACTTTCTTAAGAAATTCTAAATGTGGTACAGCCGTCTAGGCTGTAATTAGAGTTGCGGCTCTTCTTGCCCCGTCGGATGACTGGGTGGCCACTTAATTAAAAACATAGAAACGGAAAACTAATGACCAAGAAAACAAACGCCTTGCCGGAACGCTCACAGATACCGAAAGAAAAAACCTGGAATCTCGATCCTTTATACAGGAACATTTCCTCCTGGGAAAAAGATTTCAAGTCGCTGGACTCCCTGCTTGCCGATTTCATGTCGTGCAGGGGGACACTCAAAAAATCGGCGGAGAACCTCAAAACCGCATTCGGGAAAAATGACGCGCTTGACAGGTGCCTGGAAAAAGTCCACACATACGCACATCTGAAATCCGACGAGGACACTGCGAATTCCGCAAATTCGTCAAGGCTCGACAGGGTTACGGCAAAACACTCGGAGATAGAGGGCGAAACCGCTTGGCTCGAACCCGAAATCTTCGAACTTCCCGACTCCAAGCTCAAAGCCTATCTCAAATCACCCTGCCTTTCATTTTACAAGAGGTCACTGGAAGAACTCCTGCGTGACAGACCTCACACGCTTTCCGAACCGGAGGAGAAAATCCTCGGATTGGCTTCCGACGCTCTGTCAACTCCCTACAAGGCATTCACCATGCTCAGCAACGCCGACCTGAAATTCCCGGAGGTTCCTGACGGAAAAGGCGGCGAAGTCGAATTAAGTCACGGCAACTACACAAAACTCGTTGAAAGCCAGAATCGCGAAATACGCAAATCGGCGTTCACCGCAATGTATGGGACAATTTCAAAGTACCGCAACACCTTTGCCGCTGTTCTTGACGGAGCGATAAAAACCCACACATTTGAAGCTAAAATAAGAAATTACACCTCTTCGCTGAGGGCGTCACTGCACGAGGACAATATCCCGGACGAAGTCTATACGAACCTGATCAGGACAGTCCGCAGAAATCTGCCCTCACTCCACAGTTACTTCGAACTCAGGAAAAAAGTTCTCAAACTCAAGAAGCTGGACATGTACGATATTTACTGTCCGATTGTCCCCGACTGCGAGATGGAGATCAGCTGGGAAGATGCATGCAGATATGTGCGTGAGTCGCTAGAGCCTCTCGGTCCGGAATACTGCCGGGTCATCGACAGGGCATTAAATGAACGCTGGATCGACGTGCTCGAATGCAGAGGGAAAAAATGCGGCGCCTATTCGGGCGGCTGCTATGATTCTATCCCCTATATCCTGATGAACTACAACGGCACAATGAACGATGTGTTCACGCTCACCCATGAACTCGGACATTCCATGCATTCATACTTATCCAATAAAAAACAGGACTACCATTACGCCCGATACTGCATCTTCGCGGCGGAGGCGGCATCCACCACGAATGAACTCCTGCTCCACGCATACCTGATGAAGAAGTTCACGGACAAGAAAATCCGCCTATACCTCCACAACCGGCTCGCCGAAGAAATCCGGTGCACGGTGTTCCGCCAGACAATGTTTGCGGAATTCGAAAAACTGATCCATGAAAAAAGGGAGAAGGGCGTTCCGCTTTCCGCAGACGAACTTTCCTCGGCATATTTCAAAATCAACTCGGAATATCACGGAAGCGCAATTGAGCCTGATGACAAGATACGCATGGAATGGGCGCGGATTCCGCATTTCTACTACGATTTTTACGTTTACCAATATGCGACCGGATTTTCCGCAGCAATGAAATTCTCGGAAAACATCCTGGGCGGCGACAAGTCAAAACTGGATGCATATATGAAATTCCTCCAGGCGGGCGACTCAAAAGATGTCCTTGATATCCTCAAAGACGCCGGAGTCGATCTCAGCAAACCCGGACCGGTCGAAGCCTGCATGAGCCATTTCGCAGAAACAGTCAGCCATCTGAAGAAGGAATTGACAGGAAAAGCCTGAAGATCTTTGATGAGGGAAACTCAAGAACACCCAATTTCCAACCGTTGAAGCACAGGAATCAGCTTGGACATTGGATATTCCAAGTCCGTCAAATTTAAACCCCCACCTCCTGTGGCAGTCTCTGCATATCCCGTGTCAGGGCCGGCACCAGAACCAGCAGTACTGAAATTGCAATCGTACCGCAGCCGTAAAACAGGAAAAGGGTGTGGTATTTCGTAAACGTGATACCTCCGCATTGCCACTCAGCCGCAAGAATGCCGCTGCCCAATATCACCGAAGCGATAAGCCGGGAGAAACCCAGCCCGGCCGCATACAGGCTGTAGCAGAACGCAATCGACATCGCTTTATTGTTTACCGGCGACAAAGCCATCATTTCACTCGAGACGGCAATAGAGGCAAATGCCAGGAAAAATCCGTAGGCGGTAATCACTCCTATCAGGACAAATACGGTCCAAAATGAATTCGAGTGTATGGTCAGCAAAAGCAGATTCAGCACACCGAATACCAAATGCGCTGTGAGAAAGACCGGTTTGACCCCGTGTCTGTGAACCGCCCAGCCGCCGAACAGGTAGCCGCAGAGCAGACCGCCCATGGAACAGGCAGAACTGATAACAATCACATTGTCCGCCAGCAGGAGATGCTTCTTGGCGAATATGAACACCACTGGCACCGTAGCATTGGCTAACGCATACAGACAGAACAGGTAGACCGAAAAACCTGTCAGGGGCCGATTGGCCACAATGTCACGCCAAACTGTTGGCCACGGCATCTTTGGCCTTGTTTTCTCCTCAAGCATATCATTGACGTACCAGAACCGCCCCAGCATCCCCAGCCCGGCCAAGACAATAATGATTTGCAGGGCTCCGATTGAAGCGTGTTTACCGATGGCCCAACCGGATATGAAGATGAAAACCATCGCCACCGTCTGCCATGCGAAGCGCAGTCGCCCGAAGAACAATCCCGTCCGCTCGGGCGGCACTATCGCATCCAGCAGTGGAAACCAAGCCGAAAGATAACCGCTTATTGTGACTGCGAAAATCGAAAGCGTACACATCAGAACCGCTTGCGCATATTGTCCGCACCAAGGTGCCGCCGCCGTTCCCAATAGCATCAGACAACCTAAGGCTGAAGCACATAGGATCTGCCTTTTCTTGCCGATACGCTCGGCCAGATACGCAAACGGAATCATCAGAAAGCACAGGGATAGATATTGCAGCGACGAAGTCATGACGGAAATCATCTCTCCAGCACCAAGAAGGGTCGCATAAATGATAATCACACTGCTGTCGTTGATCATCACTTGTGCGACAGCACCCCAGCATGACGCCATGATCGCGTCGCGTTGGCTGCATTTTTGCTGTTCCGGTGTAAAAATGGCTTCAAATCCTTATTTTAATGGATTGAAACCATATCCTAAATGAAAACTTATTCAATCATGATAAACTGATCCGGATATTTTTACAGCAGTGTAATCGCCCATAACCCCCAACCCGTCGCGCCGACCAGCCCCAGGAGTATTCCCGAAACCGCCATCCATCTGCCCTTATAATCATAAAACGGGTTTGAAATGAGCGTCATGGCCGAAAACCCCAAAACCAGTGCGGGAATACTCAATATCCCAAAGGAAAGCAGTCCGATTATTCCCGATATGAGCGAGGCACTGGCAAGTGGACAGCACTTCCTGGTCTTTGACCTGGAACGACTCACCCTGCCGTAATTATACCTCACTTTCTTCCTGATGCTCCCGCTGGAAGAATCCAAATATACCGGTTCAGCGCATGAATATTTCGGAGACCTTGCCGAGCCCATTGGCGGATAGAAAAACTGCCTTCCACATTCACAGAGATAATCTCCCTCCTCCGCGACTGTATAAGTCCTCATACAATATGGACAAGTGTATATGCCTTTCATCGCTTTCTCCCTGGTCATTTGTTTTTCAGTGTAAAAGAGCATATCCCATGCCACGGATTGAAATGGAAGGAAAAGAGAGAGCGGCAATCAGTTATCAGTCATCAGTTGGAGATTTTTCAAACTTGGAAATACTGAAATTTGATATTTTTGTTGGAGTTCACAGCTGTAGCGTGTCTTCTACTCGATTTCATTTCTTGAATCTGCGACAATCGCAGTTAAGGGCCGATTGCATAAGTGCAGTAATTTCGGACGAGAGAAAAGCCATTTCCTCTCATCTGATTGTAGCCCGCAATCAGATGAAATCACAAACAGGTTTGGAAAAGGATGGGGTGCGGGGAAGGGAAGAACCTTTCCTCAAAAGGTTTTCCTTTTCCCGCGTCCAAAGGCAGTAATTAACCTTACTTCCCCCTGAGCCATTCAATCGTCTTTTCTAGGGCGGCTTCGGGAGTTGTTACTGGATTGTAGCCGAGATCGTTTCGCGCGGCGGTGATATTGAAATAGTGTGAATTGGCGAGCTGTCCTGCGATGAAACGTGTCATCGCAGGCTCTCCGGAAAACGGCAATTTACCCAGCAGTTCCATCAGGGCTCCCGCCATGTATGCGGAGCGATATGAGATTTTCCTGTTGACGGGGGGGATGTCCAGGCGTTTCAGGAGATTGTTTATCCAATCCCAGAGCACGACAGGATTCCCGTCACTTATGAAGTAGGCTCTACCGTTGGCTTTTTGCGAATTTCGCAAAGTCTCGGCGGCGGCGATATGGGCAAAAGCCGCATTGCCGACATATGTCATGTCAACCAGATTTTTGCCGTCACCCACCTGTACTAGCGTTCTTTTCCTCGCCCTTTCAATGACCCGTGGAAGAAGATGCGGATCTCCCGGCCCCCAGATCAGATGCGGCCTGAGGGCGACAGTTGCGAAATCAGCAGAATTCGCATTGAGCGCCAGTCGCTCGGCGACCGCCTTGGTCTCCGGGTAAGGAGCGAGATATTTTTCAGGGTATGGAATTGATTCATCGGCATTTTCCGTATCGCCGCCATGTAGGACAACGCTCGGCGAACTAGTGTAAACAAGCGCACTGACATTTCCCTTCCTGCATGCGTCTAAAACATTCCGGGTCCCGGTCACATTTACCCTGTAGAAGTCCCCAGGTTTTCCCCAGACGCCGGCAAGCGCGGCAACATGAAATACAAGACTGCGGGATTCGCAGGCTTTAAGGATGAAAGAACTGTCGCTGATGTCTCCGCATAAAACTTCAACACCGATTTTTCCGAGTTCTGGTTGCGGATTTCTGCCGACCGACCTGATTGATCCGCAGTCGAGCCTGAGCAGGGCTTCGATAATCTGTCTCCCGAGAAACCCACCTCCCCCGGTAACCAAAACTGATTCATTTTTCCAATTCATGGAAGACATTTAGCACCTTACGAAAAATTATAATAGCTTTTCTTATTTATGTTTTAAGTAGGCCAAATCTCGATGAGACTGGCAAAAAAGATGGCGCTCTCATCGAGAGCCGCCCTACTTTAATACAAATCCGGCTACCGGATTTGTGAATCCACAAATTCCATAAATGAATCAACTGACATATCGTATCCTTCGGAACCGACGTGCCCGAATCCGTATTTTGCATAACAGCGTTTTATTCCCGCCCTTCGTCCCGCTTCAAGATCGGTGTGGTTGTCGCCGATGATCCATGTGTCGCCCATTGCCGCGCCTATCTCTTCCATGGCGATAAAAATGCTTGCGGGATCCGGTTTTAACGGATATTTCTCCGATGCGCCTAGGACCATGTCAAAACAAGAGTCAATTCCCAGATGCCTCAGTATGTCTTCACATTTGTCGGAAGGCTTGTTGCTGGTGAGCGCGATTCTCCAACCTTTCCCATGGAGAAGGCGAAGTCCCTCCTCTACGCCGGGATAAAGCCGTGTCTTCACACACATGTTTTCCCCATAATATTTCTTGAGCTTGTGCAGAGCCTCTTCGATGTTTTTAACCGATTCGGGCAGTGAACGCTCCACGAGCTTCCCAGCGCCATCGCCTACAAATCGGGTCACTGTTTCAATGGAGAGCGGTTCAAGTCCGTAATCGGCCCTCATCAGATTGACACCGGTCGCCAGATCCTCCCTTGAGTCAATCAGAGTTCCGTCAAGGTCGCAAAGCAGAAGCGGATGTTTGTGTTTTTTTACCATGAAGTATTTTATTCCTGTATTTTTTCGTTACATTAATCCAATAATCCGACAATCCAATAATCCATGCTCCAATTTACACGGGAAGAAACCATGCCTCGTCTTTTTATCGCAATAGACATTCCCGATCCGGTGAAGGACAATATCTGCGGACTTCGCAGGAATCTTCCCGGCGTCAGGTGGACCGCCGGAGAGCAGATTCACCTTACCATGCAGTTTATCGGAGAGTCCGATGACACACTGTTCAACCAGATAAAATCATCCCTCTCTAAAATAAAACTCCCGCCTTTCGGACTGGAGATCACAAGCTCTGGATTTTTCCCGAATGAGAAGAGGCCGTCGGTTTTCTGGCTCGGCTGCGCTGAAAGCCAGGCACTTTCAGACCTGAAAGAGAATATGGACTTAGTTCTTGACCCCTTCGGAGTTCCGTCTGAAAACAGGAAATTTTATCCTCACATAACCATTGCAAGATTGAAGATGATAAGCGCAAAGGACTGTCTTAAACTCAGCAACATCTATAAAGACATTTTTCCCATAAGATTCAATGTTTCCGAATTCATCCTGTATTCGAGTCTGCTAAAGTCTGACGGCACGGAGCATTCCAGGGAATGCGTGTATCCTCTCCTGAAAGAGGCCGGAAAGTTCAGCCCGCGTCCTGACGACATTCGGATATCACCCTCATGACTTCACGGGTTTCGCTCACCGGCACGAATGGAGGGTGGCCTCCTGCAAAATATTCCCGGCATTTTTCGTAAAAGTCAATATCTGGAAAATCCTTGTTGGCGATAACTTTTGTTTTCCATGGTATTTTTTCGCCGCTGCCGTAGGCGCGGTTGGCGGCAGCCAGGCCTTCCTGAAGATTGATCTGCTCAAGTTCTGCAGGTTCGAAATAGCGGAGGTTCCATTCTTTGCGTTCAGAATCGAAAACCGCGGCCCCGCAGCTTCCGGCAATGTACCACGGCGACATATCATGTGCCGCCGCCATATTGATGTCAAGATCAACTATGACTCCGTTTTCAGCGGTAATGACCGCTTTGACTACATCATCGGCATCTCCAAGCGTGGCGACCGCGCGCAATTCGCAGCTGATCTTGCGGAAACTAGACTGGTTCAGATACAGCAGCTGATCGATAAAATGAGCTCCATAATTGTTTAGCATTCCGCCTCCGTTCTTCCGGAACGCCTGCCAGTCGGATCTCCTGTTGAAATTCGTGACGCTGTGTCTGATCAGATAGATTTTTCCGAGCAATCCACCGGAAAGAATAGCTTTGATGGCCGAGGCTTCAGCCGTGACCCTGTGCGGCTGGTAGACCATCAGCTTCCTCCCCGACTTATGCATCGCCTCGATTATTTCATCCGTTTCTTCCAGGGAAAGGGATAGAGGCTTGTCGCAGAAAACATCGCATCCGTTTTTGAACGCCTGCAATACCTGTTCCCTGTGAAAACGGGTTGGCGATGCCACCACCACCAGATCGGGTTTCTGTTTGGCGTACATTTCCTCGCAAGTTGCGAAACAGGCTCCCGGGTTAAATTTTTCAGCAGCCTCGCGCAACCGTTCCGGGAGCGGTTCAACAACTGCAGATAATTCGAATCCGGGATTGCTGGTTATTTGCGGAATATGGAAATGCCAGGCGATTCGCCCCAATCCAAGAACCGCCGTCTTGAGTACAGCTGAATTAATTTTTGATGCCATGGTATCCTTTCTGTTATTCCGTCCGGAATATGTGATCGTGTTGCCCTTTTTGAGCATTATAAATAGAGCCCGCCCACAAAAACAGCTTTTTGTGGATGGGCTCTATGGTAATCAGTGATGGGGAAAAATCAAATCAAATCCTGAAGGAATTCGGCTTTGCCATTGCAATCCGGATGGTGGAATCGGAGAGGTCGGACAAAATCATGGGAAAACGCGACAGAAAGATGAAAAAGGGAGATAAAAATTCCTATCAGTCACTCAACCCGCCGATTTGAATCTGATTTTCCTTGTGGTCTCGCCGGAATGCGATATTTCCACTCTGACCGTATTTTTCGGAAGCAGTTTCTCAATACGTTCCGCCCATTCCACAAGGAGAACCGCGTTGTCGTTGTTAAGATATTCGTCAACTCCGAAAACCAGTGCCGATTCCGGATTTTCAATCCTGTAAAGATCAAGATGATAGAACCAGGCAATCCCCTTTTCCCTTGCGTCTTTGTTCAGCCTATATTCCTGCATGATCGTAAATGTCGGGCTTGATACGGTTTCTGTCACATCTAATCCTCTGGCGAAACCGCGGGCAAAGACCGTCTTGCCGGCTCCAAGTTCTCCGTAGAGGGCGACCACCGTTCCCGGGAGGGCTTTTTTTGCGAAATCCGCAGCTATTTCTTCGGTCTGCTCTTCCGAAACGCTTTCAAATTCATTTATCATCGAAATGGTCGAATCCTGTTTTATGTATCGCTGTTAGTTCCCTTTTCTCCAAATCGTAAATCCCGCCCTTTTTTCCGCCAATAAAATTCCCGAGCCGGGTAAGCCGTATGTTTTTAAAAGGCCATTTCTTCTCAAGCATGGTTGCCTTTGAAGCAGGCACGGCAAAAATCAGTTCATAATCTTCGCCTTCGGAAAGCGCCGCCTTGAGGGAAGCACCTTTCCTGAGCGGAATCCTGGCAGTGTCAAGCACAAGCCCGACTCCGGAGGCGGAAGCAAGCCTCTGCGCGTCAATCAGCAGTCCGTCACTCACATCAATCATCGCCTTAGTGAATTCACCCGCAACGAACTGTCCGACCTCAATCCTCGGCGTAAAATCCAGATGGTGTCCGGATTTGAATGAATTGCCGAAAGCTCCTGTGGCGTATAGGATATCTCCAGATTTCGCATTTAATCTCAGACAGATTTTATTTTTCTCAACCCAGCCGTTGATTGTAAGAGTGCAGACAGTCACATCTTTTTTCACCGATGAAATATCTCCGCCGCAAATGCTGACATTCCATTTGGAAGCTTCCTTCTGGATTGATTTGATGAAACCTGAGTACCATTTTTTGTCGGCGGAATGCGAGGCGACGGTGAGAAGTGCGAATGCAGGCGTTCCGCCCATGGCGGCTATGTCGCTGAGGTTGCGGTTGAAAAGTTTCCTGGCGATGGCAGCAGCCGAAGTTTTTCCCTGAATGTAATGGACGTCTGAAACGAGCTGATCTGTTGCGGCAAGGAAATATCTGCTTCCCCCGAAATCAAGTGCGGCACAGTCGTCCCCCGGACCGACGGCGACACCGACCCCCTGCCGGAAGGTCCTGTAAATCATCTGATGTATTTCTTTTTCCCTCATCATTCACCGATAATAGCATTGCCAACGATAAAATCCACAACTGGTAAAGGATCTTTCAGTCCATGGGGATGATGCATCCCTCCCGGTTTGATGATTTCCCGGTAATCTCCCCCTAGCTCACGATATCTTGGGCCGAGAAGTCCGGAGTTTTCCTGGTAAGGGACAACTTCGTCGGCGTCGCCGCACACATGAAGCACGGGAACGCCCGCCCTTGCGAGAGGCGCAAGATTATCAATTGGATTCAAAGGCCATCTGAGAGCTTCGGCCTCGGAGGCGAAATTGTAATCTGAAATCAGTTTCTGCCAGTCTACAACGCTACCAGGACCGACACCCTTACCGCCGGGCCAGCTTTTAAAGTCACATACCGGGTTATCCGCATAAATACAGGAAACTTTTTCGGGATTGTCTGCCGCCCAATTATAGCAATACAAACCGCCACGGCTCAAACCTTCGAGAGCAACCTTTCTTGCAAAACCGAAATTATTCGTAAGAAATGCGTAGAACTCATCCCACTTCCGCATAGCCGAAGGGCATCCGAACGTGTTGCCGACAGAAAGATGCACAACATGGAATCCCCTGTCAAGAAGCGCCAGATCAACTCCGGGTTCGTGATCCCAGAATTCCGCACGCCATATCCAATTGAGTCCCAGATCGGCTTTGCGCGGAGCAACAACAATTGCCGGGACTCCTGCCACCGTGAAATCCCATCTCTCGAAACCCCGATATATAGTCTTGTTCCCGGGAAAATCCATATTCATCCTTCACTCTTGACATTTTATGAAAAATCAGTGGACTTATACAATAACACAGTTTATTTTTTCACAAAGGGGGGAATATGTTTGAATCGATTCATTTTGACGCTTTGACAACAATATTCCTGATATTTGTCGACATTGTCGTATGTGCAATTGTCGCCATACACATCGTCCTCAACAAACACGGGGAGCCTCAGGCCGCGATCGCGTGGCTGATCATTGTCTTCTCCTTTCCGATTGCTGGCACACTCCTGTATATACTTTTTGGGATAAACAAAATGTATACCCGGGGCATCCAGATAAAAATAGCGCACGACCTGGTGAGCTCCCACAAGAACAATCCAGACCATCAGCCGATAAACAGATATCTCGCCGAACAGGCTAAATTCATCTTGAAACCTGAAAATCAAGGCGATTATCCGACATACTGCATGAGCCTTGACAGGCTGCTCCACGATACAGTGCCCCTGACCGGCAACAGGATTGAGCTCCTGCTGGACGGCACCAAGGTCTATCCCAAAATGCTCGAGGAGATTGAAAAGGCGAAAAACAGCATCCACCTCCAGTCTTTCATAATCATGCACGATGTTATCGGTAAATCCATACTCAGCCGGTTGGAAGCCAAGGCGGCGGCAGGCATAAAAGTAAAAATCATCTACGATAAGTTCGGCAGCACCAAGGCCCTGGCTTCATTTCTTTTCAGGTATTTCGGCCGTAAAATCCCGAATTTCGAGATGAGACCCTTCTCCCCCTTCAACCTGAAATCGCCCTGGAACATCCAGTTGAGGAACCATCGGAAACTGCTTGTGATCGATGGGAAAACCGCCTTCATCGGAGGAATAAACATCAGCAGTGACAATGTCTCAGCCCTCAACAGTCCGAATCACTACATACACGATCTGCACTGCATGATAAACGGACCGGCCGTGGGTGAACTTCAGATTTCATTCCTCAGGGACTGGCATTACGTTTCCTCGACCCATCCCGCCCATCTTTTCATAGAGGATAACTTCCCGGTCCCTGAGAAATGCGGGGATTCGGTTGTCCGCGTGATTGACACCGGTCCGGGACAGAACCATGAGGCAATAGAAAAAGTCTTCTTCACCGCATTTTCCACGGCACAGCAGTATATATGGATCATGACGCCATATTTCATCCCTGACAAACCTTTCATAAAAATGCTCTGCACCGCAGTCGCAAGGGGCGTTGAAGTCCGGATAATAGTTCCGCACAAGAACAACCACTGGTACGTACAATACGCCATGCAGAGCCTGTATGAAAACCTTCTGGAATCGGGAATAAGGATTTATGAAAAGGAGGGCGTCTTCTCGCATGCGAAAGCCATGATTGTGGACGGTTCATGGGCGCTGATGGGATCCAGCAACTGCGATGTTCGCAGCTTCAAACTGAACTTCGAGCTTGATTTCGCCGTGATGCAGGGGGATTTCCTAGGCATGCTTCATTCCCAGTTCCAGAGGGAAATGTCGGAATCCAAGGAAGTCCTCCTTGAAAATGTACTGAACAAAAAGCTTCCAAGACAAATTCTCGAAAACACATGCTCCCTGTTGACACCAATTCTGTGAAAAACGGTTCCAAAACGCTTGATTTTCACCCGACAACCGTCTCTATTGTGCACCGTTCCGCATCATCTCCTATTGCTGCGGATATGTTAAAACTTAAAAACATTTGAAAAATACCAGACCATCATGCGAAAAGATTTCCTGCCCTTCTCAAAACCAAGCATTTCCGAAGATGACATAAAGGCCGTTGGCGACGTATTGCGTTCGAGCTGGATCACCACTGGCCCGAAAAATGCCGAATTCGAAAACAGCTTCACGAAATACATCGGATGCCATGGCTCTGTCGCCCTAACTTCGGCAACCGCCGGAATGCACCTCCTCCTCAAGGCACTCGGAATCGGCCCCGGAGACGAAGTGATCACTCCCTCGATGACCTGGGTGTCAACCGTGAATATGATCGTGCTATCCGGGGCAAAGCCCGTCTTCGCGGACATTGACCGCAACACGCTCATGATAACCCCTGAATCACTTGAAAAATGCGTGACCGGAAAGACGAAACTTGCGATACCCGTCCATTTCGCCGGAGCTCCCGCAGATCTGGATCCCCTATATGCCATTTCCCGGAAACACGGATTCAAGATAGTCGAGGACACTGCACACGCGCTGGGCACTGCATACAAGGGCGAGATGATCGGGCGGCGCGGAACATCGATATTCTCCTTCCATCCGATTAAGAACATCACCACTGGCGAAGGTGGGATGTTCTGCTCAAACGACCAGGAACTCCTGACCCAGATACGCCAGTTGAAATTCCACGGACTCGGGGTGGACGCCTATGACAGGCAGACTTTCGGAAGGGCTCCCCAGGCCCAGGTGCTAGAGCCGGGGTTCAAGTACAATATGACGGATATTTCCGCCGTTCTGGGAATCCGGCAACTGGCAAAAGTCGAGGAGTTCAACAGCAAAAGAAGATCCCTGGCTGCTCTTTACAGGAAGGAATTGTCCGGCATCGAAGAAATCATCCCCCTCTCGGATCCGGACTATGCTTTTACGCATTCATGGCATCTGTTCATCGTCAGGCTCGACATTGAGAAATCCGGTATGAACCGTGACGAGTTCATGGGCGAGCTGAAAAAGAGAAATATCGGAACCGGACTGCATTTCAGGGCAGCGCACCTCCAGAAATATTATCTGGACAAGATGGGCGAATGGAACGGCAGGCTCCCGGAAACCGAATGGAATTCCGAAAGGATATTCTCACTCCCCCTCTTCCCGGACATGACCGGGGAAGATGTCCGCGATGTCGTCTGTGCAATTAAAGAAATCCTCAAGAAACATTAATCAGGAACCTGTCATCATGCATTACATCAGAAAAAACATATTCGTGATTTTCTTCTCGGCCACGGCTCTGTTCCTGCTGTTCTGGTCTTTAGGTTCCAAAGAGCTGTGGGGCTCCGAAGACAGATGGGCGGAAATAACAAGGGTGATGTTCCTCTCTGGCGATTATTTCCATCCGACAATCAACGGAGAACCTTATTTTGACAAGCCTCTCCTGAGCTACTGGTTCATTGCGTTCACCGCAGTTGTCACCGGATCTTTAGATGAACTGTCAACGCGGATTCCGAGCGCTGTCGCAGGGCTGCTCGCCCTGTGGGCGACTTTCATCATGGCGCGCAGGATGTGGTCCGGAAAAACTGCGGCGACTGCGGTATGGATACTGCTGACATCGTACGGCTTTATTTTCTGGGCGAGGACAGCGGCCGCTGACATGGCGAATCTTACGGCGATAATTCTGGCGGTCGCATGGTATCAGTTCAGAAAGGAGAAGCTCGGATTTTTCACCTATCTGATATTCTACCTGATCTGCTTCACCGGCGCCCATGCCAAAGGCCTTGCCGCAGTCGCCATCCCTCTGATTGCCGTTTTTGCAGATGTCCTGGTTTTCAGATCGTGGAAAAAGCATATCAGCATATCCCATGCCGTTGCAGCCGCAATAGGTTTTGCGGTATACCTTTTCCCGTTCATTTTCGCATCAATGACCAACTCCGGCTACACATCCGACGGACTTTACCTTGTTTTCAGGGAGAACATCCAGAGGTTCGTCAACCCCTTCGACCACAAGGAGCCCTTCTTCGTCTATTTCTATTATCTTCCGGAGCTCCTAATGCCGTGGTCTATTATTTTCATCGGGGCTGCAATAAGCGCATTCTGCGGCTTCAGAAAAATGGACAGGAACACACTCTGGCTCCTCCTGACGACTCTTCTGATATTCCTGTTCTTTACGGCCTCAGGCTCCAGACGAGTCTATTACATCATGCCAATTCTTCCCTTCTGCGCAATCATGACCGCAGTCATGCTCAACAGTGAGCTTTTCAAATGGAAAAACATATTCTGCGACATCTCCAAGTATCTGCTGATTCTGACAGGGCTCGCCTTTACTGCAAGTCCTCTGGCGTGCATAATAATGGAAGAGAAGTTTCTGGTGGACATGCCTCTGATCCTGTACATCATAGGTCCGATCTCGGGAATGCTGGCAATACTGGTTTTCATCAAACGTTATTCCATACGCGAACTGCAGGCGAAAATAACAGGTTCAAGTCCGGAAATAGCCCCTCTGATACTTTCAGTGCTCATACTGGGAGGCGCTTTTTTCTGTTTCCAGTTTCCGGCGATGTCCTCGTTCTCTACAAACAAAAAAACATCGATGGCGCTGAAGTCGGATATCTCAAAAGTTCCGGTTGCGAACATCGCATTTTTCAAGAAAGCTCCCGTAAACATGCTCTTCTACATAGGCAGGAAAGAACCCTTCACCGTTCTCGAATCGCCAGAAGATGCAAAGAGGTTCATGGCTGAAAACAGGGGGCCGAAACTGATAATATCATTCAACAAATATGCAGACAGCCTCATAAAAGTCCTACCCGCGGAAATAAAGGGTTCCCCCATCCTCGTCGAAAGAGATCCCTTTGCAGGAAAGGGAAGAAACAACATAAGCGCCTGGAAAATAGACGGGGCTGAACTAGATTAACCCTTCAATATCCATAAGGTGCAGTCAACATGAATGAAAATGATATGGTATCGGTAGTTATTCCCGTCTTCAACGAGGAATCAAACCTGGAAGAACTCATCCAGAGATGTTTGTCGGCGTGTTCCGTTATGGGCGGAAAATTCGAAATCATCTTTGTGGACGACGGAAGCAAGGACAAATCGCCGCTTATCCTGAAGCAGGCATCAGAGGAAAATCCCGATAAAATAAGAGTGATAATCCTCAATAGGAACTATGGACAGCACTCTGCGGTTCTCGCAGGTTTCGCGGAAATCACTGGTGAAATCGTGGTCACACTCGATGCCGACCTGCAAAACCCGCCAGAGGAAATCCCCAAGCTCGTCGCCAAAATAAGGGAGGGTTACGATGTCGTCGGAAGCGTGAGGGTGCCGCGGAACGACAGCATGTTCCGTAAAATCGCCTCGCTGATAATCAACCTGTCGGTGCGCAAGGTGACCGGCGTGATAATGCACGACTACGGCTGCATGCTCCGGGCATACAGGAAAAACATAGTGGACGCCATCCTCCAGTGCAATGAAAGAAGCACTTTCATACCCGTGCTGGCAAACATGTTCGCCGCGAATACCACGGAAGTGGAAGTCTCACACTCCAGGAGACTGTCCGGCGAATCAAAATACGACATCTGGAAACTTCTGAACCTGCAGTTCGACCTCATGACAAGCATGACGACTTTCCCGCTGCGCCTCCTGAGCATTTTCGGAGGCATAATATCATTCTGCGGGATCTCATTCGGACTTTTCCTGATGGCAATGAGAATCATCCACGGCGCCCACTGGGCTGTTGACGGAGTATTCACCCTGTTCGCGATACTGTTCATTTTTGTGGGAGCCCAGTTTATCGGAATGGGGCTGCTCGGCGAATATCTCGGACGCATATACCACGACGTGAGGGCAAGACCAAGATATTTCGTCAAGGAAAAATTCGGCAAACCACACAATTGAAACTTCTGACTAAACCGCAAGGAGCACAACATTCATGAGAGCTGTAGTTTTCGCATATAACAATATCGGCTGTACCGGAATCGAATCCCTGGTCAAAAACGGTTTCGATGTCGCCGCAGTGTTCACGCACAGTGACGATCCCGGGGAGAACATCTGGTTCAAATCCGCCGCAGAGACGGCTTCGAAATACAAAATCCCGGTATACGCACCTGCCGACGTGAACAGCGCCGTATGGGTGAAAAAGATAAAGGATTTAAATCCTGACATTATTTTCTCTTTCTATTACAGGAACATGATCAAACCCGCAATCCTTGAAATACCCGCGAAAGGCTGTCTGAACCTCCACGGCTCGCTCCTGCCGGCATACAGGGGCAGATGCCCGATAAACTGGGTGCTCGTGAATGGGGAAAAGGAAACAGGCGTGACTCTCCATCAGATGACACCGAAGCCCGACGACGGCGACATCGTTGCACGGGAGAAAATCACCATATCCTCCAAAGACACCGCAGTGTCCCTCCACCTCAAGGCAGATGCCGCGGCGGCGAAAATGCTGGGAAAAATCCTCCCGAAAATCAAAGCCGGAAAAATCAGGGGCATCCCGCAGGACAATTCAAAGGCCTCGTATTTCGGAGGACGGAAACCGAAAGACGGACAGATAGACTGGAACATGACTTCCACGCAGATAAGGAACCTGGCAAGGGCGGTCACCAGACCTTTCCCAGGAGCTTTCACATTCATAGGCGGGAAAAAATATATCTTCTGGGCGCTTACCGAGCTTCCATCATCCGGCGGAAGTCACAGTCCGGGACAGATAATCTCATCCGCCCCCCTAGTAATCGCATGCGGAAAGGGAGCTGTCAGGGTTGACTTCGGCGAAACCGAAGGCGGTCTTTACATGAGAGGGGAACAGCTTGCCATAGATTGCAAACTGGTGAAAGGCATGAAACTGAGCAAGAACGCATCCTCCACAGCCTATAGCGAAAGAAAGAAAAGTGTGCTCATCCTCGGCGCGAACGGCTTCATCGGAAGCGCATTAAGCGAAAAACTCCTCCAGAACGGAAAATACGAGGTCCACAGCATGGACCTACGTTCAAACTATCTTCAGCATCTCATCGGCAAACCCGATTTCAACTTCAGCGAAGGGGACATATCAATCCAGCGCGAATGGATTGAATACCATGTCAGGAAATGCGACGTCATCATCCCGCTTGTGGCGATCGCAACCCCAATTGAATACACGAGAAACCCGATCCGCGTCTTCGAACTCGACTTCGAGGAAAATCTGAGGATTGTCCGCCACTGCGTCAAATACGGGAAGAGAATCATCTTTCCGTCAACCTCCGAAGTGTACGGCATGTGCGACGAGGAGGACTTCGACGAGGACAACTCGAAACTCATACTCGGCCCGATACGGATGCAGCGATGGATATACTCCTGCTGCAAACAGCTGCTGGACAGGGTGATCTGGGCCTACGGACAGAAAGAGGGACTGAAGTTCACCCTTTTCAGGCCGTTCAACTGGGTCGGACCAAGACTGGACACCCTCGATTCGGCGAGGATAGGCAGTTCCAGGGCGATAACACAGCTGATACTGAACCTGGTCGAAGGCACTCCCATCCTCCTCATAGACGGAGGACAGCAGAAAAGATGTTTCACCGACCTCTCAGACGGGATAGAATGCCTTTTCAGAATCATCGAGGACAAAGACAACCTGTGCAACGGAAAGATCATCAATATCGGAAACCCTGACAATGAGGCCAGCATCGCGGAGCTGGCGAAAATACTTGTGGACAAGTTTGAGAAACACCCCATGCGCAAAAAATTCCCGCCCTTCGCGGGATTCAAGGAAGTCGAAAGCCTTTCATATTACGGCGAAGGATATCAGGACGTCCAGTTCAGAAAACCGAAAATTGCGAATGCCGCAAAATTCGTAAAATGGAGACCCCATATCCCTCTTGACAGGTCGGTCGACGAAACCCTCGACTTCTTCCTGAAGGAAAGCCTGAAGAAATAATCCGCACGCAGTAGATTGAAGAGGGGGTAGCACAGACATTCCTGCTCCATGTCGTAGCCTCCCAGCGAAGTCTGGTCTGTTCGGAAAATACAAATTAGGCGGCAAAAGGCCGCAACTCTGAATATCCAATAGCCAACACGGAATATCCAACCGATGAAGTAAAGAAAAGACGAATTCATTCAACAGTCGAAAAATAATAATTCGTCTTAAAAGAAACCGACTGATTGAACTCAATATTATTCAAAAACATAGACACGGACAAAAGGGGATAATTCGATAATTCCCTTGGATATTGGACATTCCGTGTTGGCTATTGAATATTCAAATTCTTTGTTTACCCACTCAAAATGAAAACGAACCATTTTCCGAAAGGGGGCTAAATATGCCAGTCGTTGGGCTGAGAATCGACGTCGACACCTTCAGAGGCACAAAACTCGGAGTTCCCGCACTCTGCAAACTCCTGAAATCGCATGGCATAAAGGCGACTTTCTTCTTCTCCGTCGGACCAGACAACATGGGCAGGCATCTCTGGAGACTCGTAAAACCGCAGTTCCTCCTGAAAATGCTCCGATCCAAAGCCGCCAGCCTCTACGGATGGGATATCATCTTCATGGGCACATTCTGGCAGGGCCCGATCATCGCAGACAAGCTGCGCCATGTGATAAAAACCGCACATGACGACGGACACGAGATCGGACTCCACGCCTGGGACCATTATCAGTGGCAGGCGAAAATCGATACGATGGACTCCGAATCCATACGGAATTCAATCAAGAGAGGAATCAACGCCCTGACAGAAATAACTGGCGAACCACCGTCATGCTCTGCCGTCCCGGGCTGGAAATGCAATGACAAGGTTCTGATTGAAAAGAGCGGATTCCCGTTCACCTACAACAGCGACTGTCGCGGCTCCGGCATTTTCTATCCGACCGTCGACGGCAAAAAAATCGCACAACCCCAGATCCCGACCACGCTCCCCACTTACGACGAACTCATAGGACGCGACGGCATCACGAACGATAATTACAACGCCCACGTAATCTCCCTCATGAAACCCGACAGGCTGAACGTCCTCACCATTCACGCGGAGGCCGAAGGAATAGCATGCCTCGGCATGTTCCACGATTTCCTTGACAGAGCCCGGAACTCGGGAATCGAATTCGTACCGCTTTCAAAACTTCTCGGGAATACAGGAGAAATCCCCTGCGCCGAAATCCACCCCTCCAATATCCCTGGAAGAGAAGGCTGGCTCGCCTGCCAGTCCATAAATTAGGCGGCCAGGGGGCGCAACTTTTTTAGATAGTTACAGAGGCATCCGTCTTCGTCAAGGCACTTCGCCGGGACAGGCACAAAGGCACAGAGTTTTTGAAAAATGCCAAATATCAAACATGTTGGAGTTTTTACCATGTCGGATGACGTGGCATGGCTTTCCCGTCCTTCGTCCTGTCCTGCGTAGCCTTGGCGAAGAAGGAAGCTCGCAGAGCGAAGTAGGAAGCGTGTCTTTTTCTTTAGAACTCGGTCACTTGGCCACTCGGACACTTGGAATCTATTATAAACTTTGAAATTCCTATACGTTAAAGTAGCACAGGCATTCCTGCCTGTGATTTCCCTCTTCGATCTTCGAAGTTGAACCGGCGTCCAACGACTATCGACCGACGACTGCTTTCCCCAAGCTGTCCAGCGGACTTTCCACAACAGCCAGTTTTTTCGGTATTATATGAATAGTGCCTTATACGCATGCATTCCCTCACCTTTAAGACAACCTCCTGCCAGGACAGTTGAGTCCCAGCCTTTTTATCGGTAGATTCAATATCCATTTTACCCTTGCCTTTCAGGTAGTGCATTGTACCTTATAAGTGATTTTCGAACTATCTGGATGTCCACATATCTAGGTCGATTCCCGCATAAAAATGACATTTTATTAGCTAATTTATATTAGATAACGTGTTTTTGAAGTTTTTATTGTGCAACTTTAATAAATTCCGTTAATCAAAAGCAGGATTTCCTGAAAAACAGGATGTCCATATAATTACAGTTCTGCATGAAAAAAATGAAAAAAGATAAAGTATTGGAGATATTCAGAGAACTTGTTGGCGATAAAGCTGATAAATTGTCTGCCTCGTATTTTCCTGCCGATATCAATGACAGAATAACTTCAGCATTAGCCAAAGAAAATCCAGAATGGACAGATGAGGAAATAATAAAGAACGACCAAATAGGAATGAATCTTGTTGATTGGCAAAGGAATGCCGCCTTTATTGTTGCACTTACATTATTTCCTGAGCGTTTTACAGACAAAGAAATTCAGGACGAGATCAGAGCTCTTTTGATCCATATACCTACTCATGTAAAAGATGCAGAAGAACTCTATTTAGATTCACAAAACAAGAAGGCTTAACTAGCGGCTCCAGGCAACCTGGCTTCGCCGGTTGCCAGAGCCTGAGGCGTTCGACTGAAGACAGGAACCAGCATTGTGAGATCACTTAACGCATCAGCTATTCTCTTTTTGTTCTCATGCATATCGATAAACGCGGAGGATCCGATGATTATCGCACATCGCGGCGCATCACGAAATGCACCAGAAAACACGATCCCCGCTTTTCGGTTGGCGTGGGAACAGGGAGCCGATGCCATTGAGGGAGATTTTCACCTCACAAAAGACGGGCACATCGTTTGTATTCATGATGACAATACAAAGAAGGTCTGTAATACGAATTTAGCCGTTGACAAATCAACATTGGCTGACCTGCGAGAGCTTGATGTAGGCGTGCATAAAGGACAGACATTCGCGGGAACTCGCATCCCAACCATAGCTGAAGTGTTTTCGACCATTCCAGAACAAAAGACAATCTATATAGAAGTAAAATGCGGCGTTGAGATCATCCCAACATTGCTCAGGGAGATTGACGGATCAGGACTGAAAGAAGAGCAGATTGTGATTATTTCTTTCAACGAGAAGGTCATCCAAGAACTGAAAGTCCAGGCACCGAAATACAGGACGTCTTGGTTGTGCAGTTTCAAAAAACAGACGACGGGAGTCATAACGCCTTCGGTTGACACAGTTATGAACACGTTGAAACTCATTCACGCCGATGGCCTCAGCTCAAACACTGACGTTCCCGAATCAATCATCGAGACGATACTCAAGCAAGGCTATCAGTGGCATGTCTGGACTGTGGATGAGCCGAAGACGGCTAAACGAATGAAAGCACTGGGAGCAAAATCCATCACCACCAATGTCCCAAGAATCATAAGAGAAGGACTTGTCGAACCATCTTCTTCAGGCGCCTCGCAGGAGCTCGCGCCTGAAGAGTGACGTTCTGCCAATAACTCCGGAATGGCGGACTTGAAAATTCACGAAAGATACATATATTGTAAGTATGATAAGATTTGAATGGGACACAAACAAGGCTATTGCCAATCTCCGAAAGCATGGAGTTTCTTTTGGAGATGCCATAACTGTGTTTAGCGACGAGTTCGCACGAATCATCTACGACCCTGACCATTCGAAAAATGAGGATCGCTTTGTTCTGTTGGGGATGTCGGCAACCGCTCGCCTGCTGGTAGTGTGCCATTGTTACAGAGAAAACGACGAGTTGATTCGCATAATTTCGGCACGCAAAGCCGACAAACATGAAGCCCAACTATACGGGAGGTACAAACCATGAGAAAGTCCTATGATTTTTCCAAATCAAGTCCAAATCCGTACGCCAGGAAACTAAAGAAAAATATCACAATCCGACTTGGTGTCGACGTGGTTGATTATTTCAAATGCATGTCTGATCAAGCCGGCATCCCTTACCAAAGCCTCATCAATCTTTATCTGAGAGACTGTGCTCAGAAACACCGCAAGCTGGAAACCAAATGGGCTTCCTGATGATAGGCAGAACAAATCTGCTGCTCCTAACCCGCCAAGGCGGGGCAGGAGATCATATCGTTCTGGCAACCTCGCTTCCACCTTTGCCGTTCCGATAGGCGTCGGAGTTGAAAATCCCTATTGCCTTTTGATTTAAGGCAAATGACGGGATAGTGTAATGGCGGTTTTTTGACAAGGATCATAAGGAAGTGCAAATGAACAGTGATATAAAATTGATCAGCATAATAATCCCGGTTTTTAACGAAAACGAGTGTGTCCGGGAGCTCGCCGATGAAGTCAGCAGGGTCATGGACTCCTGCGGATGGAAATGCGAGTGCGTCTGGGTTGACGACGGCTCTACGGACGGCACAGCTCAAAAACTGGACATGATCAGAGCTTCCGACGCGAGGCACGTGATATTCACCCTCGAGAGAAATTTCGGGCAGTCGGCGGCAATGGCGTTCGGGTTTAAAAAGGCGTCCGGAGAAATATTTGTCACTCTTGACGGAGACGGACAGAATGATCCTGCCGGCATTCCCGGGCTGATAAAAAAACTCATCGCCGAGAACGCCGACATGGTGAACGGCATACGCAGTAAACGACAGAACAGCATGCTCCGGAAACTGGCGTCCAGGATCGCCAACGGATTCAGGAATATTGTTACCGGGGAACATGTCAGGGATGTGGGCTGTACGCTTCGCGCGTTCAGGGGAGTTTGCGTTCAGGACATACCGGTCTTCAAAGGGATGCACCGATTCATCCCGACCCTTGTCAGGATCGCCGGCTATGACAGGATAATCGAAATGCCGGTGAATCACCGTCCACGCGTAAAAGGGAAATCAAAATACGGCATATCAAACAGGCTGTGGGTTGGGATTGCGGACACGTTCGCTGTCTGCTGGATGAAACGCAGAATGGTCTACCCGAAGGAACGTTCAAAAAATTAAGGAGTTTACATTACAATGAATACATTCTGGTTGACCTTGGGGTTTACAGCACAGGCTCTTTTTTCAGCGAGGTTCGTAGTCCAGTGGATTGCGAGCGAAAAGGCGAAAGAAAGCATAATACCGGCTCTTTTCTGGTATCTGAGCATGGCTGGTGGCGGGCTCCTTCTGATTTATGCGATCCACATCAAGGATCCTGTCTTCATAATCGGACAGGCCTTCGGCTTCCTTATCTATGGAAGAAACATTTATTTTGTGATCAGGAAGAAAAACAGGAAAGTTGAACAGCC
The DNA here is from genome assembly GCA_945883805.1 of Victivallis vadensis. Classification (GTDB taxonomy): domain Bacteria; phylum Verrucomicrobiota; class Lentisphaeria; order Victivallales; family GWF2-50-93; genus GWF2-50-93. Next base: position 57,847 of record CAMCYE010000002.1, on the reverse strand, counting down.
TATCGTTCCCTGAAAAAGGAATTGTCCGTGTTTTGCCCCCGGCGAAACTTCGAAAACGCCTGCTCGTTGCTGATACCGATTCTATAATGCGGGCGATGCTCGCAACCAAAATCCGAAATCCAAATTTCGAAATCCGACTTGTCGGACGAGTCCGAAACAAAGGGATAGTTCTGGAACCGGTTAAATACCGTTGAGGAAGGGGCACGACACTCCGCTGCCGCGTGATCTTCGATTGCAACTCCGCATAAGTAACTCGGGCTTTCCAGCCCGAGTATGTTTTAAAATTCGGATCTCGGGCTGGAAAGCCCGAGTTACTTAAGACTAAATCCCCAGCTCCGAGAAAGTCCTAGATTTACGGTTTGGCTGTTTTTGCCGGAACCAGTTCAAAATGACGGGACTTGGGCTTGGCCGCTTCGCGTATTTTGCCATCCGCCTCCTTGACTTGCACTGCCAGTTTGGCCAGCTGGTCTTTCTGTTCCTGTGTAGCGTCTTTAGCAGTCGCTTTGGATAGTCCCCTCCACTGCCCTACCAACCCCTCTTTGTCACTGACCAGCTGAAGGATTGTACGGCATTGGTCGGCAACCGGACCCTTGGCAAGCAATCCCATGTTCCATCCCTTGGCAAGTTCAGCCGAGGATACTGTCGCCACGTTTACGCCATCAACGCTGACATCGTACTTGTCAGCTTTCAATCCTGATACCTCAAGTATGTACTGACTCAGGTTTGAGATGCTGTCCAGAACGGTTACGGCTGGCCGTGCATCGTCCGGAATCGGAAAGGGAAGGGCTTCATCAAGACGGTCAAACGACAGTGTGTCTCCAGTGTTTTTTATATTTTCGATCTTGCACTGCACGGAATCTTTGGCAGTCCCGGTTTTTGCATCAATAGTTGAACGGCTGACCAATCCCGGAGCCTTGAGTCCGGTCAAGAGAGTCGCGGCCATGGTAAGCTGTCCTATCGGTCCCGGATGAACGGGATCGCCCATCATACTGACAGGCTGCTTCTCCATCTTGTTCCAGACTTCCAGAAACGCTTTTGCATGTTCGGCACCTGCAATATTCGGCTGTGCAGCAAGCAATGCCTTGAGGGGAATCAATGTGTTGGCGACATTTTCCTGCGGTTTATTCTGCGCCCATAATTCCACTAACGGAGTAAACTGATCCGCATAAGGAATTTTTTCCTTTTCAGCAAGTGTTTTAAGTGCATCCGCGTATTCCTTGAGACGGATATTGCCTCCAGCCAATTTCGCCAGAGGGCTTCCGTTGTTCACCGGACTGGCTGATAAGAGTACGGGCCGAGCATTGACCGAACGGATTTTCGCGACAAGACCTGACATGTTTTCCATGAATTTATCGGTTGGAAAACCACCTTGGTCGTTCATGCCGAGTTCGACCGATACTACAGTCGGAATCCAAGGTGCGACATCCCAGGCGAAGCGGTCCATTACTCTCGGAATTGTATCGCCCCCTACTCCGGAATTGCGGAAACAGAACGTCATCTTGGGAAAGCGCGCATAGCAAAAGGCTTCAAAATAGTTGGAATGAAGGTGCTGTGCCGTGATGCTGTCGCCTACCATCACCCAGGTGTCGCCATTCTTCAGGGGAAATTCACTTTGCGCATGAGCGGCAAACATCCCGATACCAAACACCACTCCACCAATCAAACCTGTCATCCATTTTTTCAAACCGTAGATCTTCATTACTACTTCTCCATTATTGTTAATGATTTTCCATGTTAATGAAAGCCCAGACACGCTAAAGCCGTGAACTCCAACTAATTCTTTCATACGTTGGTCGCTAGCCTTCAGGCATCAGTATTATTTAACACTCCGATTCTCCGTTTCACCGGTTCTCCGATTCATTCATCAACCGATAACTGATAACCGATCACTGATTACTTCGTCTGCACCAAGACTAACAGTTTTCCGCCGGCATATTTCCCGGCATTCCCCAGAAAAGTCCAGTCCGGCTGAGGGCCAGCAGAATTGCCAATCCCAAGATCGGCTTTGGCGCCGAGCACCCAGTGATTGAAGGCGAATACCGTCTGTTTTTCAGCATAATTATGTATCTGCATGCTGCCATAATTACCGTCACCCACCGGACTGTCTCCGAAGTCGAAAAGCGCAGCGGAAGCGCCGGGGACAGTTGCAACATTGTCTGGCCCGTAGTTTGTCCCCCAGAATTCAATATTACAGCCTTCGGCGAAAGTCCCGTTCTTGACGCCTGCCGCATTTGACTTGACGAAAACATTGGAAAGCTTCTGCTGGAATTTGACTTTTGAATCCAAATCGGGCACGCCAATCTTGCCGATATCCTTGGTGAACGGATCCATCGCTACAAATACGTAATCGAAGCCGCCTTCGGCTTTCGTCAGTTCAAGATAATATGCGATCCTGACTATTTCCCCGCTGATTTCCTGCCGTTTATCGGACTGATAAAGTATTTTCCCGGGACTTGCCATCTGCGGATTGACAGGGTTGATCTCATATAGCAGCTTATAATCCTTGGATTCAGGTACCAGGCTTGCCATCTTGCCGCCTGAAGGCAGTTTGCCGAAGCGGAAAGCGCTTGCGGGAAGACCTGCCTCATTTACCAGATTGGGTTCCGCAAGATGATCCCAGGCGAATCGCGCGACAATCGGTTTTTCAATGCCGGCTGCGGAAAGGATGACTATATTCTTCTGAATGACCGCATCAGCTTTCCTGAATGCGCCGCTTTCATCACAGATTTCAAACCAGTCCGGAGCTTTGCCGTCGCGGGTCTTGAGTTCAACCGCGTTTTTGAAATTGATCACGATTTTATTCCCGTCAATTTTCATGGTGTCGAACAGCGGAGAATCGCAGACAACGCCTTTCTGTCCGTAGGTCTTGTTCAAGGCGAGCAGCGCCAGCCTGCGTCCGACATCCTGTTTATTTTTGGGATGTATGTTTTTCACATCGCCAATGTCAAGGGTGACCGCCATGCCGGTGTTCGGGATTGAAAGTGCGGCGATCTGGGCTTCCCATATTTCCGCCAAGGCCGTTGGATTGCTGCCATAATTGTACGGGGCAAGCTGAACGTAATAGAACGCCATGTCCTTATTCTGAAAAACTGTGCGCCATCCGTTTATCAGCGCCTGCATCTTATTGAAATAAAGCATGCCCTCGCCGCGGTTGGATTCACCCTGATACCACAACGCGCCGCGTACGGCCATCGGAACCAGCGGATGAATCATGGCATTGTATAGCACGGTGGGTTGCTGCTGATTTTCATAAGGCATTATATCGGCAGGACATGCGGGCGGAGCCGCAAGCAATTGCTCTGCGACGATCGCTTTTTTGGTGGAGTCGAGCCAGCTTTCAAATTTTTTGACAGTCTCGTCGGCCAGTTTCTTGTGCGTTTCCGACGCAGGATTCCTCAAATCCACCTGATTGGCAATGTTTTTCAGTTCGGGAACCGACTTGAAACCGGCTGGCGGAGTCCATGGCTCTATCCTGGTTCCACCCCAGGAAGTATTGATGAGCCCGACCGGCACCTTCAGCGCCTTGTTGATTTCCCTGCCGAAAAAGTATGCTGCGGCGGAAAACCCGGGAACTGTTTCAGGGGAACATACTTTCCAGTCGGACTTGACATCGCTCTGAGGAAAATCATTCTTTGTCAATGGAACAGAAAACAGCCGTATTTCCGGATAGGTTGCAGCGGCGATTTCCTTTTCGGAATCATTTGATGATTTTACTGACATCTGCATGTTTGACTGTCCGGAACATATCCACACTTCGCCGACCAGGATGTTGTCAAGGGTAAGGACGTTACTGCCATTGACTTCCATCTTGAACGGCCCTCCGGCCTGCATGGGGTCAAGTGCAATCTGCCATTTGCCTGAAGAATCCGCAGCGGTTTCCTTGCTCTGTCCATTGAATTTGACAGTGACCTTTTCATTAGGGGAAGCCAGCCCCCACACCGGAACGTTCTTGTCCCGTTGCAGGACCATGTTGCTGCCGAATACATTGGACATTTTAACTTCCGCCTGCGCAACCATGGCAACCGCCATGAACGCAAACCCGACAAGCACAGCGTATCTTTTTTGCATTTCAAAAACCTTTCCTGTCCTGAACGTGTTTTTTATGACAACATCCTTCAATAATATATCTTTTTGAAGTAATTACAAAATCTTAACCCTCCGTATTTAATAAAGAGGTCATGCGAAAACAAACAATGTAAAGAGGCATCTTGCAGGTTTTACCGGTGATATCGTAATATTTTCGAGTTTTTCTTTAATCGCTATATAAAAATTCGCCTGATATGCTAACTTACCGCTTCTCAAAATTTTTCTCTCAAGTTTTGTTTCACAAAACGTTAACCAATGAACGAGGTATATAGTGAGCTACACTATCATTGTGTTCGTAAAACAGGTGCCGGACACGAAGAACGTGACCGGCGAGGCGATGAAGCCTGACGGCACGGTCAACCGCGCCGCACTTCCCGCCATATTCAATCCGGAAGATCTTAATGCGCTTGAACTTGCACTCCAGCTTAAGGACAGGTACGGGGCAAAAGTGGTTGTCGGAACAATGGGTCCGCCAAACGCTTCGGAAGTTCTCCGCCAGTCCCTCTACCGGGGTGCTGACGAGACCATTCTGCTGACAGACCGTGCATTCGCAGGGGCGGATACGCTTGCCACCAGCTATGCATTGAGCTGCTGCGCGAAAAAATACGGAAAATTCGATCTCATACTGTGCGGAAGACAGGCGATCGACGGCGATACCGCCCAGGTCGGGCCGCAGCTTGCCGAAAAACTCAACCTCCCCCAGATTTCATACGTGGAGGAAGTGATTTCCCTTGAGAAAAACAAGGTCAGGGCGAAACGGGCGATTGACGGCGGATTCGAAATTCTTGAATCACCGCTTCCAGTCCTCATGACGGTCATCGACGCAAACGATCCGCGTCCTCCCGCAGCCAGCAAAATCATGAAGTACAAGAAAGCCAAGACGAGGACTGAACTTCTCGCCCAGCATGCAGGCGCCTCCTACACCGATGCAGAGTTCATCGCGGAGGAGTCTGAAGCCCTGAAGAAGAAAGGCCTCTGGATAAATGAATTGAACGCGTCCGAAGCCGGAGCGGATCTTGAACGTACCGGACTCAAAGGCTCGCCCACAAAGGTCAAACAGATCATGAGCGTTGTCCTCAAAGGCGGAACCTTCAAGAATATCGAACCGACCGAAACAGGTATCAATTCTCTCATTCACGAACTAATTCAAGATCACACCCTGGGGTAAAATAACATGTCAGAAAAAATTGGAAATGTCTGGATTTTCATCGAGCAGGAAGGCGGAAAAATCGCAAATGTCAGCCTTGAACTTGTCTCCAAAGGCCGGGAGCTTGCAAACCGTCTCGGAGTCAAAACTGAAGCCGTATATCTCGGGAACAACATCGAGAATTCAGTAAGCACCCTTTATCATTACGGCTGCGACACGGTCTATCTCGCGGAAGACCCGCGCCTTGAACCGTTCACAGTGCTCCCATACGCAAAAATACTCATGCATCTCATCAAGGAGCACCGCCCGAACATACTCCTCTTCGGCGCAACCGCAAAAGGCCGCGAACTCGGCCCGCGCGTCGCCTCGACCACGCTCTGCGGTCTCACAGCCGACTGCACAGATCTGCAGATCGACGATTTCGAGGACAAGGTCGGCCAGAAATCATACAAGAACAAACTCATGCAGATACGCCCCGCATTCGGTGGAAACATCATTGCAACCATCGTGAACACATGGCAGGATCCCCAGATGGTGACTGTCAGGCCCGGCGTCATGAAACTGAATGAACCGGACAAGGCGCGCAAAGGCAAGCTTGTAAGGGTCAAACCTGAACTCAGTGCCGAAGACACCATAATCAAGGTGATCGAGCGCGTCCAGAAGGAAAAAGACATTGACCTTCAGGCGGCCCCGATAATTGTCGCAGGCGGCTACGGACTCGGAGGCAAGGAGAATTTCAAGCTCATCGTCGAGCTGGCAAAAGTCCTCGGCGGAGAAGTCGGAGCATCGCGTGCTGCCGTAGATGCCGGATGGGTCATCCATGACCACCAAGTCGGACAGACCGGCGTGACCGTGCGTCCGAAACTCTACATAGCCTGCGGTATCAGCGGTTCGGTACAGCACCGCGCCGGCATGGCGGAAAGCCAGAAAATCATTGCCATCAACAACGATCCCAACGCCCCGATATTCTCGGTCGCGCATTATGGGATTGTCGGCGAGGTCAATGCCATCATTCCCAAACTGATAAAAGCATTCAAAGCCAAAGTATAAGGAGATACATACATGTCAAATTTTTTCACCGATAACAAAGATCTCCAGTTTACGTTGCAGAATCTCGAACTCGAGGAAGTTGTAAGCCTGCGCGAAGAGAATTACACAGACTGCAAAAAGCATGATCATGCCCCGGAGGATTACAAAGACGCCGTGGACAACTACCGCCGGGTGCTCGAAGTCATAGGCGAAATAACCGGCGAAAGGATCGCCCCCAGGTCAAGACAGATTGACGAGGACGGTCCAAAACTTGAAAACGGCGTGGTCATTTATAATCCGCTGACTGTCAAGAACCTCGAAGATCTCAAGAGCGCACAGGTCATGGGCGTCATGCTACCGTATAAATACGGCGGCCTTAATTTTCCGAACACGGTTTACACGATGATGACTGAAATGGTTTCGCGCGCCGACGCGAGCCTCCAGAACCTTTTCGGGCTCCAGGACATTTCCGAGACAATCTATGAGTTCGGAACCGAGGAGCAGAAAAACAAGTACCTCCCACAGTTCGCAACCGGGGAAGCCGACGGTTCAATGGATCTTACGGAACCAGATTCGGGTTCGGACCTCCAGTCAGTCCGCCTCAAGGCCAGTTTCGACCCGGTGAAAAACCAGTGGTATCTTGACGGCATGAAGCGTTTCATCACAAACGGCTGTGCAAAGATACACCTTGTCCTCGCACGTTCGGAAGACGGCACCTCTGACGGACGCGGCCTTTCCATGTTCATCTGTGAAAAATGCCCCGAACTCGTTGTCAGGCGGATCGAGCACAAGCTCGGCATCCACGGAGTCGCAACCTGCGAACTCCAATACAACCATGTTCCCGCACAGCTCTGCGGACAGCGCAAAAGAGGCCTCACAAAATATGTCATGTCCCTCATGAACGGCGCACGCGTCGCAATAAGCGGACAGGCCCTCGGAATTGCCGAGGCCGCATATTTCGAAGCCAAGAAATACGCATCCGAACGCGAACAGTTCAAGAAACCGATCGACAAGTTCCCCCAAGTCTACGACATGCTCACCAGGATGAAGATTAAAATCCTCGCATGCCGCACACTCCTTTACGAGACGACAAAGCATGTTGACCTCCGCGCCTGCTACACCAAAAAGGCGGAAGAGATTCCGGAAGGGCAGATAGATGTCGAGCTGAGGGAGAAACAGAAGTACTACTCGAAAGTCGCCGCTGTCATGACACCCATGAGCAAGGCGATGTGCACCGAGGTCGCAAACCAGGTGGCATACGACTCGATACAGATTCACGGCGGAACCGGGTTCATGCATGACTTCAATGCCGAACGTTACTACCGCGACGCCAGAATCACAAACATATATGAGGGCACCACCCAGCTCCAGGTTGTAGCCGCAATCGGCGGAGTCATACAGCGGGTGCTCGAGCCCCTACTTGCGAAACTCGCAAAACTCCCTTACGAGGGTTCGCTTCAGCGCATGGCGAAAGAACTTGAAAAATTGCACAAGAGACACCTTGATGCGGTCAAGTTCGTCTCCGAGAAGAAGGATTCCAACTACTACGACCTGATGGCTCGCCCGCTTGTCGAGATGGAAACTTACATCTTTGTGGGCTATCTTATGCTTCGGGATGCACTTAAGAGCCCGGCAAGATCGGTTCTGGCTGAGAAATATGTCCTTTACTCGATCCCTGAATTCAATTGCAGGCATGAACTTGTCATGAGCAATGATTTCTCGACAATCGACAAACACCGTGAAATAGTGGATTATTGATACGGGCCTCGCCCGTAAACCAAATTCGAAATCCGAATATAGAAATTCGAAACAATGAAATAGAGACACATAAGGAGGGTTTATTTTATGAACGTAAAATATCTTGAACAGGCGAAAAAAATGATTCCGGATCCCCGGAAACTTGTCATCACAGCTTCGAGAAGGGCAAAATACCTGACAAGAGGCGCGCGCCCGATGCTCAGGACGACCGATGACAATTCGTTGAATGTCGCACTCATGGAAATCGGCGAAGGCCTGATTACCTGCGAAGACGCACCAGTGGAAAAAGCGGCGAAGAAATAGTTCTCCGCCAACCATTTGATTTTATCACGGACTCTGATTCTGCCAAACCGGGATCAGGGTTCTTTTTTTATTGGCAGGCAATCCGCCTTCACCAGAAAACTGCGGCGTGACACGTGCCGTGAGTCATATTCTTGGATTTTGCCTTTAAGTAACTCGGGCTTTCCAGTCCGAGGATATTCCAAATTCAAATCTCGGGCTGGAAAGCCCGAGTTACTTTTCCCATTGCGCCAGCCGTAAAATATTTTCTGAAAAGTTAATGTTGATTTATATTCCATCTCCAACTATCTTTCAACCGATAAAATCTTTTTATGACAAAACAAAAATGAGGGAAAGAATAAATATGAAAATAAAAATTTCCGCCGCCGTTATCGCCGTCAGTCTTCTTCTGATGCTGTCACTTTCGGCATGCATGAACTTTACATCAACTGCAGACCGAGGCGCCGAAGCCTGCTACCGCCAACTAAACGCCGGGTTAGACCATTTGCGCGAACAGCTTCCTGCAATCACCAAGTCGGCGGAACATGCGGCAGAAGCGTATGTAAGGGACGAATTCGCCATCTCTTCGTCCGGTGAACCGGGATTGGTCTCTGAATCACTCGGACGGGCAGGCGGACTGACCGCCATTACAAAAATCGGCTCGGCGTCCGCCGCCAAAACGAAAACCATTGTCCTGCTATTCCCGAGCACTGCGACTCTGGAAAAGGATTTAACCGCAATGACGGAGATCCAAAAACAAGGCGGAATGATTATCCTCTTCGGAAAATCATCCATGGCGGACGCCGCTAAAAAGGCCGGACTCACTGTTGACTGCTTCATTGACACTGGATTTCCACGCCCCTCAGCTGGACATGATAGGGCGGGGGCGGGATTTCCTGCGGATTCCATCATGAACATGGCAGCCCTGTGGTGTTGGACCGGCGAATTCGTAGCCGCCTGCACGCGCCTGGGGAAAATGCCGCCACTCTACCAGAGTTATTCCGTGCCCGGTTCCAGGGAACGTGCGGAAAAACTCCGCGGGTCAAAGTTCCACTCTGAAACACCAGAACCAGTACTTGCCGGTACGCTCGGGAACCAATATCTTTCCGCATTGAAGGAATCCCTGACAATGCTGAACGAAAAAGAACTGGACCATATCCGCCTGGTGGCTGAACAGGCCGAATCCGCAGTCCGCTCGGGACACACCGCCTACATCTCAGCAATGGGGCACGCTCTGAATGCGCATATGCCGCTAGTGAAGGAGACAGGTCATCTGACCCCGTTCAAGGCCGACACCCCTCTCGGCAAGGGAGACTTTATTTTCGCCATCGCATACGACGACATCTTTCCAAAACTGCTGGACGATTCGCGAAAAGCGGAAGCGGTCATGGCGTGGAGCCTGACTGACTACAAGACGGCACCGGGCACCGGTCCTGGCGCCATTCCGCCGGGACAGATATTCATCAACCAGCGCTGGGCGCTGGGCGACGCAGTCGTCACCGTACCAAAATACGATATAAACATCCTTCCGTCGAGCGGAGTCATGGCTGAAACCATTCTCTGGATGACTCTTGCGGAAATCGATTTGCTGGAGACGTCAAATTAGGCGGCCATAGGCCGCAACTTTTTTGGAGTGCAAACACCTTCTGGCATCTTTTTTAATGTGGTACAGGCGTCTCGCCTGTTCTTATTTCTTTCTTCTTGAAGAACAGGCGAGACGCCTGTGCCACACTCTTTTAATTAAATCCAACTTTGAAAATTCCCATACGTCAAATATTGCAAAATGACAGAATTTAATGAAAATACTTGACCTAGTCTGTTGACCTAGTCCTTTACCTGTGATAAATTGACTGAAAGATAGTACTTATACCGAGTTGCATTCATCGGAAAAGAAACGCGTCAGCAGAGTGACGCGGCTGCAATTGGGCATTTACTGTAGACACGGCACTCCGTTGCCGTGCTCTTTAATTGCAACTTAATATTATTCATGAACAGGAGGAATATATGAAAACCATGGTGATTTCTGAATTCAAGGCGAAATGCATAAGGGTGGTGAAGGACGTTAACAGGCGCAAACAACCGCTCCTGCTCACAATCCGGGGCATTCCAGTTGCAACCGTAGAACCCATAAGGAGCCAGACGGGAAAAAGAATCCTGGGAAATGTGAAAGGGGCGATGAAAATCTCCGGAGATATTGTAAAAACTGATTTCAGCGGCGACTGGGAGATGAACAGATGAAAATTCTCCTTGATACGCACGTGCTGATATGGGCTGTGGAAAAACCCGAGGAGCTGGGGAAGAATTCAAAAAGCCTGATCGAAGACGGCGAAAATGAAATTTTCATCTCTCCGATTTCGACTCTTGAAATCGCCCAGCTCATCAGTTCCGGCAGGATTGAAATTAATCAGACTCTCAATTCCTGGATTAAAAAGGCCCTGCGAAATCTGAAAGCGGAAACCGTTACGTTCACCCACGAAACCGCCGAAACCGCATACCGTATGCAGGAACCTTTCCACAAGGATCCGGCCGACAGGATTCTTGTCGCAACAGCGGTTCTTGAAAATCTAACCCTCATGACCGCCGATGAACGCATCCTGAATTATAAACACGCCTCCACTGTCAACGCCAGAAAATAAGAGGAATGAGTCCGACAGGATAACAGGATTATAAAGTAGCTCGTGGCTTCAGCCCGAGAATCTGGAATCTTCGCAGTCTAAAGAACCGCGTTACTTAGGATATAACCTAAGCTTAACGGTTACAATTTCCACACATAATATTTACAATAAACATCTTAAGTGCTAACGACACCGAGCAACCCGAACATCCATTTCCAAATTATTCTTCCAAGAAATAGTCGGAGTCTACTTTTTTTACCTCATATGCATTCACGGTGGAGACGCCAACATTGTATTCAATCATCAATTGTGCAAGAGTCTCTCCATTGATTAACACAACTTTTGAATCTATGCGAGAAACGTAATCGTCTGCATCTGAAGAAAAATTTGATGTCGTGATAAACAATCCCTTTCTTGCACGGAGCCCATTTAGTGCGCCGACAAACTTTTGAATATCGGGACGACCTACTGTATTTTCCCACCGCTTAGCTTGTATATAAATGGCATCTAACCCTAATTTGTCTTCCTTGATTATGCCGTCTATACCACCATCACCGCTTCTCCCAATTGCTTTTCCTGCATCTTTGCGTGTACCTCCATACCCCATTTTTACAATTACTTCGACAACAAGACGTTCGAAAAATGAAGGTGAACATGTTTTAAGACGTTGAAGCAAATCAGAGGCAAGATCATTTCGTATACTCTGATACGCAGATTCAAGTGATTCCTCAGGTGTTTTATCATTTGATTCCAATTCGGATACTTCATCCGACTGAATACGACGTAGTGCACGAAATTCCTGAAACTCCTTAAACTGAGAAAGAAAATGCACGTCAATTTTTTGAGGTTTCTGTTTGAGAATTTCAAATCCCCGTGGAGATATCCGATTGATTCCACGTTTAGGGGAATCAATCAGCCCTGCCTTTTTCAAATAGGTTCTTGCCCATCCAATTCGATTGTCGAATATTTCTTGCTTTCCACTTGGAAGCATTTCTCGTCTTTCTTCATCGGTGAGTTTAAGATCTTTAGCAAGGGCTTCAACGGTTTCCCGGAAAGTATGATCTTTGTCGTCTGAATAAAATTTCAACAGAGGCAACATGCAAGACTGGTAATCAGGAATTGACATATACGTTCTCCTTTAAAAATAATGCTTTTTCACCGCGCTCTGTTCAATATTTACACTCATAACAGATAACCATTAGGCTCAATATTTTATGCCTATAGCCAAAATCAATGGCATAATTTCTATTCAAATAGTAACTCGGTCATTCTTGGCCGAGGATAATTCAAAGTCTGATCTCGGGCTAGAAAGCCCGAGTTACCTTAAGACAAGATCCAAGAACATGCCTTGCGGCATTACCTCACGCACCCGATTTCTTTTTAACGGTTCTTTTCTTCTTTTCCGGGGCTTTTGCTGTGGATGCCGGGACTGGTTCGGCGGTCGGGACGAAGATTAGCTTACCATCGGAAAGCATGACATCCACCTTTGTGTTTTCGGTGACGGTCCCCTTGAGGATTTCCTCCGCGAGCGAGTCTTCGAGATACTGTTGGACGGCTCTTCTTATCGGCCTTGCGCCGTATTCTGGCTTGTAACCTTTTTCGATGATGAAATCCAGGATTTCAGGCGCAATGTTCAGGATGAGATTCCTGTCTTTCAGCCTGCCGGTGACCTTGTTGATTTCGGTTGACACGATTTCCTTGAGGTCGTCCCTGTTGAGTTTCCTGAAGACGATTATTTCGTCAACGCGATTCATGAATTCAGGTTTGAAATGCTTCTTGGCGATTTCCACGAGACGGTGGCTCACCTTGTCGAATGATTCGGCATCGAGCGAATCAGTGTCAGTGGCGAATCCGATTCCGCCACCCTTCATAATCTGTTCCGCACCGATATTGCTGGTCATGATGACAATCGTATTCCTGAAATTGATGCGTCTGCCGAGGCTGTCGGTGACCTGTCCCTCCTCCAAAATCTGAAGGAGAAGATGCATCACGTCCTGATGCGCCTTTTCAATTTCATCGAAAAGCACGACCGAATAGGGGCGGCGCCTGACTTTCTCGGTAAGCTGTCCGCCCTCGTCGTGTCCGACATATCCCGGAGGCGAACCTATGAGTCTGCTCACATTGAATTTCTCCATGTATTCGGACATGTCGATCTGGATGAGTGAATCTGGGTCGCCGAACATGAATTCGGCGAGCGATTTTGCGAGAAGTGTTTTCCCCACGCCGGTCGGTCCGAGGAAAATGAAAGAGCCTATGGGCCGTTTCGGATCCTTGAGATCGGCACGTGAACGGCGGAGCGCCCGTGAAATCACCTTGATCGCATCCGTCTGGCCTATGACGGTCTTTGTGATTTCCTTCTCCATTTTGAGAAGGCGTTCGCTCTCGCCCTGCTCCATCTGCTGAATCGGGATTCCTGTGAACTTCGCAACAACCTGTGCGAGATCGTCCATGTCAATTGTCGGAACCTTGTCAGTCTGGCCTTTTTCCCAGGATTCCTTTTTCTTGTCGAGTTCGGCCTTCAAGGTTTTCTCCTTGTCCCGGTGAACGGCGGCATCCTCGTATTTCTGGGCGTTTATGGCTTCCTTCTTCGCTTCCTGCGCCTTTACCAGTTCAGTTTCGAACTTGCTGAAATCCGGATTATCGTCCATGACATTTATGCGGGCTCTGGCGCCGGCTTCATCCATCACATCGATCGCCTTGTCCGGGAGAAAACGTCCGGAAATATATCGGTCGGAAAGTCTGGCAGCCGCTTTCAATGCCGCATCCGTAAACTTGACATTATGATGTTTTTCATAGCTGGGGCGCAGGCCTTTCAGGATTTCGTAGGTGTCCTCGACACTGGGAGGATTTACGGTAATCGGCTGGAACCTGCGCTCAAGCGCGGCGTCCTTTTCAATATATTTCCTGTATTCATTCATTGTAGTGGCGCCGATGCACTGGAGTTCGCCGCGTGACAGTGCGGGCTTGATGATGTTTGCGGCATCCATCGCGCCTTCCGCCCCGCCCGCGCCGACGAGAGTGTGAAGTTCGTCGATGAAAATAATCACTTTGCCGGAATTTTTTATTTCATCGATAACAGCCTTGATCCTCTCCTCGAACTGTCCGCGGTATTTCGTGCCTGCGACCATGAGGGGAAGATCGAGGATGAAAACTTTCTTGTTCCTGAGTATTCTCGGAACTTTTCCGGCGTAGATCGCCTGGGCAAGCCCCTCGACAATGGCAGTTTTCCCCACACCGGCCTCGCCGATGAGGACAGGATTGTTCTTAGTCCTTCTGCAAAGAACCTGGATCACTCGTTCAATTTCGTCTTTCCTGCCGATGACCGGGTCCAGGGCGTTTTTCGCAGCAAGCTCAGTAAGGTTTCGCCCGAACGCCTGAAGCGCATTCAGGGCTTCGGCACCCTGCGTATCCGGCTTGGCTCCGGGAACCGCCCCGCCTTCAAAACCGGGCAGATAATTAGGATCGAGCGCCTTGATGACTTCCTGGCGGACCTTGTCGAGGTCTATATTCATGTTCCTGAGAATGCGTGCCGCCACACTTTCGCCTTCGCGCATAAGCCCGAGGAGAAGGTGTTCGGTGCCAATGAAGTTATAGTTCATCGCCTTCGCCTCCTTGGCGGAAAGTATCAGGACTTTTTTAAACTGCTGGGTGAAAGGTGGAGCCCCCTGCTGCTGGGTGCCGCCTCCGGTGCCGGAACTCTTCTCCACTTCAATACGGAGACTGTCAATATTCAGCCCCATTGACTTGAGTACCGACACGGCAACGCCCTGTCCCAGCCTGAGAAGCCCCAGGAGGAGATGTTCGGTGCCCACATAATCGTGATTGAAACGCTGGGCTTCCTTCTGGGAGAGGACCAGTACCTGTTTGGCACGGGCGGTCAGTTTCTGCATTTCATTCTCAAAACTTGCGTCCGAATCATTGGTATCGTTATTTTCGGCCATATATGTAAGTTCCTTATGATTTACGGTTTAATTTTCTTCAGGTCAAAACATACGGATAAACGGCGTTTTTTCAACCTATAATATTTTTCGGAGCGAAAATATTATTTCGGAGCTTCGCTTATCCATTCCCCCATGTATATTTTTTTATGATCTTGAAGAAAAAAATATTTCTGTATTTTTTCTCCGGCACTGGCAATACTCTATGGGTGTCAAAGATATTTGCTGAAGAAATGCGCAAATACGGCACCGAAACAAAGATCCTTCCGCTCCCCTGCCCTCCTCCTGGAATCATTGACGATGACACAATCCTGGCAGTCGCATTTCCCGTCTATGCGCAGACAGCCCCGCCTTTCGTCTGTGACTGGTTGCGCAGTCTGCCGGAAACCAAAAAAGAAACTCCTGTAATAATGCTCTCCACATTTGCCGGATCTTCCGGACTTGTAAAAGGGCCATTCCATCATCTGCTCAGCAAGAAAGGCTACACCCCTCTTGCGGTCAGGGAATTCATAATGCCTCCGAACTATTTCCACAAGTATGGCGAAGACAGGAACTCACAGATCAGGGAGCGTGCGAAACTCGCAATTGCGGATTTCGCAAGGGAAGTCTCCGGAGGGAAGACAAAATGGACATCCCGTCCGGCATTCCTGAATATCCTCCAGTTAGTCGCACAAAAGATATTCCGTCACGGCGGAAGCGGCTGGTTCGGAAAAGGGTTCAGGGCAGACAAGGCGAAATGCACGAAATGCGGGCTTTGCATGAAGCTGTGTCCGGTTGACAATATAAACTTGGCCGGTGACGGATATCCAGGATGGGGCGGAAGATGCCAGCAGTGCCTGCGATGCATCACATACTGTCCGACAAGTGCAATATCCAACTTCAGAATGCGCCTTGTCGCATATCCCGGCTACAAATGCGCGGAAATAAAGGCGGCAGACCTGATCAGAGAAGCCCAGCCACAGACTTTCACCGACTTTTAGAGCTTCCCCCAATTGAAAAAACAAGTTTTCCGACTAACTTTGTGCCCTTGTTCATTAGCGACCGTTTACTTGCGAATCAGGAGAGGTGGCAGAGTGGTCGAATGCGGCGGTCTCGAAAACCGCTATACCGTTTACGGTATCGAGGGTTCGAATCCCTCCCTCTCCGCCACCCTTTGCTCCTCGCAGACTCGGCAGCTACGGGTGGCAGGCCATCGGAAAGAGAGAAAATACTCTTCACGGGTGGCAGGCCATCGGAAAGAGAGAAAACACTCGCAGGAAGTCATACATTCTCAGATCATCAGAAAGAAAAAATAGATGTGGCATGTTTATATCCTTGAGAGCGGAAAAGACAATAAACATTACATTGGTTCAACAAACGATCTTGATAGAAGAATTGAAGAACATAATAATGGATTTGTGGAATCCACTTCTGCAAGACGCCCACTTAGGCTTGTCAGTTATGTTGCAGTTGAAACAGAAGAACAAGCGCGTTCTCTAGAGAAGTATCTGAAAACTGGTTCCGGTTTCTCTTTCATAAAAAAAAGAATCCTCCAGTCCCCGTAGTTACCATATTATGGGACGAAGGGGATCTCCCTCTCCGCCACTTGTTTTGAGACTGAAAAGCCGCAGGATTTTAATCCTGTGGCTTTTTTATTGGTTTTCACCGCAATTGAAAATAAAAAACAAATATTGCAATAATCCCACGTTCCCGCTTGACTGCGGACGATCAGCGAATATTGTTACGGATGTGAACGTTCACATTTCAAATATCAGCAGAAAAAAATCCGAGATTTTGCCATGGGTGTCTCAATAGTGGAAGTCGCCAGACGGGCGAAGGTGAGCAGGATGACGGTTACGCGGGTGATGCGCAGTGATCCCGTTAGGGAGGAGACACGCAACCGCGTTCTCGAATCAATGCATGAGCTGGGCTATGTCCCATCGCTGGCCGCCAGGGCGATGAGAAGCCATGACACACTGCGATCATCCCAGTCGAACTGTTTTGCCCTGGTATTCGGGGTTGACACCCAGAAGGCCGACGAGTTTTTCTGCGAAGTCACCCGCGGAGTTGAAAAACAGGCCGCCGAATTCGGACTCTGCGCCCTACAAGTGCACTGGCTCGAAGATGTCAGGAATTCCTGGCTGAGGATGCAGACGGTATTGTCGATTGACGGATTGTGCGGGGTCATTCTGGCAGGTCAGTTCCGCCCCGGGGAAATCAAATCCATCCAGAAGGTGAATCACAATATTGTCATTGTCGACAGTCCTGTGCCTCCCGGCGTGAAAGTCTGCGGAGTCGAATCGGACAACATTGGCGGATGCAGGCTGGCGTTCAGGCATCTTCTGGAGCGCAATGTGAAAAGTCCCGTGATTCTTGCAGGGCCAAAGGATCATTATTTTTCAAAGGCCATGATGAATGCGCTTTGCGAATTTCGCGAAAAGTTTGAATCTGTCAGGGTTTTCAACACCGATTATTCGATGGAGTCGGCAAGAGAACGGATAAGCCTGCTTATTGAAGGCAACATAAAATTCGATGCTGTTTTCGGCAACGATATCCTGTGTGTCGGAGCAATGAGAGCACTTGCAGAACACAGTATCCCGGTACCGCAAAAAGTGAAGGTTGTCGGATTTGACGATATTCCAACATGTCAATATCTCATGCCGTCCCTTACAAGCATCCATATAGACAAACAGAGTCTTGGCAGGGAAGCGGTAAAAATGATGGTCGCCCTTGTCCGTGACGGGAAAATATCCGCCAATGTGAAACTGCCGATAAGGGCGGTGCTGAAAAAAAGAGAGTCAACATGAGGCAATTTTGAAATTGCCTCATATAAAAGGATGATACAGGCATCTCGCCTGTATTTAAGAAAGAAATAGGAACAGGAGAGACGCCTGTATCACATTAAAATGGATGCCCCATCTTGGCGGCGTTCCGAAAAAGTTGCGGCCGTTGGCCGCCTAATAAAAAAAGGAGAAGAGAAATGAACAAGAAAGTGATGATTCCGGAAACTGAGTATTTGGAAAGGGTTCGCAAGGCGGCCGCACTGGTCACGGAGGCCGGACTTGACGTATTGGTGGCAAATTCAAATGAAGCGGATTATGCGAATGTGCGTTATTTCAGCGCATACTGGCCGCTTTTCGAAATGGGCGGAGTTGCGATTGCACCCTCCGGAAAAATAGCACTCCTGATAGGCCCGGAATCCAGGGAGTACGCAAGGGACAGAAGCAAGGTTGAGAATGTGCATATGATGACAGAATACCGTGAGACCGCGGATCCTGCATACCCCGGAATTGCAGTAAGCAAATATCCTGATGTTTTCGCCTCTATCGGAGTCAAGGAAGTCAAGCGTATCGGAGTGGCGGGATATCTCTGTACCAACATGGCGATGTACGAGGGATTGCGTGCGGCATATCCGAAGGCCGAGATAGTCAAGGCTGACGATATTGTGACAAAGCTGAGGTCGATTAAGTCTCCGTCCGAGATCGCGTGTTTGCGTGAGGGACTGAGACTCGGGCAAATCGCATTGGATATCATGCTCAAGGCGATTAAACCCGGAATGACCGAACTCGAACTTACAGGAATCGCCGTAAGCGCGCTCTATTTAAACGGTGCGGAAAGCGAAGCGCACACGGTTTATTCATTTGGAGGAAGAAAGACAACCAACGCAATTTCACGCGGCACACACCGCAAACTCGAAAAAGGCGACATAGTCCAGATCGGTGTCGGCGGCCGTGTTGACGGATATTCCCCTTCAGTGGGACGTCCAGTTTGTCTCGGAAAAATGACTGACATCCAGAGACGCCTGATCGAATTCGGAAAGGAAATGCACTATAAGACATACGACTGGGTGCGTGCCGGAGTCGTCGCCGGTGAAGTCGCTAAAAAATATGAAAAATTTGTAAAAGATGCGGGAATGGGCAAATACTATCTGTACGGCCCATGCCACGGACTTGGAATGATAGAAGTTGAAAAACCGTGGATGGAAAGCATAAGCGAGTATGTTCTCCAGCCGAACATGACTTTTCAGGCGGATACGTTTTTCGCTGACAAGGATTTCGGTCTGAGATGGGAAAATGGACTGCTTGTGACTGAATCCGGTCCTGCGGAAATGATGAACACCGGAGAACACATGGAGATCATTGAGATAGACTGCTGAAGAAAATTTTTCCGGGACGGAAAAATTAACAAGATCTGCACTTGGTGCAACGGAAAGGATAGATATGCGCTATGAAATGATGTTGCCGTATCAGTTGAGGCAGGCCATAGACGAGAACTGGCCTCTCGTGTTGCCGATGGGAGTGCTGGAGTATCATTCGGAACATCTCGCACTTGGGATGGATACGCTGGTCGTAATACGCGCCCTCGAATTGATCGAGGGGGAAATGAATCTGGTGATCCTTCCCACGTTTTATTACGGGGCGGCCAGCTACGCGGTTGCGCCTGCGGAACGGAACGGAAGCATTAACGTGACCCCGGAACAGCTGATGCCGTTTGCGAACGGGCTGTTTTCCTCGCTGCTGAGAGTGGGATTCCGCAATATTCACGGGATAATCCATCACCAGTCTGAGAATTTCGCCGCAGGCATGCCGACGGACCTCGCGTTCAAAACAGCGGCCCGGCAGCTGATTTTCGAATACCTTGAGAAAACACGCGGCGAGGGCTGGTGGGGCAAAGGCGAGATGAGCAATTACTATGACCAGCATGATGCCGGAACCGATCCTTTCAGCTGGATCAAATTCCATTCGCTGATGGATTCACAGACGCAGAAGGACTATACGTTCGATCATGCCGGCATCGGGGAGACGTCGCTTATGATGTCGCTTTGTCCGGAAGGTGTCGACATGGGCAAGTTCGACCCGGCCAACTGGTATTCCAGGAGTGCAAAAGACTCCACGAAAAAATACGGTGACACGGCGACAAAAAGGATACTGGAGCATCTCCGGAAGATACTGAAACATTAAATTAGGCGGCCGGAAGCCGCAACTTTAGTAATCAGTGATCAGTTTTCAGTGATCAGTTAAATTTTCTGATTACCGGAACTCCTTATGAAACTTAATGTTGGAGTTCACAGCTTTAGCGTGTCTAAAGAACAGCCTAAAGGCTGGACTCCAAATTTTGGAGTTCACACCTTAGTGTGTGCCTTTAACAATTTATTATTGATAAAATTGCGGCCTCCGCAGTAGGCCGCTGATTACTGTTCACCTTGAAATTAATTAACGCCGAGTTCTCAGTGTCTCTGTGAGAGATAATCTTCTCTTGGAATTAGAAAGTCAGCAAATGCAAAAACAAAGGAACCATATATGATGAATCAAATGGCAACGGAAAAAAGCTACGAGTTCAGGATGCGGATGGATGCGGTGCATAAAAGCGGAAGGCGGGACAAAAGCCTTAAGCCGATGAAGAATGAGTCTTGCCTGAAAGACGGCTGGAACATTGGCGTTGTCGAAGGCTGCTCGGAACTTATACTGCATGCGGCGAAAGACCTGCAGGACTATCTGTCTACCAGCATGGGCCTTCCAGTCCTGCTGGTGCGGAGAACCGCAGACGCGCTGGCAAAAGAAAAGCAATGCGTGATCCTGTGCGATAAAAAGGAATTGCCTCAGTTCGGCAAGGGATTGAAAACAGCAAGAAGCTACAGGGTCACGGTGCGCGGGGATCAGGTCGTTGTCTGCGGATTTGACGATCGCGGCACCGCACAGGGATCTTATTATCTTGAGGATCTGATGAACCTCCGCGAATCGCCGTTCCTTGTAATCGGCGAGTCGGTCAGGGAACCTCTTTTCTCACCGCGGATGACACATTCCGGCTGGGGGCTCGACCAATTTCCGGACAGTCATTTGAACGCGATCGCTCATGCCGGGATGGATGCGATTCTGCTTATGGTCAAGGGTGTTGACATCACCCCCAGCGGCTATTTGGATTTCAACGAACTGGTGCGTCGCGCCAGGCTGCACGGTCTGGATGTCTATTTTTACAGCTATTTGAAATGCTGGAAACATCCTGAAGACGATAACGCCGAAAAGGAGTATGATAAAATCTTCGGCTCGCTGTTCCAGGCGTGTCCTGAAGCGAAGGGGATCATCTTGGTCGGCGAATCCTGTGAATTTCCCAGCAAGGACGAGCGGACCACTATGCGCCCATGGAGAGAATCCGTGGTTGACGGCATACCGTCCTGCAAACCGAGTCCGGGCTGGTGGCCCTGCCGCGACTATCCCCTCTGGGTGAACATGGTAAAGACCGTGGTGCGTAAATGGAGTCCGAAGGCGGACATAGTGTTCTGGACCTACAACTGGGGTTACGCCCCTGAAAAGGAGAGGATTGAACTGATTGAATCCCTTCCCAACGATATCAGCCTCCAGGTCACATTTGAAATGTTCGATCAAATCAGGCACGAGGATGTCGTCAATCCGGTGATGGATTACACGATCTCATATCCTGGACCCGGGAAGTATTTTATGAGCGAGGCGAAAGCCGCGAGCAAAAAAGGGATCAGGCTTTATTCGATGACCAACACCGGGGGCTGCACCTGGGATTTCGGGGTGACACCATATGAACCTTTCCCTTTCCAATGGGCGAAACGGCATGACGCCATACTTGATGCGCGCCGAAAATGGGGTTTGTCCGGATTGATGGAATCACATCAATACGGATTCTACCCTTCCTTTGTCTCTGATTTCACCAAATGGAATTTCTGGAGCGCATCACCGTCCGTAGACGAGATCCTCCGCCGGATTGCAGTGCGGGATTTCGGAGTCAGTGGTGCGACGCACGCCCTCAAGGCCTGGGCGCTTTGGAGTGAGGCGATTTCCCATTACATCCCCACCAATGAAGACCAGTACGGACCGAACCGGGTCGGCCCCTCCTATCCTTTGATTTTCCATCCCGATATCACGCGCACTTTCACAAGCAAGGAACTGGAGATGAATTCCGCACCGTTCGCCCTGCATGGCAGTCGCATTGTAAAGACTTTCTACCACCCCTATGAAAATGCACAGCAGTCACCGGGGCCGCAGCGGATCAATGTGGAGATCCGCTCCTACCGGAAACTGGAATCACTTTTGCAGAAGGGCATTGTGGAAATCCGGAAGGCGATAAAGTCCGCGCCGGAGGCGAAACGTGAAGAATGTGAAAGGCAGGAGCTTCTCGCGCAATTCATGGCCAACACCGCCGCCACCGTCGCACATGTGAAGGAATGGTGGAAGCTCAACCAGCAGCTGTTTGTGGAGTCCGACCGCAAGAAGGCGCATGCCGTCCTTGACGCTCTTGTCAAAATAGCGCAAGCGGAAATAAAGAATGCGGAGGCCACCATCCCAATCGTAGAACGCGACTCCCGGCTCGGATGGGAACCCAGCATGGAATACATGTGCGACAGGCCGCATCTTGAATGGAAAATCCGGCAGGTACGGCATGTCATCGACAACGAAATATCGCTCTACCGGAAAATGCTGGATCTGTAACTTTGAAGTGATGGGCTATTTGAGTCAAGCTCGTATGAAAGGCAAATATTCACTGAACCATGTCCGTTCAGTGAATATTTGCCATTATCTTGGAAAACCCACATATGATAAATCGAAATTACTGGAAGGTCCTGCCTGCATTTGCGGCATTGTTTTCGCTGACGGTGTTCGCCGTATCGGCCAATATAATTCCGTCAATTCTGCTCCGCGCCGCCAGGGACTTCAATATTTCCCCTGAACTTATGTCCGGGGCGACCACGGTTCAATTTGCCGGATTCATAGTGGCGACCATACTGGGCGGTGTATTTGCCGACCTGATGGGCAAAAAAACCGTATTCCTTGCAGCGTGTTTTTTCACCATGAGCGGTGCTGTGATCTGGTATTGCGCCGGTTCACTGGGCATGATTTTTCTGGGAAGTCTCACAATGGGCATGGGCGGAGGCATTCTCGAAAGCATGAGCTCTGCCCTCCTCTCCGACCTGTTCCCGCATAAAAGAAAATTATATCTGAACCTTTCCCAGGCGGCATATTGCATAGGTGCGGCCTCGGGTCCGTTTCTCATAGGCATGCTTCTCGGCATGGAAGAGGTTTCATGGCGTGTCATTTTCCTTTTCCTTGCCTCCATGGCGGCAGTGCTACTTGTTTTCTATTCACTTTCGCGCATTCCGAAATCCGCTGAGGAAGAGTCCATTTCCCTTCAGATATTCACACGCATCATGAAAAAATGGAGTTTCATCTGCCCCTGTATTGTCATTTTCCTGTACGTGTTCGCGGAAACCGTCCACATGGTGTTCATAAATTATTATCTGAGGAGGCATTTCCAGGCACCGGAAAACTGGGCAATATACGGCCTGTCAATTTTCTGGCTGTCCATGACATTGGGAAGGATGATTTGCGCCTTCATCCCCGAATCGGTGTCATACCGCAAAATCATTGCATCATTGATGTTTGCGGGGGGACTTCTGATGTTTTCACAGCTTTTTGTGCAACAATGGCAGGTCGGCATTGTGATTTTCGCATTGACCGGTTTTGTCTTCTCGGGAACATGGCCTCTGATCATAGGGTTGACTGCGAAAATAAATCCGGGCTATTCCGGCACCGTCATCGGCGTTACAGTCGCCGCCGGGGCTGTGGGAACCGTCGCAGCCGCCCCGGTCATGGGGCTGTGCTTCAACCTGTTTCCGCTGTCATACGCTTTCAGTTTCGCCTCCGTCTCCATGTTTACCGGATGTGTTTTAATACTCTTCGTCAAGGGAAGATCTTATAATTGAAATTCATTCGGAGGGGAAGGAAAACTGGTTCGTTTTCATTTTGAGTGGGTAAACACACAAAACATGAAAATAATTGAATATCCAATATCCAACACGGAATGTCCAATATCCAAGAAAATTATCGCATTTTTCCCTTTTCGCCGCGTATATGCTTTTGAATAATATCGAGCTCAACTCATCGCTTTTTTTCAAGATAGAATTAATTTTCTCCAACTGTTGAATGAGTTTGTCTTTTCTTCACTTCATCGGTTGGATATTTCCGCCGTGGCGGATTGGATATTGGATATTCAGTCTTTATAATCGAGTTACCCACTCGATCTGAGAAAGAGCCGGGAAACTACACTGCTTTCCACTCAGAGGGCAGCGTCCGCATTAGAGTTATCCTTCGCCAGATCCTGAATCACCAGGCCTGCGAGAGCGAAACCGAACGGAGCGGTTATGTGGACAAGAGAACCGTTTATTTTGGCCTTTGACATGCAGAGATTCCTCTCCTCCTTGTCGGGGCAGGCGCAGACAGCAGAACCGCAGAAGGTTTTCCCTCGGCTTTCCATTGGAAGCTCCTCGCTGTAGACACAGAGGAACTCGCCTTCGATCTTCTCTTTCCGGAGACGCTGGCGGACCACTCGCGCAAGAGGGCAATGTTTGGTTTTGCCGATTGGCACAGTCCGTATGCCGGTGGGATCAATCTTTGATCCGGCACCCATTGAAGAAAACACTTTCACGCCTGATTCCAGACAGCGTCGGAGCAGAAGAATCTTGCTCCTCAGCGTATCAATGGCATCAAGGACATAATCATATTCGGTCACATTGAACTGGTCGCAGGTTTTGTCATCATACATGACTTTGAAAGCCTTGATTTCAGCCTCTGGATTTATTGTCAGCAGACGTTCCCTGAGTTCGTCAACCTTGGATTTGCCGATGTTATGGGAAGTGGCCTGTAGCTGTCGGTTCACATTCGTCGGGCAGATAACGTCGGAGTCTACAATTGCCAAGTGCCCGACTCCGGTTCGGATAAGCGCCTCGGCGCACCAGCTTCCAACCCCGCCCACCCCGAATATGATGACCTTTGCGTCGCGAATGCGTTTCATCGCATCCTTTCCGAGCAGGAGTTCAGTCCGGTGAAACAATTGATGTTGTGATGGAGCCCTCATCCAAGTTTTCCCTTATTTTTTTCTTTGAAACAAAGAAAAAAGATGTCATAAATATTTTCATCGTCATGGAATCCGATACTTCGCCGGGGATTCCTTCACTTCGTAGATCTTTTTCTCATCTGCGGTAAGAGGGAAGCTGAAAACTTCCTTCAGGTTTATCTTGAGATTCTTGAATATGCCGCTTACCAGAACATCACCGCGACCAAAAGTAGCGTGCATGCGGTAGTTTTTCCCGTCGAGAAGGAAAATCTCCACCATGGATGGATGCGGGGTGACAATCCAGTATTCCTTTATGCCTGCTTCCGCATATAACCTCATCTTGCGCATCCTGTCATGCACCGTTGAAGACGGAGAGACGATTTCTACGGCAAGCGCCGGAGCGCCTTCGATATGCGTTTCCTTTATCTGTTTGTCGTCGCAGACGACCACAATGTCAGGTTGGACTATATCTTCTTCTGACAGTTTTACATCAACCGGAGAAAGGAAAGGCTTGCATCTCTTGTTGTGAAAATGATTGAGGAACTCTCTTGCAATCGCACCCAGTATCGCCTGATGTCTGGTTGTGGGAGCCGGCGACATCATATATGCTTCGCCATCTATTATCTCCCATCTTTCCTCGTCAGGCCATTTCTGATAATCAGCCCAGGTGTAAAGCTCTTCCTTTTTAACGGCATATCCGGACATATCCAGCTCCAACTGATAGGAATTTTGATTTTCATACTTAAGGAAAGATAGACGAAGATAGAAAATAAATCAAGGGAATCAGGACAAAAGACATAGGTATTCCATCTTAACCTGCGCAGATGAAGACGGAAAAATTAAATGGCGAAAAAATTATCTGAAAACGTTTGTATTGCCGGGGATTTGCACAGACCTCTCCACACCTCGCTGTAATCAGAACTTTGCTGCTTTCGAAATTAGCTCGAATTGATTGAAGGTTCACTTCAATGCATTATATTTTGTGTGTTTACCCGATCAAAACGAAATACAATCCATATTGAAAGGAGATCCTATGCTTATCAAGGAACAGACCTACGGATTCTTCATCCCCTGCGTGTCACTTATGGGAATCGGCTGCCATAAGGAGCTTGGTTCAAGGATCAAATCATTGGGTGGCAGGAAACCGCTGCTCGTCACAGATGATGGCATGACGAAGGTCGGAATGACTGCGCGGATTGCCGATTTGATCAGGAAGGACATCGGAGTTGATGTGGTTGTCTTTGACAAGACTGTCCCCAACCCTACGGACAAGAATGTTGAAGAAGGGCTCGAAGTTTTCAGGAAAAATGCCTGTGACATGATCATCACCCTTGGAGGCGGAAGCGCCCACGACTGCGGAAAGGGGATCGGGCTTGTCGCCTCGAACGGAGGAAGGATCCATGACTATGAGGGTGTAGACAAATCGACAAAACCGATGCCTCCATTCATCGCGGTCAACACTACCGCCGGAACAGCGAGCGAGATGACTCGTTTCTGCATCATAACCGACAGCTCCCGCCACGTCAAGATGGCGATCGTCGACTGGCGGACAACCCCGAATATCGCAATCAACGATCCTGTCCTGATGAGCGGTATGCCGCCATTCCTGACCGCCTGCACCGGCATGGACGCACTGACCCATGCCGTCGAAGCATATGTGTCCATAAACGCGACACCGGTCACGGATGCATGTGCGCTGAAGGCGATAGAGCTGGTCTCGCAATATCTCCGTCCGGCAGTTGCGAACGGGAATGACATGGAAGCGCGTGACAGGATGGCGTATGCGGAATATCTGGCGGGTATGGCCTTCAACAATGCAAGTCTGGGCTATGTCCATGCCATGGCGCATCAGCTTGGCGGCTTCTACAACCTGGCGCACGGGATGTGCAACGCAATCCTCCTCCCGCATGTCAGCAGGTTCAATCTAGTGTCGAGAGTTGACAGGTTCGGCGACATAGCTGTCTCCATGGGCGAGAACATCAGCGGCCTTTCCGCAAGGGACGCGGCCGAAACGGCGCTGGATGCAATCATGGTGCTTTCAAAGGATGTGGGAATACCTTCCGGTCTCGCCGGACTTGATGTCAAGGAGAAGGACTTCGATGTCATGGCGAAAAATGCGATGAAGGATGCGTGCGGTTTTACAAATCCCAGGGTCCCGAAACTTTCCGATGTGATCGCAATCTACAAGGCTGCGATGTAAAATACGGACACAAGAAACTCGCCGCTAATCGCTTGCGATCTTTTCAGCTTTACAGAGCACAAGTCCTTCTTGAGAAAAGAAGAGCTGAGCTCTCAAGCCTATTGATTGCCGCATGGACTTATGACGCCCTGATCACAATGGATTCAGCCAGGGGGAAAATGCTCCATATCCATCTCGATAATTTCAAATCCGTTATTTCAATGTATAATATGGCCTGAGAGAATTCCAAAAGGAGTCAGATGGCAAAGTTCAGAACAGAAAAAGACATGCTCGGGGAAATGAAAATCCCGGCGGAATCCCTTTACGGGATACAGACTTTTCGAGCTGTCGGGAACTTCCCGCTGTCAGAACGCCGTGTCAATCCCGCGCTTATCCATGCTTACGGCGCCGTAAAACTCGCGTGCGCCACGACCAACCACGAACTCGGAAAATTCGACAGGGACAAGTTTGAAGCGATTCGGCAGGCCTGTGAGGAAATGATATCAGGCAAACTTGACGCTCACATTGTCGTGGATGCCCTCCAGGGCGGCGCGGGCACTTCCACAAACATGAATGTAAACGAAGTCATAGCAAACCGTGCACTTATCATTCTCGGCAGAAAACTGGGCGATTACGAATTCATTCATCCGCTTGCAGACATCAATCTGCACCAGTCCACAAACGACACATACCCTACAGCTTTGAGAATCGCCGCCATAAACCTCCAGAGGAAACTGGAAAAAAAACTGGTGTCGCTGACTGAAGCGTTCCAAGGGAAGGAAAAGGAATTCGCACATATCGTGAAAGTCGGCAGAACCGAAATGCAGGATGCCGTCCTCACCACCATGGGGCGCACAATGTCAGCATACGCAGAAGCGTTCGGACGCGACCGCTGGAGGGTCTACAAGTGTGAGGAACGTCTCCGCGTCGTCAATCTCGGCGGCACCGCCATAGGCACGGGCATCACGGCTCCGCGCCAATATATTTTCCGTGTCGTTGAAAACCTGAAGAATCATACGGGAATTGGACTTGCCCGTGCGGAAAATCTTGTTGAGGCCACCCAGAACAACGATGCGCTTGCCGAGGTCAGCGGAATCATGAAGGCGTGCGCCGTCAACCTTATGAAAGTTTCCGGAGACCTGCGCTTCATGTCATCCGGCCCCGATGCCGGAATAGGCGAACTCATCCTGCCTGCGCGCCAGCCGGGATCCACGGTAATGCCCGGAAAAATAAATCCGGTGATACCCGAGGCTGTCACGCAGGCCGCCCTCAAGGTCATGGGGAATGACGGAATCATTGCGAGCGCATGCGCAATGGGACACCTCGAACTGAACGCATTCATGCCGCTGATTGCCGATTCCCTGCTTGAAAGCATCGGGCTTCTCTCGAATTCGGCTTCAATACTCTGTTCCCATTGTGTCGAAGGACTGAAGGTGAACGAAGATGAATGCCGCAGGCACGTGGAGAATTCAACAGGGGCGACAACCGCGCTCGTCGGAAAAATAGGCTATGAAAAAGCACAGGCGATAAGCTGCGAATTCCGCAAATCAAAAAAATCCGTACGTGAGCTCGTGATTGGAAAAGGAATACTGTCGGCACAAGAATTCGACGAGCTCGTATCCGCCGAATGCGTGATGAAATTAGGGAGTTGAATATGGAGTGCTGAAGCTTGCTTCAGCTTTTAACCGGACAAGCTTGCTTGTCACAACTATAATGTTATTATGAAATGGCACCATAGACCGGCACATTTATTCGAACCTTGCACGATGTATATCATCACTGCAGGCACTTTGAATAAAGAGCATTTTTTCAAAGAAAAAGAAAAACTCTCTATTCTTCAGAGAAATCTTTTTGACGTTTCCATGGACTTTGGATGGCAGCTTCAAAGCTGGGCTATTTTTTCAAATCATTATCACATAATTGCGAAGTCTCCAATGGATTCCAATAATCTTAAGAAATTGATGATTTTTGACCATAACGCGGAGCAAGCTCCGCTAAACAAAGCTGAAGCAAGCTTCAGCACTCCATATTAGAAGAAGACTTATGCAGAACACACCAAAAGGATTGCGGTTGCAGATCGGGATTTTCGGACGGAGGAACGTCGGAAAATCCTCGCTCCTCAATGCCCTCACGCGACAGCAGGTTTCCATAGTGTCCGATGTCGCCGGGACAACCACCGACCCGGTCGAAAAACCGATGGAGCTTCTGCCGGTCGGCCCTGTGCTTTTCATCGACACCGCAGGGATTGACGACACAGGTTCTCTCGGCAAAATGCGCGTCAACAAGACAAAAAAGGTTTTCGACCGCACCGATGTGGCCGTCATCGTCACCTCGGCAGGCGAATGGGGGAAGTTCGAAAACGAGATGATTGCGAAATTCGCAGAACTCAAGACTCCGGCAATCGTTGTCTTGAACAAGACCGACATTGAAAAACCGTCGCTCGCCCTGCGCAGGAAACTTGATTCGCTGAAGATTCCATATGTCGAGACAGTCGCCAAAGACGGGAAGGGCATAAGCGAGTTCCGCGATATTCTCATAAAAAATGCGCCCGAGGAATTCATATCCGGGAAATCAATCATCGGGGATCTTCTGCCGCCTGGAAGCATGGCGGTGCTGGTTGTCCCGATCGATCTCGAAGCACCGAAGGGGCGTTTGATTCTTCCGCAGGTGCAGACAATCCGCGACATTCTCGACAATGACTCCTATTGCATGGTGGTGAAGGAACGCGAACTTCGCAATGCCCTCGAACGGATGAAACGTCCCCCAAATATCGTGGTGACCGATTCCCAGGCGTTCCTCAAGGTCGCCGCCGACACCCCGGACAATATCCCGCTTACCTCTTTCTCGATTCTCTTTGCAAGATTCAAAGGTGACCTGGATACTTTTGTCGAAGGCGCGATGGCGATTGAGAACTTAAAGCCGGGCGACAAAATCCTGATGGCAGAGGCATGTTCCCATCATCCGATAGGGGAAGACATAGGAAGGATAAAAATTCCGAGATGGCTGACGCAGTATGTGGGGGGGAAGCTTGATTTCGAACACACCCAGGGCTGCGACTTTCCCGACAACATTAAAAAATACAAGCTGATCGTCCATTGCGGCGGCTGTACTTTCAACAGGCGACTCCTCCTCTCAAGAATCCTGCGGTGCCGCGAAGCCGGTGTCCCGATCACAAACTACGGAATCGCAATCGCATACTCGCTTGGAATCCTCGAACGCGCCCTTAGCCCATTCCCCGGAGCATCGGAAATATACAGGAAAGACAAATGATGCAGATTTCCTGACCAAGACAGGCTTTTTCACCTGTTATTCACGTTTAACAGCATTACATTTGGAACCCGTAAAAATAATTAATCAATTTATGTATTATCTGCACTAAAGCTAAAATCAAACACGACAGTGCCCGGACAGCCGACAAAAAACTTGACATAATAAGGAGTTCAAACATGAAACATTTTTTCGCACGTTCATTGTTCCTGACCGCTTCATTGGCGACGTTCACCCCGCACTTGCTGGCAGATGTCACCTTGCCGGCTATTTTCTCCGACCACATGGTCTTGCAGGCCGAAGCCCCCGTCCCGGTATGGGGATGGGCTGAACCCGATGAACAGGTAACTGTCAGTATCGGAGATCAAACCAAGACCGCCAAGGCGGATGCCAGCGGCAAATGGAAGCTCAATCTGGACAAACTCGAATCGGGAAAAGTCACTTCGCTTACCATCAAAGGTAAAAACACCGTCACCGTAAATGATGTGTTGACCGGTGAAGTCTGGCTCTGCTCCGGACAATCCAACATGGCCATGTTGGTAAAAAACTCCAAGGATTACGAACAGGAAAAGGTTGCCGCCGATTTCCCGAAAATCCGGATGTTCCGCGAGTCATCCAGGGCAAACCCTTCCGTGCAGGAGAAATGCAACGGCACATGGATGGTCTGCAGTCCCGAGACGGTGGGCAATTTCTCGGCGACAGCTTATTTCTTCGGCCGCGAATTGTACAAAAAAATCAATCAGCCTATCGGACTTATCAACTCTTCTGTAGGAGGAACGCCAATCGAAGCCTGGACCAGCCTGGAAGCGCAGAAGGATATTCCCGAACTTAAACCCATCCTTGAAAAATGGAAGAAGATGGAGATGGAATGGGATCCCGAAAAAGAAAAAGCCCAACACGAAAAACTGCTCGCAAAATACAACGAAGATGTCGCCAAGGAAGGAGGAAAGTCGGATAAGACACTGCGCCCGCCCCGTAGACCTGAAGCTCCGCTGACAAGCCCTGAACGTCCAACAAACCTGTTCAATTCCAAGATAGCGCCGCTGATCCCCTACGCGATCAAGGGCGCAATCTGGTATCAGGGAGAAACCAACGCAAGCCGTGGCGGCCTTTACGATATAACTCTGCCTCTGATGATCAAGGACTGGCGCACGCGTTGGAACCAGGGAGATTTCCCCTTCGCCTGGGTTCAACTGCCAGGCTACATGAAGGCCCAGGAAAAGCCAGTGGAAGATGGTGGCTGGCCTTGCATCCGGGAGTTCATGCTCAAAAGCCTCTCTGTGCCAAACACGGGCATGGCCATCACAATCGATGTGGGTGAAGCAGGCAACATCCACCCCGTAAACAAACAGGAAGTAGGCAAGCGACTGGCGATGTGGGCGCTGGCAAAAGTATACGGTCAGAACTGCGCCTCGTCCGGACCGTTGCCTTCCGGTCATGAAATCAAAGGCTCCGAGATTATCTGCTCATTCAAAAACACGGACGGCGGACTGCTGGCCAGGGAAGGCGAGCTGAAGGGTTTCGCGATTGCCGGAGCTGACAAGAAATGGTTCAAAGGCAGTGCCAAGATAGAGGGTGACAAAGTGATCGTTTCCAGCCCGGAGGTTAAAGAACCCAAAGCTGTCCGTTACGCCTGGGCAAATAACCCGGAATGCAATCTGTTCAATGGCGCAGGCATCCCGGCTTCGCCGTTCCGCACCGACGACTGGAAATAGGAAACGGTCGGATACTAACACCGTCTCGGCTCTAATCATATTTTTGAAGATCCCTTCAAAAATATCGCCATGAATTCCTGGTTTCCCTTCGGGCCGAGTATCGGGGAGGGAATCACTTCGACAAGCGAATATGAAAGTTCATTTTTCGCGAAGTTCACAACTTCAGTGACACAGCGCATCCTCACGGCCTCATCCCTTACCACTCCGCCCTTTTCGACATCCTTCCTGCCGGCTTCAAACTGTGGTTTCACAAGAATGAAAGCCAGGCCGCCGGGCTTGAGGAGCCTATTTGCCGCAGGCAGAACTTTCATTACGGAAATGAACGATATGTCCATCGTCACGACATCGGCCTTTTCCGGGAGAGAAGATTCGTCAAGATAACGTGCATTAAGGTTCTCTTGTGAAATCACACGCGGGTCGCTCCGGAGTTTCGAATGCAGCTGTGCTGTTCCGACATCCACCGCGTAAACCTTCGATGCGCCGCGCTGGAGCATGAGGTCCGTAAAACCGCCAGTCGAGGCGCCGACATCAAGGCAGACCAGCCCTGTCATGTCGGGAAGATGTTTCTCAAGCGCAGGCAGAAGCTTGTAGGCTCCCCTGCTCACATAAGGGGAATTCTCCTCGATATTTAAAACTGTATCACCGTCCAGCATTTCCGAGGCTTTCTGTATGACCCTGTCGGTGCCCACCCTCACTTTTCCGGCAAGTATAAGTCGTTTCGCCTGCTCGCGGCTTTCGCAAAGCCCCTGCTCCGCCAATAATATGTCAGCTCTCGTTTTCATATTTGAAATCACCTTTCGTAGTTATTTTGCAATTACCCCAATATATGGTCTATTTCATAAAAAGAGAAATCCAAAAGGAAGACGGGGACATGAAACTGAAAAACACACTCGCAATAATCGTACTGTCTGTTCTTTCAACCATACTCATGTCCGCACTGGGCGGATGCCATGGCATTCCAATAGGAACTACGGAGACGGCTACGGTTGATCAGCTGAAATTGAAGGCGACCGGCGCGGGCATCGTCAAAGCCGATGCCAAGAAAACCACCTACAAAATCAGGTGCGCCCTCTGTGGCTTTCAGAGCGAAAATAAAATCATCCTCACCCCAACTGTGAAAACCCCATACATCATTGACTGGTTATGCCCGAACTGCGGACACGGACAGATAATAATGATCCAGACTTTTGCACAGCAGCCGTTTTCTGAAACCTCATCACTTCCGGACAAAAGCATTCCGAAATGAAGACAAATATCGCTGAATTCTTCGGGGAAACTTCTATTTTGTACTCCGACAGGACTGCCGTCGTGTCGCAGGGCGAAAAAAACCGCAGGGTGACTTTCGGAGAGTTGGGAAACATGACCGACGCCTACGCCTGCGAATTTCGCAGGACAGGAATCGCCAAAGGGACAAAAGTCCTTATGATGCTCCGGCCGGGAGCCGATTTCATAGCTGCGGTTTTCGCAGTATTCAAGATTGGCGCCATCCCCGTCCTCATAGACCCCGGCATGGGATTGAAAAACCTGCTGAACTGCATAAGGAAAACTTCCCCACAAGCCATGATCGGCATTTCAAAAGCGCACTGGATAAAATATTTCTTCCCATTTTTTTTCAGCACTGTCAGAATCTCCATAGTGCATGGGGCATTTGCACCTCCATGGATTACCAAGCTTGAATCGCTGCTGAAAAAAAATATCAAGGATACAATTTTCAAATGCGAGGAAACAAAGCTTGATGATACTGCCGCAATTGTTTTCACCACCGGCAGCACCGGGCCGCCGAAAGGGGTTGTCTACACTCATGGGATTTATATCGCCCAGCTTGACATCATCAGGAGAACATACGGGGCCGCCCCTTCCGAAACCGACCTGCCAGCGTTCCCGCTATTCGCACTTTTCAGCATCGCCGTCGGGATGGGTGTCGTAATTCCGGACATGGATCCGTCGCGTCCGGCAAATGTCGATCCTGAAAAAATAATAGAAGCTGTCACAAAAAACAATGTCACTTTCTCGTTCGGCTCCCCTGCCCTATGGAGGAAAGTCAGCGCGTACTGCATTGAAAAAAACATCCGGCTTCCATCCCTGAAAAAAGTCCTCATGGCAGGCGCACCCATCAATTCCGATGTCCATACGATGGTGAAGAGAATAATTTCACCCGACGGTGAAACTCTTGTCCCGTACGGGGCGACAGAGGCGCTACCGATTGCGAACTTCGCAGGAACGGAGATGCTCGCCGAGACTGCCGAAAAAACTGCCGACGGTGCCGGGCACTGCATTGGCCGCCCGATTGCCGGAATGACAATAAAGATAATTGCCGCCGTGGACGGCCCGATTGAAAACTGGTCTCCGTCGCTCGAACTTCCACTGGGTTCAAAAGGAGAGATTGTTGTCAAGGGTCCTGTCGTCACCCCCTGCTATTTTAACGAACCGGAACATACGCGGAATGCGAAGATCGCAGACGCCGACGGGAAGATCTGGCACAGGATGGGCGACATCGGTTATTATGATGTAAAGGGACGGCTCTGGTTCTGCGGGAGAAAGGCGCACAAGGTGATGACCAAAGACGGGATCCTGTATTCCGTATGCTGTGAAGCGATCTTCAACAGACATCCGGATGTCTCACGCTGCGCCCTCGTGGGTGTCGGACCGGAAGGACGGCAGACACCTGTGATAATCATCGAACCGAAATCCGGAAAAATGCCTCACACTGAAGATGAGAAAATGAGTTTCATGGACGAACTGAACGACTTAGGCGCAGACCATGATTTCACCCTGCGAATTTCGCATTTCCTCTTCCATCCCGCATTCCCGGTGGACATCCGCCACAATGCAAAAATCTTCCGTGAGAAACTAGCCGTTTGGGCGGCAGGGAAAACGTAAAGAAGTGCATCTTGACAGGATAACAGGATTAACTGGATTAAAAATCCTTCGACAATATATTTTTTGGCAACAAAAAATATTATATGCGGGTTGCTTGCCCCCGAGAAGTTCTTCATTTCAACTTGGCAAGTTCCGCGCGGAATTTCATGGAAAGGCCTGCGATATCGTCCTTTTTGAGATAATCTCCTAAAGACTTCTCAATATCCTTGTCGGAAATGTCCCTGATCTTCATCTTAAGAAAATCATAGAACTGCCCGACCTCGGAGCCTGCTAAATAATCCTCTTTGCGGACAAGCCTCGAATAGGATGGTTTTCTGAGGCGTTCTTTCAATGTCTTGATGTCCGGATTGGTTATCACGCCGTCAAGCTCCGAGACCCATTTCTCAATATTTTTGACATCAATTGATTTACGGGATCTCTAGGATATTTACATTCTTCAAGAAAAGAACGCGTCAGCAGAGTGACGCGGCTACAGAGATCCGCCTAAGCGGATTGTAGCAACGGCACTTGCTACACCCCGTCGGACTTGTCCCGTCGGATGACTGGGATGACTGGGCTGTTACCGTTCTCTTTACATTTCAATCCAGTTTATCCCGTTATCCTGTCTAAAATACAATTTCCTATACGATTAAATTAAAGGGAACCCCCATTGAAGAAAATGAATTGGATGATTTATTGAGTAACGAAACAGGGGTTCCCCAAAGACAAATCTGCAAAAAAAACGGTGGTTTCAAAAAATGATTGATACGGCAAAAGACAATAAGAGGATTGTTGAACGCGCGATTCTCATCGGATTCCACGATTTCGCTTCAGGGCAGGAAGAGGCATCTGAACATCTTTCGGAACT
This sequence comes from Victivallis vadensis, assembly GCA_945883805.1. GTDB lineage: Bacteria > Verrucomicrobiota > Lentisphaeria > Victivallales > GWF2-50-93 > GWF2-50-93. The sequence goes on along the minus strand of CAMCYE010000002.1, from coordinate 22,270 downwards.
GAATGAACTGATGAGGACGCTGGGCATTCCCGTGATAAAAGAGCTGAATGTGTGTTTAAGGGCTCCCAGTCCGCGCTTCCTTCTAGGGAGCGGCAAAGCCGAAGAAATTGCGAATCTCGCAACGGAACTCAAGGCGGACTGCATAGTTTTCGACCACGACCTCTCTCCCTCCCAGCAGAGAAACTGGGAGAAACTCACAAAGCTGTGCGTCATAGACAGGCAGGAAGTCATCCTCGACATATTCGCGACCAGGGCGACGACAAGGGAGTCGGTGATACAGGTGGAGCTTGCCCGGCTTCAGTATTCACTGCCCAGGCTGACGAGGGCGTGGACCCACTTTTCGCGGCAGGTCGGCGGGAAATTCGGGGTGAAGGGTGCAGGAGAACAGCAGATTGAAGTTGACAGGCGGATCATAAAGACTAAAATTTCACAGCTCCAGAAAGAACTGAAGGAAGTCAAACAGCAGAGAAGCACCCAGAGGAAAATGCGGGAAAAGGGCGACATCACCCATGCGGCGATTGTCGGATACACGAACGCGGGGAAATCATGCCTGCTCAACGCCATGACCGGCTCGAACGTGCTTGTGGAAAACAAACTCTTCGCAACTCTTGATCCGACCACCCGGCACCTTACGCTTCCCAACCGGCAGACAATCCTGCTGACGGACACTGTCGGTTTCGTGAGAAAACTTCCCCACACCCTTGTCGAAGCTTTCAAATCAACCCTTGAAGAGGCTGTGCTGGCCGATTTCATCATACATGTCCTGGACATAAGCAGTAAATATTCCGAGAAGCACTGGAAGACCACGCTTTCAGTCCTTGAAGAGCTTGGGGCCGGAGGCAAGGATATAATCACCGTTTTCAACAAAACTGACATTGTGGATGATGCGGTCCTGAAGGCGAAACTCAAGGCAAGGAATCCTGATGGCATTTTCATATCCGCAAAAACAGGACTCGGAATCGATACGCTGCTGTCTGCGATAACCCTCAAGACAAAGGACAAGACAGAAATTGTAAAAATGCGGGTCCCCCCGTCGCGGCATGACATCGTCTCTCTGGCATATAAGAACGGAAAAGTCTTGTCTTCCTCCTATCAGGAAGACGGAGTCTTGGACCTTGAGGTGAACATCCCGAAATCTTATCGGAGGAACTTTGAGGAATTCATCATAGAACAGTAAAAGAATTCCCGTTGATTATCAATCGGACTCAAAACTCGCACTCGCCGTAGGAAAAGCACACATTATTTTTTGAGTTTGAAAAAATTCCGTAACATGCTGGAAGGCGTCTCGTTAACAGCTATCGGCTTAATTCCCTTAGCGCTATCCGCCCCTGCCCCTCTGTGCGTTTTTGCTGAATCATTCGGATTGCATGCGTCACTTAAAGTCTTATCAAAACATTCTGGGCAGATACCGTGAGTGACTCCCGTTTTCTTGTCCTTGTCAACCTCCCATGTCGACAGCTTGAATATCCTGTTGCACCATGGGCAGATGACAGGAATCGTCTTCATTTCCATCGCATCGAGACGGCTCCTCGAAATCCTCTGTGTCCGTTCGCCTTTACCAACGTTGTCTTCATCCATACCATAAATCCTTGGGTGTTACTGCCCTACATATATCCCTTAAAAACCGTTTTCACATGGAATATCCAAAAATATCGCAGAATTCCATATTTCAATTGTTGACATTTACGGACGGCGGCTTCAATTATGCGTAATCAGTTACGCATCAACCGCAGGCGATTATGAAACAAAAGAAATTGAACATAAGGCAATTTGCATTGAAGCTGGGCGTTTCGACGGCCACCGTCTCCAGGGCTTTCGGCACGAAAGGCAGGATCAGCGACAGTACGCGGCGCATGATCAAGGCAAAGGCCGAACAGGTGGGATACCGGGCAAACTACCATGCCAGCAATCTCATAAGCAGGAAAACACATACCGTCGCATTTTTCTACCCCCCTCTGATAAAAGGGGAGCCTGATTACTTCATAACTGAAATAATGTTCGGAGTGAACAGCGAAAGCTCACAGCGGAAAATGCCTCTCCAGATCCATTCCCTCTATCCCGAATCAATGGCCTTCTGCAAAGATGTGGTACTCAACGGGAGCATTTCAGGGATAATCGTCATAGAGGGCGCACGTGAATCCACGGAGATTGTAAAAACCGCAAAATCGTCGGGGCTGCCCTATGTTGTGATCGGGAACTTTCCCGGTGAAAAGGGGAACACCGTCACATTCGACAATGCACGGGGAGCGATGCTAGCCGGCAGGCATTTCAGGGAATCCGGCAGAAAAAAACCGGTTTACATCGGAGGGCTTTCAGACAAAAAGAAAAAGGATGGATTCAGGTCAGGGCTCGGCACACTCTCATCAAAACTCCACTTAGACCGCGGAGGAAGCACATTCCTGGACGGGTACAATTCCTTTGCGAGGATTGCGGGTTCGGTTCCCGGCGCCGACTGCGTGCTGTGCGCAAACGACATCCTGGCCATGGGTTTCATAAAAGCCGCCCTAGCCAACGGAAAGGAAATCCCAGAAGACATTGCAGTAATAGGCTTCGATGACTTGAGGATTTCACAGTACTTTTCCCCTGCCCTCACAACCATCCGGCTTCACATGGATGCCATCGGCGAAAAATCGGTGCATCTCCTTAGCAGGATGATGAACGGGGAAAAACTTACGGCTGTTGAAAAGATTGACTGTGAACTTATCGTTAGGGATTCAGCATGATGAAGAAACACATGAAGTTTTAAGTCACAAGTGTTAAGTTTTAAGTGAATTTAAAAAAATAAAAAACATTCCTTACTTAAAACTTGAAACTTAACACCTAAAACATACCACAAGGAGATAAGAATGAACAATATGATTAAAGTAAATCCGAAGCTCAAAGCACCGCTTGATCCGGGATTCACGCCTGCCGTCCTGTGGAACAGGACGTTCAGGGAACTGGCCGAAAATTCCGGAGGTGCCAAAAAGATCATCATTTCCCTTGAACGCACAAACGGGTCCGTGTCAGCGTTCGAAACGGAGATCCTTCCGGACAAACCGGAATATTCGGACCTCAACCTCTTTTATGTTGAAAGGCTGGTCAAAAACCTTCTCTGGATCAAGGGAGGCTGGAAAATAACGATTGCGGGCGACGAGAATCTCGCCAGAAAGATCGCCGGAATCTATTCACGGTCTGGAAAAAGAAAATTCGACTATGACATAATGGGTGAAAAGATTTACGGGAAAACAATGCAGGTGGCATCCTGCGAAATCCGCAATTCCCCGGTTGAAAATGAAACCGCGGTTTCCATCGGGGGGAATCTTGACGGGTGCAGAATCGGGTTTGACCTCGGTGGTTCCGACAGGAAATGCGCCGCCCTCATCGACGGGGAGGTCGTCTTCACTGAGGAAATACCATGGGATCCTTATTTCCAGAAAGATCCGCAATGGCACAGGGATGGTATAAACGATTCTCTGAAAAGGGCCGCCGCACATCTTCCCAGAGTTGATGCAATCGGCGGAAGCTCCGCAGGAGTTTACATTGACAGCCAAGTCAGGGTCTCATCACTTTTCCGTGGCGTTTCAGATGTGGATTTCAAAAAACACGTCAGAAATATTTTCCTGGATCTCCGGAAGGAATGGAATGACATCCCATTCATCGTGGTCAACGACGGCGAAGTCACAGCCCTTGCGGGCTCGATGTCCATGCAGGATAACGCAGTCCTCGGCATTTCCATGGGGACAAGCCTTGCCGCCGGATATGTCACGCCTGCCGGCAATATAACTGACTGGCTCAACGAACTCGCTTTTGCCCCGATCGACTACAGGGAGAACGCTCCGTCCGACGAGTGGTCTAATGATGTCGGTTGTGGCGTGCAATATTTCTCACAACAGGCCGTAGCCAGGCTTGTGCCGTCCGCCAAAATCATACTGCCTGAAAAAATGCCGTTCGCCGAAATACTTGTGGAAGTGCAGAATCTCATGAAAAAAGGAGATGAGCGCGCAGACAAGATATATTCCAGCATCGGAACTTGTTTCGGCTATGCCCTCGCCCAGTATTCAGAAATGTACGAAATAAGGAATCTCCTCCTGCTCGGCAGGGTAAGTTCCGGAACTGGAGGCGAGGTCATAATTTCCAAGGCCGAAGAAGTTTTGAAATCAGAATTTCCAGAACTGTCCGACAAGATAAAATTCAGGACGCCTGACGAGAAAATGAAGAGGCACGGACAGGCCGTTGCGGCGGCAAGCCTCCCGAAGATTAAATAGACAAGGAGGCACATAGGGACAGAGGCGCAAAGGCACAGAGTTCGGGAGTTTGAATAAAATTGAACATCGAACATTCAACTTCGAACTTCCAATATCGAATGGTCACAGAGTTCGGAAGTCCTGAAATGCGAGAGTGCGGAAGTTTAAACTTAACTTGAATATTGGACATTTCCGCCGTGGCGGATTGGACATTGGATATTCAGATTTGGACTTAACACCTAAAACTTAACACTTAAAACGGGGTTTATAAATGAAACTGACAAGTAAGAAGGCGGATATTTTTATTCCGGATGGAATATCTGAAAATGCGGCTCTGAAGAGGACAACGCACCTCAGCATTGCGGCACACCAGGACGACACGGAGATTTTCGCATACCACGGAATCGCAGAATGCTTCGGCAGAAAGGACAAATGGTTTTCCAGCGTCATCGTCACCGAAGGCGCCGGCAGTCCGAGAGCCGGGGCCTACAAGGACTACACCGATTCACAGATGCAGGAAATACGTAAGGTGGAACAGAGAAAAGCGGCAGTCGTGGGAGACTATTCAATTCAAATCCAGCTTGCCTATCCCAGTTCCGCAGTTAAAACCGCCCCGGCAAAAGATCTTGTCGGGGATCTTTTTGCGATACTCGCGGAAACAGGGCCAGAAGTGGTATATCTTCACAATCCGGCGGACAAACACGACACCCATGTCGCCAGCGTACTGCGCTCAATAGAGGCGCTGAGGCGCCTCCCCGATGAAAAGAAACCGGGCAGGGTCTACGGTTGCGAAGTATGGAGGAATCTCGACTGGCTCAATGATGATGAAAAAGCCGTCCTCCCCGCCTCGGGGCATGAAAATATCGCAGCTGCAATTCTCGGAGTCTTCGATTCTCAGATAAGCGGGGGGAAACGCTATGACCTTGCAGCCATCGGGCGACGACTTTCAAACGCGACCTTCTTCGCTTCGCATAAGACCGATGAGTGCGCCGCTCTGATTTACGCAATGGATCTCACTCCACTCATGAGGAACCCGAATCTTTCAATTGCGGCTTTCACTCTCGCCGCAATTGAAAGATTCAAAAATGACGTGCAATCCAGGATCAATAAATTTTCGTAATAAAATTTTGTGGAACAAAAATTTAAATAGGAATGGAGATAAAATGGTAAAGCCAACGCTTTTAGTCCTTGCCGCCGGAATAGGAAGCCGCTACGGCGGCCTCAAACAGATCGACCCTGTCGGACCCTGCTCTGAAATCATAATAGACTATTCCATCCACGATGCCATCCGTGCCGGTTTCGGCAAAGTGGTTTTCGTGATCCGAGAGGATATAGAGGAGACTTTCAGGGAATGCATCGGCAGCAGGTTTGAATCGAAGATAAAAACCGAATACGTCTTTCAGGAAATAGACAAACTTCCTGCTGGATTCAAAGTGCCTGAAGGCCGGCAGAAACCCTGGGGGACCGGCCATGCGATCCTCATGGCGAAGGATTCAGTGAAGGAGCCGTTCGCCGTCATCAATGCGGATGACTTCTACGGACGCTGCGGATATGAGCTTCTCGCGAAGGAGCTCTCGAAAACCGTAACCGGCGGAGCCCCCGAATATTACATGGTCGGATTCGAACTCAAAAACACACTTTCGGAATTCGGCTTCGTCGCCCGCGGAATATGCAAGACCGATTCAAAGGGCTATCTCGTCGAAGTGGTGGAAAGGACGAAAATAGAAAAGACCGACAGCGGTGCGAAATTCACGGACGAGAACGGCGGAACCATGAAACTCACCGGCAACGAGATCGCTTCCATGAACATGTGGGGGTTCACCCCGTCCCTGTTCGGGCATCTTGAAAAACAGTTCGTGGATTTTCTTGAAAGGAATATCGGCAACCTCAAAGCGGAATTCTTCATTCCCACGGTCGTGGGAGATCTTGTCAAGACAAATGAAGCCCGGGTAAAAGTGCTGGAAAGCAGAGACCAGTGGTTCGGAGTAACCTACCGCGAAGACAAACCGGTAGTCGTTGAAAACATAAGGAAACTTATCAATTCCGGCGCGTATCCGGAAAAACTGTGATTTAAATTAGGCGGCCAGAGCGCCGCAACGTTGGTCGTCAGTCGTCAGTCGTTGGTCGGAATTAAGTTTTAAGTGTTAAGTTTTAAGCCAAACTTTAGAACTCTAGAACTTTCGAACTTCGTCAGGCGCTGGCCACTTGGACACTTGGACACTAACAGAAAGGAATTCACAATGACTTCAGCAAAAAAATACAATCTCAAGGAAGTGAGCGGTAATTTCAATATCGCCGGCGATTTCATCAGCGCCAGTCCGTATGGATCAGGACATATCAACGACACATTCGCGGTGACTTTCAGCCAGGGCGGGGCAAATGTCAGATACATCATACAGAGGATCAATCACAATATTTTCAAGAACCCTGTCGCCCTGATGGACAACATAGACAGGGTGACCTCGCATATTCATGGGAAACTTTCATCTTCAGGAGACGCTTCAAGAAAGGCCTTGTCCCTTATCAGATCCGGGAACGGACTGCCGCACCACATGGACAGGGAAGGCAACTGCTGGCGGACATATATTTTTGTGGAAAACGCAAAAACCTACGATATAATAGAAACCCCTGAGCAGGCATTTCAGGCGGCAAAGGCATTCGGTGAATTTCAAAGGCACCTTGTCGACCTTCCCGGCAAAAGACTCAGCGAAACAATCCCGGACTTCCATAATACCCCGAAAAGATTCGAATCTTTCAAAAATACGCTCGCTTCCGATTCGTGCAACCGTGCGAAATCCGCAAAAGCCGAAATTGCATTCGCACTAAACCATGAAAATGTCGGCACACTTCTCCTTAATCTCAACAGAGAAGGGAAAATACCGGAAAGAATAACGCACAACGACACCAAGCTCAACAATGTCCTGCTTGACGACAAGACGGGAGAAGCCGTTTGCGTCATCGATCTTGACACCGTGATGCCCGGGCTTGCGCTTTATGACTTCGGGGACCTTGTCCGGACAAGCACCAGTCCGGCCGCCGAAGATGAAAAAGACCTGGGCAAAGTGAAGATGCAGATGCACATGTACAAGGCGCTTGTGCAAGGATATATGTCCGCGGCAAAAGACTTCCTGACCAAAACGGAAGTAGAACACCTCGCATTCGGCGGAAAGCTCATAACGCTTGAGATTGGACTGAGGTTCCTGACAGATTATCTTTCCGGAGACACGTATTTCAAGGTTCACCGTGAAGGCCATAATCTTGACCGGTGCAGGACGCAGTTCAAACTCGTTTCGCTGATTGAGGAACAGGAGGAGGAGATGAATCGCCTCGCGGAGAAGATCTGAGGGTATCGGAGTTTTATCTAATATGAATCCTCTCTATAGGCACAAGCAGTTCATTGTTCTTATTCATGAGGAATCCTTAATTTACTCGAGGATTCAACATACATTTGACAACAGTATTTTCAACGCTCCACCCGAAAAATTACTTTCTCTCGGAAGGCGTTGAACCAATATGACGCTATCCACCACCCACTCGTTGTCCATAGAGGAGCCGAAAAACACTAGTATGGCTTTTGCTCTGTGGTAGTTCAACAGTAAAATGCGTCATTTTGGAGAAAGACTCTTGCCATCAGAGTTTTACATGGCATTTTTTATTGATTAATCAACTACGTTTTAAGTATCGATGGTTGTTGCCTGGCGGACAATTTGCAGAAGACATATTTAATTTAACGAAAGGATACCATGAAAATTCTAGTGACGGGCGGAGCGGGGTTTATCGGCAGTCATATCGTTGAACACTTTCAGAACAAGGCGGACATTGTCATTCTCGACAATTTCCGTTCCGGCAGGAAGGAAAATTTCAGGGGATTTGACTACAAGCTGATCGAGGGAAGCATACTTGAGAGGAATGCTGTCAAGGAAGCGGTTAAAGGCGTTGACTACATATTTCACATGGCTGCGGCGATAAGCGTTGTCGAGTCCATGGAGAAACCGGTCGAGTACGTGCGGGTGAATGCCGAGGGTACGCTCGTAGTGCTTGAGGAGGCGGCCGCAGCAGGCGTGAAAAAGCTATGTTTCAGCACATCCGCCGCGTGCTATGGGGAGAATCCTGAATCTCCAAAAGTCGAAACGATGACACCGGATCCGCTCAGCCCTTATGCGATAACCAAACTCGACGGAGAATATTACTGTGCGATGTTCGCACGCGAGGGGAAATTAAAAACCGCCTGCCTCAGATATTTCAACGTGTTCGGACCAAGGCAGGATCCGAAAAGCGCATACGCCGCGGCAATTCCCATCTTTGTTTCAAGGGCGGTTTCAAACGGACTGATCTCCATTTACGGTGACGGGGAGCAGACAAGGGATTTCGTCTATGTGAAAGACGTGGTTGCGGCAAATGCGTTCATGTCGCAGAACAGCCACACCGGCGTATTCAATGTCGCCTACGGCAGTGCGACAAGCATAAACGACTTGGTGAATCTTATCATAAAAATCACCGGCTCCAAATCGTCAGTTGAACACAAACCGGCGCGTCCTGGCGAGATAAAACATTCACTTGCGTCGATCGGCAAACTTCTCTCGACCGGATTCAAGCCGACCTCCGACTTCAACGCCGGACTGAAGACGACCGTGGAATATTTCATGAAATAAAAAAACACGCAGGATTCAAATCCTGCGTGTTTTTTTCAATGACAGCATAATATTATTTAGGCTCTTTCTCAGATCGAGTGGGTAACTCGAATATCCAATATCCAACACGGAATATCCAACCGATGAAGTGTAGAAAAGACGAACTCATTCAACAGGCGAAGAAAATTAATTCCATCTTAAAAAAAACGATGAATTGAGCTCAATATTATTAAAAAGCATAGACACGGTAAAAAGGGGCAAATCCGATAATTTCCTTGGATATTGGACATTCCGTGTTGGATATTGGATATTCATGTGTTGACCCACTCAAAATGAAAACGAACCATTATTTCTTGGCTTCAGTCGCCTTCGCTTCTGGAGCTTTTTCCAAGACAACGCCCTGGTCTTCCAACTGCTTTATGTATTTATCCGGGTCCGCCTTAATCTTCGCGGGGCATCCCGGACAGCAGCAGTAAATTCTTTTGCCTTTCACATCAACAAATATTTTCTTGTCAATCTTGTTCCCCTCCATGACAGGACACGTCGTCTGGGCTTTAGCGCCAGCGATAACCTTTGTGGCGGCCGACGGTGATACGGCCTGCCCACACGCAAGGAAACCAGTCAGCATCACTGCGGCTACCAAAATCATTGACTTCTTCATTCTCCAGATCCTCCATTTTAGGGAACTTTTAATCCTACTGATTTAAACCCGATGAAAAATAGCACATAACGTCAAAAAGTAAATTATGGCGGCGACAACTTGATTCTTCCCAGTCCCCGAATTATTTTCCAGACGGTATGAAAACTGAAACCAAATATGTCATCTGTTCAAAATGCCGCGAGGAAAACAGCTTCGGCACCTATGAATGCGTCAACTGCGGGGAGGTTCTTTCCTACGACGAAACAGATGATGGCGAAATCAACTGCGACAATCCTTCCGGGAAAGATGACGACTTAAGGAAAAGAAGCAGGTTTATCCGGAAATGCCTCCTTAACATACCGCCCTTCATAATATTGCTTTTACTACTGACTTTGTATCTGCATTACGAAAACACGATCCTGCTGTTGGTGACTGTCGTAATATTCCTGCCATGGTGCATCTTCTGCGGAATCGACATTTACAACTATAAGGACTGGCACGAATACAAAAAGGACGGGGAAAAGCAGGAATACCGCAACCGTAAATAACCACATGCATCATAAATAGTTTTCCTGAAAAACCCTCATTTTTCCAGAAAAACTACTTCTCGGAAGCAAGAGCTTCCCTGTTCACGTCGGAGGCCTCCTGATAATACTTCAGCAGATTGCCAGCATTTTTCTCCTCGTCAAATCCGGCAAAATCGCCAACGGCTTCCTTCTGGATTAAAATAGCCTTGTCAATACATCCGGCATTATAATACGCCCTGGCAAGCACAGCGAGACAGATGGCTTTTTTCCTCCCTGCAGCCTCCGGCGGAAGAAGCTCAAACGCCCTTCTGGCGGTATCAAGTTCAAGCTTTACTGAGCCCGTGCCGAAGGACATGTCATTGGAAATGATTGAAGACAGTCTGGCAAGTGTTTCAGAATCATCCTTGAAAACGGAAAACGCCTTCTCATAGACTTTCCTCTTCTCTTCAGGTGCGGATCCTATTTTATCCATTACGCTGAGTTCCATGAAATAAAAGGGGAAATGCTTCGGAGACCTTGACTGAAGCTTGTTCAGGAATGCAAGCGCCTCTTTTGGCTGGTTCCTTTTTTCAAAGACATAAAGCCGGCATCTCAGCGCAATATCGTCGTCGGGATCCTTCTCCAAAATGGAGTCGGCGATATTTATCATCGCACCAGTGCTGTCCTTCTCCATCGCCTTCCGCAACTCATCATGCATTACGGTGATTTTCTTCTGCAGTTCAATGTCGAACTTGTCCGCAGTCACTTTTTCAAGAACCGCATCAAGCTCCATCGGATATCCCTTCCATAAGACGATTCCATCCCTGCCAATTATGAAAAGGGTTGGAATGCCCGGGTCCCCGTCCATGTATTTTTTGAATGTCTTCCTGGCGTCATCCAATGCAATCCCGTAGTTTATATAGCCTCTTGAATGGATGAACTCGGAGACAACCTTCTCCTCCTCGGATGAAATGGCGACAACCAGCACACCCTTGTCGGCATATTTCTTCTGGACATCGCCCAGGAGCGGCATCGCCTCAATGCAGGGAGGAGCCCATGTCGCCCAGAATGCGACAACAAGAACATTCCTGGCACTGGCGACATCGAGCGTTATGGGATTTCCCTTGAGCCACTTCAATATTTCCAGATCCGTGGCCTTATCTCCCGGTTTAAGCGCAAAAAGCGAAAACGGCATTGTCATTGCAAACAATATGAAAAACAATCTTCCAAACATAATGTCTCCTATGGTTAATCTGTTCTTCCACAATTCTCATTGTTTTAAGTTTCAAGTGTTAAGTTTTAAGGGAAAAAGTATTATTCCTCTAAAAAAATCATACTTAAAACTTGAAACTTAAAACTTAACACCTACTTCTGCTACATCTTAAAGTAACGCAGGCATTCCGGCATGCAATTCCCATTATGATAAATCCGCCTTATGCGGGAAGATTGACTGGAGTTCCGATTTTTTTAACTTAAAACCTAAAACTTAAAACCTAGCACTATGCGACAAAGACACTATATTAGGAAATCATGGATAACAAAAAAACATATTTCAGAGAAAATATCGACAGGATGGACGGGTACACTCCGGGCGAACAGCCGAAGGACATGCGTTACATAAAGCTGAACACCAACGAAAACCCCTATCCGCCCTCACCCGCTGTCGCAAAGGCATTGAAGTCTTTCTGCTCCGACAAGCTCCGTCTTTATCCGGATCCGATGGCGTGCGAACTTCGCAAAACCATCGCAGATATTTTCCGGCTGAAGCAGGAAAATATAATAGTGGGAAACGGGTCGGACGACATTCTGACAATCGCAACCCGGGCGTTTGCCGGCGAAAAAAAATCCATCGCATGTTTCGAACCGAGCTACAGTCTCTATCCCGTGCTTGCGGAACTGCAGGACTGCCGCTGCATAAAAATCCCGCTGAAATCCAATGACGACTTTTCTATTCCTGCGAATTCCGCAGAAAAGGCGAAATCCGCAAAGCTTTTCTATATTGCCAGACCGAATGCGCCGACAGGCACGCTTTTCCCGATCGGTGAAATCAGGAAGATCTGCAGGAAATTCAAAGGCATCGTCTTCGTTGATGAAGCGTATGCGGATTTCGCAGACGACAACTGTGTCGGACTGCTTTCCGAATTTCCAAACCTCATAATCGGAAGAACTCTTTCCAAAAGCTATTCGCTTGCAGGATTGCGACTGGGATACGCACTCGCCTCGGAAAAAATCATTGAAGGCTTGATGAAGGTCAAGGATTCATATAATGTCGGAACACTTGTCCAGGCTGTTGCGACTGCGGCACTGAAGGACAGGAAGTACTTCAATGAGACGAAGAAGAAAATCTGCAGGACTCGTGAATATCTCGCGGAATCATTGTGCAGAAAGGGGTTCACCGTCTGTACCTCGCAGTCCAATTTTGTTTTTGCCGCACCTCCCGACAATGACGGCGAAGGCCTGTACAAGAGACTGAAGAAGAATGGAATATTGGTACGTTATTTCAAAGGCCCCGTCACCGGACGCTACGTCAGGATAACCGTCGGGACAGACAGTGAAATAAAAACCCTCCTGAAAAAAATCTGAACTTGTCCTTTGATGGATTATTCAATTAATCCTTGATTATCAGTATTTCCTTATTTATATTATAAGTAATGACAAGAAGTAAAGCAAGGAATTGAAGATGATCATATCCACTTTGACCAGCAAAGGGCAGACCACAATACCAAAGTCCGTAAGGGATGCTTTGCATCTGAGCGCCAACGACAAGATAGCCTATGAGCTCCATGATGATAAATTCATCATTTATCCTCTGAGCGGAGACATCACCTCTCTTCGGGGCACTCTGAAAGTCTCCGAGAAACCGATGGATTTCAAGGATATCAGAAAAAGTGTGGTGAACTCCCGTTCGGAAAGGGCTGCCGGCAAGGTGAACTGCAAGTGAAGACACTTATCCTCGACACAAATGTCATACTCAGGTATCTGGCAAATGATGTTCCGAAAAAAGCCGATGACTGCGAAAAGCTTTTCCGCGACGCAGGATCAGGCAGGGTGAGGCTCTTCGTTTCAGATATCTGCATTGCTGAACTTGTCTGGACGCTGAAATCTTATTTTCATCTTGACAATGATGACATCTATGAGAAAATCACATCGATAATAAATACTCCGGGATTCCATTTTTCGGATCAAGCGCTTGTTCTGGATGCCATGAGGAGATTCAAGGATAAGAACGTGGATTTTGCGGACGCCTATACCGCTTCTCTTGCGGCAAGGGAAGGAATGAAGATATCCTCATACGACAGGGATTACAGGAAATTCAGCGATGTGACTGCCATAGAGCCGCCGGAGTTTGAATAGGGGAAGTTCTTTTCCGCTCATGCACCATTGGGATCGAGAGCGCAGTCGGTGGAAGCAAGATCAAAACTCCTCGTCTGCCGGTCAATCAAACCGCGTAAAACATCCGGCTCAACAGATGGGGCGTCATATGAACGATCATGTGCGAGATAATTGGCAAGTTGCCGAAACAAAGCGGTTGCCGCCGGATCATTATTATTCATATTAAGAGAGGCCATCATCAAGGTTCCAGCTCCGACTTTGAACTCACAGAGAACTGCCTTACGCCGGATGTGTTTGAAAAGGTATTCAGGAAAAATTTTAAAACGACTCCACCCGGATACCGCAAAAGCAAGTGAACCGAATGGGAAAACAAGACCATTTCGACTTGCAAACTTCTGGAGTAAAGCCGGCACTTGACAAATAATATTTCCGGTTACTTGATTTACATTTACATACATATAAAGTATGCTTACATACTTATGGAGGCTGACATGAATGCTATTGTTGCTGAAAGAGGTCAAGTCACGATACCTAAACTTCTCCGGCTCCGCTTCGGAATAAAGCCCGGAACGGTTCTTGACTTCCGCGAAGAAAACGGAAAGATCGTGGCCATTAAGGAGAGTAAAAAGGATGCAGTTGCGGCTGTCAGAGGATGTCTGAAGTCCAGAAAAAGAACCGATGCGATAATCGGGGAAATGAGAGATTCGGTATGATTACAGCTGTTGACACAAACGTTCTTCTTGATATTTTCCTTGATGACCCTGAATTCTCTGAAAAATCGTCGGATATGCTTCGCAGGTGTATCATGGAGGGGAAAGTGATCGCCTGCGATATTGTCTGGGCGGAAACAGCCGCAAACTTCAAATCCGAACAGGAATTCAGGAAAGTTATGGACAGTCTTGAAATTGAATTTTCACCTCTAAAAGAAAACGCTGCCTACAGCGCTGGGCACCTTTGGAAATCGTACAGGGAAAAGGTTCCAGGCAAGACAAAAATAATTGCAGACTTTCTCATCGCATCCCACGCCAAGAATCAAGCCGAAAGACTTTTATCAAGAGACCGTGGATTCTACCGCGGATTCTTCAAAGATCTCGTGGTTTTAAATCCTGCCGAGTAATCATTGACTTTACAAACCGACTTCAATATGTATAGTTTACTCCCCCTATAAAATAACAGTGAGAATGAAATGAAACACGAGCTGGAAAACATATCTGAACCGAATCTGCTGAGGGACGTTTTCTCTTATGACAGGATTCCCGCAGCCAGATTCGACGGAAAAATGATTGCGCCCGCAGTTCCGGAGGACATCTGGATTACGGATACGACATTCAGGGACGGGCAGCAGTCGCGGCCTCCCTATTCAGTGGAACAAGTGGTCGAAATATTCAAATATCTCAACAGGATAAGCGGTTCCTGCGGTCTTATACGCCAGACTGAATTTTTCCTTTACAGCGAAACCGACAGGGAAGCGGTCAGGGCCTGTCAGGAGCTTGGCTTTCAATTTCCTGAAATAACCGCATGGATAAGGGCGGTAAAAAAAGATTTTGAACTCGTTAAAAATATGGGGATTAAGGAGACGGGAATCCTCACATCCTGTTCCGACTATCATATTTTCCTGAAACTCAAGAAAAACCGCAGACAGGCCCTCGACGAATACAAGGAGATAGCATCTGCCGCCATCGAAAACGGGATAGTTCCGCGATGCCACCTTGAAGATGTGACACGCGCCGACATTTACGGCTTTGTCATACCCATGATAAACGAACTGGTTGAAATGTCACAGGGCAGCGGGATAAAAGTGAAGATCCGCCTATGCGACACCATGGGATACGGCCTTCCCTACGCATGTGCGAGCCTCCCGCGCGGCATTCCCGCAATGCTTGATGCCATCCTGAAAAACACCGACATCAAATCAGAACAGCTTGAATGGCACGGCCACAATGATTTCCACAAGGTGCTGGTCAATGCCGTGACCGCGTGGCTTTACGGATGCTCGGCCGCTAACGGGACTTTCCTCGGATTTGGCGAAAGAACGGGAAATCCGCCGATTGAGGGACTTGTTTTCGAATGGATGGGGCTCACAGGAATACATGATGGGATTGATCCGACCGCAATAACCGACGCCGCAGAATATTTCACGAAGGTCATAGGATACAATATTCCGCCAAACTATCCTTTCGTAGGTTCCGATTTCAATACGACACGCGCAGGCATTCATGCCGACGGCCTGACAAAAAACGAGGAGATATACAACATCTTCGACACGGAACGCTGGCTCAAAAGGCCTGCGAAAGTCGCAATCACCGACAAGTCCGGCCTTGCCGGAATCGCATACTGGCTTCACAGCAACCTAGGCGAAACGGCTTCCGAGATCCGCAAGGACAATCCGGGAATAATGACTGTAAAAAAATGGATTGACGAAGAGTATAAGAACGGCAGAATCAGTTCGATCTCGGATGAGGAAATGCTTGCGAAGGCAAGACAATACATGCCGAACCTTTTCAAATAGTAATTTTGCAGGAAGAACTGCAAAATTACTCAATGGAACAGGTTGTTCCGGATTTCGCCGTTTTCTGATGCGACTAGATACTCTCGGCGGAAGTCTTTCCGCACTTAAAAGGCATAGGAGCCGACCAGACGGTCAGCGTTCCCGGGAACGCCAAGCGTCTGCTTGGCTTAAAAAATGTGTGGAAAGACTTCCGCATATATAGTTTTTCAGAAAACAATAAAATTATTTATCTGAAAAACTATAGTAGGATTTACTGGATTGAAATGTAATGAGAACGGCAACAGCCCAGTCATCCGACGGGGTGTAGCAAGTGCCGTTGCTACAATCCGCCTAGGCGGATAGCAGCGTCACTCCGCTGATGCGTTCTTTTCTTGAAGAATGTAAATATTCGCTGAACGAACATATTTCAGTGAATATTTACGCGCAGTCCAAAGTCAGGCCAAAACGCCTGATAAAATTACAGGCAATACAATGAACAATACTAGTGCTCCCCAGAGCTTTGAACACCAGTCAAATCCATCCTGGGAACGGATGCAGAAGGATGAAATAAACGAGCGTCCCATCAGAAAATACGAGGGGAAAGTTCATTTAATCCGCTCCGAAACCGAATTGTCTGAAGCTGTCAGACTTCTCGAAAAGGAAAGCCTTCTCGGTTTTGACACGGAAACAAGACCTGCTTACCGGAAAGGTGAAAGCTATCCGCCTGCGCTCCTGCAGCTCGCCGGCGCAAATGAGGTATTTATTTTTCAACTTAAATTCACAGGTCTGCCACGCCCGATCATCGGCATTCTTTCCAATCCCGACATTGTCAAGGCTGGAGTTTCCCTGAATTACGACATCGCCGAACTCAGGAATGTGGTTCACTTCGAACCTGCAGGCTTTGTAGACATTGGAAATCTGGCAAAAAAACATGGAATACAAAATCACGGTTTGCGCGGGCTTGCGGCCGTTCTTCTCGGGTTCCGCATCTCAAAATCTGCAAAGACGTCGAATTGGGCCAGCAACGAATTGACGCCTTCTCAGATAACATATGCCGCCACCGATGCCTGGGTAGGACGCGAGTTGTACTTGGAAATGCGGAAGATTGACCACAGAGGCACAGAGGCACAAAGTTAAAGTTCGAAAGTGCGGAAGTTCGGAAATGCGAAAGTTCTGGAGTTTGAAGATTGATGCAAATGAATAAGAAATTTACAGGACTAATCAGTGAAAATTTTTCAAAATTCCTTTTTGAAAAATTTAAGGTTCCAAAAACCTCAATATCGGGGAACTTTGGCGTTTATCTGACAGTTCTTATCGCCGCTCTGACTGCCAGGATAATCCTTTTCACGAACTGGATGGAATCGCCATTCAGATATTACAGCAAGATTTCCGGCCTCGACATGAAGACCATAATGGGTGCCGCCGAACAGTTCTGCCATGGCAAAACCGATTTTTCAGTTTACAAATTCTTCGTTTACTGCTGTTATCTCGCATGCGGGAACGAATTGAATATCACTGCGGTAATCCTCGGACAGCTCGCCCTTGGAATCGTCGCATCGCTTCTCATAACATTCATGACTTTCAAAGTATTGAGGAACCGGACGGCCGCTTTGATTTCAGGAATGCTCGCCGCGCTTTATTCACCTGAACTCATGTATGAAAGTGTAACTCTGATCGAATCGGTTTATGTATTCACATGCGTCCTCTCCCTCACCGCAATTCTCCATCAGAACAGGCGCCCCAATTCCAAGGCTTGGCTGGTGCTTTCCGGAATTGCGGCAGCACTGCCTTCCCTAGTCAGGTTTCCTGGAATACTGTGGACGGTTCTTGCCGTAATCTGGATAATCTGCATTCAGATGAGACGTGACAGGAAGTACAGGATCAATGCCGGGCTTGCAACACTTCTCCCGATAGCCGGACTCCTAATGGCTTTTATTCCGGTTTCCATTTTCAATTTCATCTCCGTGTCAAACTTCAATCCCATACCGGCAGTTCCAAGCAGTGTGTATGCGATGAAGGCTGGGCTTGAAACCAATCTGACCAGTCATTCGCTCCCGGCGGAAAGTGCGAGCACCAAAAACTCCTCATACGTCAACAGGGCCGAAAACTATGCCGGCAAATTCATTTCAATATTCGGCGCCTATCAAATGCCAGACAACCTCAATTATTATTTCGTAAAGGAAATGCTTCCTCCGCTAAAATATATGCCCGGACCACTCCTGTTGATTCCATTTGCGACGCTTGGAATGCTTATTGTGCTCTGGAAGCGCAGGACAAAACTCCGGGAGACACTTGTACTTTTCATCTATTTTATCGCATTTGCCGTTCCGATGACAATGTTCGTACCGCTTGGGCGCTATAAACTGGTACTTCTCCCCGTCTTCTGTATTTTCGCTGCATTTGCCATTACATTCATAATCAAAAGTCTTTTTCCTTTTTGGAAAAAATATCCAGCACTACTCGCCATTGCCATAGGATATTCCCTGTTATTCACCTGTGCATTTCCACGGACAATCGAGCGCGCCGAAGATTTTGTAGGATACGGTGCCGCCATGGAAATTGCCGGCGGATACGACAGCGGCGAGATAGAGGCGAGCTACAGGATAGCATACAATATCAAGCCCACAGTTTCAGCGGCAATTCATCTTGCCAGTCATCTCATGAGGAATTCCGCATTTGCCGAAGCTGAAAAAATCCTCCGTGAATTTCACGATTCCAATCCTAACAACCCGACAATATCAATCAACTACGCCTGTTCACTTATGGGTGCAGGTAAACCTGGGGAGGCGGAAAAGATCCTAATCGGAATGCCCGAACCTGAAAACAGGAACAGCAGGACCAATTACTATTACCAGCTCGGAGAAAGCCGCAGAATGCAAAACAAAAACAGCGAGGCTATATCCTGTTATCAGCTGGCATTGGACAACTCCGACACGGAGGAGCAGAAAATCATATTGCAGAAGGTCATCAATAAGATAAAAAAATAAACGCAGTTTACTGAATTTGTACTGCCGAAGTCCGTGTCAGCGCATCATCCAGCTTCCGCCTATCATGGGAAAGATTATATCCCTGTGGGAAAAAAGTGACACTTGTAAGCCCGCAAGAATTTCCAAGACATACGCCAACAGGGAAATACTTATAACTACGCTTAACACTCCGGCAACCGGGGAGTTTTCCTCTGTCTTGAACCTGTAGACAGCTTCATCCAGCAATGACGAAAACAAGAGGATAAATGCGGGGGTCATCAGGATCGTATAGCGAAAAACCTTTGAATAGCCCATGAACCCGAGCGCCATGTGGAAAACCAAAACAGTCAATATCCATATCATCAGGGACAATCTTAGCCACCTCAGGGATTTATTGCACCACAGCAAGGCAAACAGAAAGAGGGTTGGCATGCTGGTCCAGATGATTACAGAGGTTAATTTCAAATATACCCAAGGAGACCGGATCACCGTCAAATAATATACATATTTATTGCTCCCGACAAGGCTCTCCGAGGGCCTGCCCGCCCATGAGGGAAATGGGGATCCGACTTTAAGCCACTGCCAAAGTTCCCATGGAATCTGGACAATAAGTGCGGTTGCCAGAAGCAGCAATGCAAAACGAAGGGATGTCACCGTCCTTGGAGCTTTCAAAAAGTGCCAGCTCATGAGAATCAATCCGGGAACGACAAGAAATGCCGTTATTTTAATAAGGCTGGCATAACCTAAAATCAGACCTGCAAGCAAAACCCAGCGGATTTTATTTTGGGCGACAGCCCAAACATATACGGCAACAGCCAACGTGGTAAAAGCTAACAGCGGACCGTCAAGCCAGAATTTCGCAGTGACATGCGACATGACGGGACTGAACGCGGAAAGGCTTGCCACAAGTGCCAGAGCAATGTTTGATGAAGTCAAATTCATGGATCTTGCCAGAAACAGCATGCTCCAGAAAAACAGTGCGTAGGAAAACAACTGAACCAGGGGAAACCCAAAGTCTCCGAATGTCCGATGGAACAGCCAATGCAGCACTATCCCCCCCGGCGGATGGAAAAACAGGGGACGATCATATTGAGTTCTGTCAATCAGCCCTTTTTCCAACAAAGGACTTCCCTGCAGGGTATATCCATTCCCATTGTCCAACTGTTCAACCAGAGTCTTGTAAATAATCTCGTCACCTTCATTATGCGCCCTGAAAAAAACCACAGAATGCATGCAAAGCCCAATGAGGAACAATATGACGACCAGCTTCCACCGCATTCCAAGCGGTCTGTCAACGACCTGCAATATACTTTTCAACATGTTGGCCTTTTAATAGGTATCGCAAAAATTGCTATAATCTCACGATCAGCTGTATTCCCAAAAATTAGTCCCGATAACGACATAATCAATATTTGATATTGGATATTCCCTTGAATTAGGCTGCCAAAGGCCGCAACTTCAGAACAGACGAACAAACGAACATTCGAATTACGAAGCATTGGGAGGAATGAATCGGAGCGTTTGAAATAATTAGAAATTACGAATTAGAAATTACGAATGAAGCAAATCTTTAATGAAACTAATGAAATCACACCGAATCGGATTGTTTGAAAAGATTCTGACAACAGAAGACCAACGACTGAAGACTGAGATAATTTCGTTGGAGTTCACGACCCTGGTCGCACGCCACGGCGCGTAAACCTTTGGCGCTGCCTGAGGCTTGTACGCCTTAGGCGTGCAGGTAAACTTTAGCGTGTCTTTCTCTTTAAAGCTCAGGCACTTGGTCGCTCGGACACTTGGAATCTATTACAAACTTTGAAATTCCTATACCTCAAGGTATTATACAAGGTTTATGGAAAGAACTCTTCGAAAAACTGGGACAGTAGTATGCCGGTTGCCTGGAAAAAAAGTGAAATGGGGTCTGTTTCAAGATCCTGTCAGGACTGTGTCCGTTTCCAGGACCGATGGGATCCTTCCCGCCCTGAAATGGGCTGAATCATCCATAAAAAAAGGATTGCATGTCGCAGGTTTCATATCGTATGAAGCCGCCACGGCCTTTGAGCCTGCAAACAGGACTTTAAAAATCAACGGGGGCTTTCCCCTTCTCTGGCTTTCATCATATGAAAAAGCTTCCGCGTTCAAAATTCCGACAGGCTTAAAACCCCGCATCAAATCTCTCAAGCTGTCTCCGGAAACGGAAAAAAAGAAATATCTTGCCGACGTTAAAAAGATAAAAGAATATATCTATGACGGCGAAACATATCAGGTTAATTACACGTTCCGCGTTTCCGGGAAGCCTTTGGACGAGCCGGAACAGTTTTTCATTGATTTATGCGGTTCACATCCTGTCCCATATTCCGCTTTCATAAATACCGGAAAATTCAAAATAATATCAAATTCCCCGGAACTGTTTCTCGAATCGGTTTCAGGAAAAATCAGAAGTCTTCCAATGAAGGGGACTGCAAACCGAGCCCTGACTTCCGAAGAAGATGAAATGGCGGCAAAACAACTTGCGGACGACCCTAAAAACCGCGCCGAGAACATCATGATTGTGGACATGGTTCGGAACGATCTCGGACGAATATGCAAATCCGGTTCGATATCGGTGAACCCCCTGTTCCGCGTGGACACGTATCCGACAGTTCACCAGATGGTGAGCGGGGTGAACGGCGAATTGGAAACAGGAACTGGTCTTCTTGAAATGCTAACTGCAACTTTTCCGCCCGCATCCATAACTGGCGCACCAAAAATAAGGGCGATGAAAATAATATCCGGACTTGAATCCTCTCCAAGAAAAATCTACACGGGCGCAATCGGCTGCTTCAGTCCGAACAGGGATTTATGCCTGAATGTAGCCATACGCACCCTCCTTTGTTCGGACAACAGGACGGAACTGGGGATCGGAAGCGGAATCGTGGCTGACTCAAAACCGCAGAACGAATGGATTGAGTGTCTCATGAAAAGCGGGTTCGCCAACTTCAATCCGCATGACTTTGACATCCTTGAAACAATTCTCTGGGACAAGGACAATGGATTTGCCTATCTGGAGGAACATCTTGAACGCGCGCGAAATTCGCAGGTTTATTTCGGAAGGGAATGGAACGCGGAGAATGCAAATAAATCCTTAAGGCGACTCAAGGATTTATTACTAAGAAGAAAAATAAAATATGCACGAGTCAGGGTTATTATATCGAAGAACAGCAGGCTGAAGACCGAATATACGATTCTGGAAAAAGCCGGATGGAATAAACAAAAGCTGAAATTGAAGATTTCGGAAAAAGCCACGAACTCAAAAGATGTTTTCCTTTATCACAAGACCACAAACAGGGAATTTTATGATGATGAATTCAAAAAAGCCCATTCCGAAGGGTTTGATGAAGTGATTTTCGTGAATGAAAAAGGCGAAGTCACCGAGGGCGCAATAACGAATATTTTCATTTTAAACAAAGAGGGATGGCGCACTCCTTCACTTAAATGCGG
>CAMCYE010000001.1 GCA_945883805.1 Victivallis vadensis | reverse complement strand
GGGGTTTAGCCGTTATATATGCTAATATGATTTAGTATAACTATTGATTAGTATATATATGGCGATGCCTCTGGAAAACCATGAGTTCGAGCCCCGATTCTACAGCAAGATTTTGCCGACGGCTGTCTGCTGAATATATATTTTCCCAGCAGTTGGGAAAATATCGATCGATGAGTTTCTTGCAAACTTCTGATTATCACCTGAAAGACACTAGACAGGAGAGGAGGGATGTGCACATTTTTAGAGGCAATATGCCCTTTTTTAGCTCTGTCTCAACTTTCTATCCCCCCCCCCCTCCTTATTACCAGCACATACGAAAATCAAAACGCCTATCAGTCTGCTTGTTAAATTTTTCACATTATTCTTGCCGTGCGGCTTGAAATGCAACGGAAGCAATGAATATTATTATATCGATATTTATCTATCTATTAATAAGACCGCGCAGTTTCAGCGGCCGGGAAAGGTGTGCAATGAACAACAGTAAATCAGTGTCAATCGAAACAATCAGGCGTCTTCCGAAATATTACGATGTAATCGACATGGCTGTAAAGCAGGGTGTGAAAAACATTTCAACCAGCGTGATTGCAGAGCATCTGAACCTTGAACCGATATTGGTCAGGAAGGATCTCGAACAGACCGGTGCAAAAGGCAGGCCTCGAGTGGGTTTCGTGGCGGCGGAACTGATGGACAGGATAGCAGGTTCACTTGGTTGGGGTTCCCTGAACAACATTGTCCTTGTAGGATGCGGAAGCCTGGGATCGGCGCTGCTGGGGTACAAGGGCTTTTCCAGGGCAGGATTCGACATCGTCGCAGGATTCGATGTGGACAAGGGGAAAATAGGGCGAACCATACATGGTAAAAAAATACTTCCGGTTTCCAAATTCAAAGATCTTTGCCTGAGAATGCATATCGAAGTGGGTATCATATCCACGCCTGCCGAGCATGCGCAGTCGGTCGCCGACCTCATGGCGGAAAGCGGAATAAAAGGTGTCTGGAACTTCACCAGCGCCGCCCTTAAGACTTCGAAAGACGTGATTGTCCATCAGGAGGACATGGCAGCCTCTCTGGTCATATTAATAAAAAAAATGAACAGTATGAAGAAAGAAGGAAAGGGTCAGGAATAAACATGAACGGATGCAACTGCAAATGCAAGAATATGGACAACAATGAAACAGCCCGTGAATTCGAGGCTGTCTGTAAAATATTGGATGAAAACAATTATGACAAGGACAGGCTTATTCCTATCCTGCAATCAGTGCAGGCTGTTTACAGGTATCTGCCGGAAGACGTGATCTCCCTGGTGGCGTCATCCCTCGGTCTGAGCCCGGCGAGAGTGTACGGGGTCGCCACTTTCTATTCGCATTTCACATTGCAGCCTAAGGGCAAATACGTGATCAAGGTATGCGACGGCACTGCATGCCATGTCAAAGGCTCCATGAACATTTACGAAGCAATGCGGAAAAAACTTTCCCTGCCGGAGGGGAAAAACACCACGTCGGACCTGATGTTCACACTCGAGACAGTTAGTTGTTTGGGCGCATGCGGACTAGCGCCGGTGATCGTAGTGAATGAGGAAGTGTATGGGCAGATGACCCCGGAAAGGGGCAAGAATCTGATAGACAAGATAACTGATACGGAGGCTACCGGTGAAAAAAAACATAATTGAGAAGTTGAAAGACGAATTCCTGGAAAGGAACTCGGGGATACGCAAACGGATAGTTGTATGCGCGGGAACTGGATGCGTTGCGAACGGCGCACTGAAAGTTTTCGACGCGATTACAAAGGCGGTTAAAGAACTGAACATAAATGCCGATGTGCTGGCTGATGTACATTCTGATACTGCCGAAAGCAAGACGAGCATAAGCGGTTGCCAGGGGTTCTGCCAGATGGGGCCTCTGGTCAACATAGAGCCCGATGGAATCCTATACGTCAAAGTGAACGAATCCGATGCAGCCGAGATAGTGGATAAGACAGTCAAGAGCGACATGGTGGTTGACAGGCTCCTATACAAGGATCCGCGAAACGGCTGCAAACATAAGGGGCGGGCCGAGATACCGTTTTACAGCAAACAGAACCGTTTCACCCTGGATCTCTGTGGCATCCTCAATCCAGAGGATATTTCCGAATATGCATCGCATGACGGCTACAGTGCGGCGGAAAAATGCCACCGTTCAATGAAACCTGAAGAGATATGCTCACTCATCGACAAGTCCGGTTTACGCGGACGCGGTGGTGGTGGCTTCCCAACCGGCAGGAAATGGGAACTGGCCCGGAAGGAGAAAAACAATAAGAAATATGTCATATGCAACGGTGACGAAGGTGATCCCGGGGCATTCATGGACCGGAGCATAATGGAGGGGAATCCGCACGCGGCCATAGAAGGGATGATGATCGCTGCGCTGGCCATAGGCGCGGACGAGGGATACGTATATGTCAGGGCCGAATATCCGCTTGCAGTTAAGCGGATGAGGAAAGCGGTTGCCGATGCGAAGGACGCCGGAATCCTCGGCGGAAATATTTTCGGCACCGGTAAAAGCTTCAATATAATCATAATGGAAGGCGCTGGCGCATTTGTATGCGGCGAGGAAACAGCACTTATGGCATCAATCATGGGCAGACGCGGAATGCCTTCACCGAAACCGCCGTTCCCGTCTCAGCGCGGCCTGCACGGGAAACCTACCGTCATAAACAATGTCGAGACGCTTGCGACCGTTCCGAAAATAATACTTGCCGGCGTGGATGAGTTCAGGCGCCTCGGTACCGCAAGCTCACCAGGGACAAAGACGTTCGCATTGACCGGGCATGTCGCCAATACCGGATTGATTGAAGTCCCCTTTGGTGCGACGCTCAGGGAAATAATATTCTCTGTCGGCGGCGGTGTCACAGGCGCGGACGGAAAAATAAACGATGATGAATTCAAAGCTGTTCAGATAGGCGGACCGTCCGGCGGTTGCCTTGTGAAAGAGCATCTTGATCTTTCGCTGGACTTCGAATCCCTCAAGAGCATTGGAGCAATGGTCGGTTCCGGTGGGCTCGTGGTGATGAACCAGTCAACATGCATACCGCAGATTGCAAAGTTCTTCATGCAGTTCGCCCAGAACGAATCCTGCGGCAAATGCGTCCCGTGCAGGGAGGGAACGCGGCAGATGCTCGCCCTTCTCGAGGACATTACTGAGGGAAAAGGTGATCTTGAAACTTTGAAAAACCTTGAAGACCTTGCGTTGGTTGTACAGAAGGCCTCCCTGTGCGGCCTCGGAAAAACAGCCCCGAATCCGGTACTCTCGACCCTTCGCCATTTCCGCGCCGAATACGAGGCGCATGTGAACGAGAAACGCTGTCCGGCAAAGCAGTGCAAGTCTTTGACACCTCCTGGAATAGATCCGTGTAAATGTGTCGGTTGCGGCATCTGCGTAAAGAAATGCCCTGTGGGCGCAATCACCGGACAGAGGAAAACCTCCTACTCCATAGAGGCGGCAAAATGTGTCAGATGCGGCATCTGCGCGGAAGCATGCAAATTCAAAGCAATATTCGGAGTCTAAATAAAATGGAAAAAGAAATCACAGTTGAAATTGATAATGCAAAGGTTGTTGTCAGGGATGGGAAAAGCGTTCTGGATGCAGCCAGGTCCGCGGGAATAGACATTCCCACTTTCTGCCATCATTCGGAACTCAGCGCATATGGGGCGTGCAGGATGTGCATGGTGGACATAGAAGGGCGCGGCATCACTGCATCATGCTCCACTCCAGCTGAAAACGGGATGAAGGTGAAGACCAACACCCCGGAAATCCGCGAAATCCGCAAAGTGAATCTTGAGCTGCTTCTGGCGGCTCATGACAGGGAATGCACCACATGCGGAAAAAGCGGGTCATGCTCTTTGCAGAGGCTGTCCAAAAGCATGGGTGTCGAAAAAATACGTTTTAAAAACATCAAAAAGGAGTCGGTGATCGACACATCTTCCTGCTCGATAGTCAGGAATCCAGCCAAATGCATTCTATGCGGAGACTGCGTGAGGTTCTGCGACGAGATACAGGGTGTAGGGGCGATTGATTTCGCTCACCGCGGCTCTTCCGCAGTGGTGGGACCGGCATTCGGGAAAGACTTGGCGGATGTGGACTGCGTCAACTGCGGACAGTGCGCCAGGGTTTGTCCGACAGGGGCTCTCACCGTGAAAAACGATGTTGCCGGAGTATGGAAGGACATAGAGGACAAGAAGAAGACCGTGGTTGCGCAGGTTGCACCGGCCATCCGGGTTGCCCTTGGAGAATATTTCGATATGACTGAAGGCGGAATCACAACAGGCAAGATAGCATCTGCCCTGAAAAGGCTCGGTTTCGATTATGTATACGACACATGCTTCAGCGCCGATGCGACAGTGCTTGAGGAAGGCGCGGAATTCCTGGGAAGGATCAAAAACGGATGGAAATTACCCCTGTTCACTTCGTGCTGCCCCGCCTGGGTGACCTTTGCGGAACAGTATTTCCCGGAACTTCTCGGAAACCTGTCAACCTGCAAATCGCCGCAGCAGATGTTCGGCAGCATGGCGAAAAAATTCCTGCCGGAAATACTGAAGGTCAGTCCGGAAAACCTGACCGTGGTCTCCATAATGCCGTGCACCGCAAAAAAATTTGAGGCAAAACGGCCGGAATTTTCCGATGGTTGCGGCAGCAAGGAGGTTGACTGGGTCATAACATCCCAGGAACTTGGGGCAATGATCGAAAGCGCCGGCCTGCGCTTCAAGGATCTTGCAGAAGGTATTTTCGACGATCCGTTCGGTGTTGGCAGCGGGGCCGGAACAATTTTCGGGACATCCGGAGGAGTCACCGAGGCTGTAGTCCGACATGCCCACAGCATCACGGGCGGCAGCGGGGATGTCGTATTCGAGAAGCAGGAAGGCACCAAGGGTATTGTCGAGATAAAAACCATGATTGGTGGAGTGGAGATCAGGGCCGCCGTAGTTTACGGGCTTGGAAATGCAAAGATGATCTGCGAAGACGTAAAGAACGGCAAAAGCCCATACCATATAATTGAAATCATGGCATGTCCAGGCGGATGCGTAAACGGAGCCGGACAGCCGGTGACATATGACTTCGACACGGTCAGGCGGCGTGGCAGAAGTTTGTACGAAATCGACAGGAACGCAACTGTACGGGTGTCAGATGCAAACACATCCCTTCAGGAATTCTACGAGAAACACCTTGGCCCAGTCGGCGGTGAAAAGGCCCATCACCTCCTGCACACGGGATATTCGCACAGACGCAGAATCAAAACTGAAAATGTGACTCTCGGCAAGCTCAAGGAAAACGCGCCTGTCTCTGTCGAGGTGTGCATAGGCACCAACTGCTGTCTCCACGGCTCCCACGAACTTATCAGGGAGGCGTTGAAACATGTGGATGACAAGGGGTTCAGGGAGGAAGTATCGGTGAAAGCGGCGTTCTGTTTTGAACGGTGCTCCAAATCCCCTGTCGCAAAAATAGCCGGTGAAATAGTAGATGGATGTTCCAGCGAAGATATCAGGAAAAGAATTGATGCCGCAGTTGCTGCTTTAAAAAAAACGGAGGGATGACGATGGACAGGCAAAGTCCGATATTCACTGAGAGAAACGAGTGCCAGGATTGCTACAAATGCATACGGAGCTGTCCGGTCAAGGCAATCAAAATAGAGAATGGTGTGGCGTCAGTCATTGACAGCCTCTGCGTCCTCTGCGGGACTTGCGTGAACATCTGCCCGGCGGAAGCGAAAAAAGTCCGAGATGACAGCGCAAAGGCGAAAGATCTGATCAGATCAGGAGCCAAGGTCGTACTGTCGCTGGCGCCGTCATGGATATGTGAATTCCCAGAGCTGGACTCCGGCTCCCTCATAGCTGCTGCTAAAGCCTTGGGTTTCCACGCCGTTTCTGAAACCGCACTTGGCGCCGAGGAAGTTTCGGCTAACTGCGCAAAAATGCTTGGTCAAGATGGCGCCACCGGAAAAGCCGTAGTATCCAGCGCCTGTCCGGTTGTAGTGGAGTACATAAGCAAGTACAGACCTGGACTTCTGCCGGCATTGGCCGGAATGTTTTCACCTCTGATCACCCATTGCCGGATAATAAGGGAGGAATATGGGAAAGACTGCAAAATCGTTTTCGCCGGGCCATGCATCGGCAAGAAGATGGAGGCTGAGTCGAATGGAGATTTGCTTTCGGCGGCACTGACTTTCCGGGAAATGCGCCAGTGGATGACTGATGCCGGGATTGATCCGTTCACGCTTAGCCCCGGACGAAAAGATGTATTCGTCCCCAGCTGCGCAAAGGAGGGGGCATTCTATCCGATTGACGGCGGCATGCTTGCCGGAATACGTTCAGGTTGTGCGGTGAACGACCCGCACCTGATAAGTCTTTCCGGCATGGACAATGTGATTGAGTCGCTTGAGGAAGGGATATCCGGACAGGGAAAGAAAGGCTTATTCCTGGAACTCCTTGCCTGCCGTGGTGGATGCGTAAACGGACCCGGGATAACAGATAAAAGATCCCTGCTGAAAAAAAGGATTGACGTAATCGCATCCGTTGATCTCAGCCCTGAAAAAGATCCGCGCAGGCACTACCTTGAAGTACCCGCTGAATATTATGCCAAGACGGTCACGGTGGTTTCACACACGGAGGAACAGATCGTCGAGGTTCTCAGCAAGACAGGGAAGAATTCCAAGGTTGACGAGTTGAACTGTGGCGCATGCGGCTACAACACCTGCCGCAATTTTTCCGAAGCCGTCATAGAGAGGAAAGCGGAAACATCCATGTGCGCAACATATATGCGGAAACTCGCGATGAACAAGGCGAACAAGCTTATAAAGACAATGCCGTCTGCTGTAGTTATCGTCAACAAGAATCTGGAGATCATAGAGTGCAATCTCAATTTCGCCCGTCTTGCCGGAGGCGATGTGGAGGAGATATATAAAGTCTGTGAAGGTTTGCCCGGTGCGGACATAGAGAGGATAATGCCACTGTCAGACATGTTCAAGCAGACCCTTGATTCCGGCGAGGACATCGTTGGAAAAAGCGTAAGAATCAAAGGGCGGATATTGCAGTGCTCTCTCTTTTCCATTGAACGCGGGGCGATCGTGGGAGGAATATTCAACGATGTCACGGAACCTATTCTCAAAAAGGAGGAGATTACAAGACGCACCAGGAAGGTGATTGACGGAAATCTGAAAACCGTCCAGAAAATAGCTTATCTACTGGGCGAAAACGCCGCCGAAACGGAAATGGCGCTCACCTCGATACTTGACGCTTTCAATTCAGGGGGCAAAAATCGGTGACAGGCATGGGAACAAATGATCGCAGGCTTATGTTGGATGTTGATTTCTCCCAAAAGGTCAAGCACGGCCGGAATGTGTGCGGGGACACTTTCCATTCTGTCCGCCTCCGTGATGAACGGAGGACTATAAGCATCTTATCCGACGGTCTGGGATGCGGAGTCAAGGCGAGCGTCTTGTCGACACTGACCGCCGTAATGGCATCGAAATTCACCGCCGGATTCCATGATCCTAGACGGACAGCGGAAATAATCATGCGCACCCTTCCAATATGCAAGGAACGGAAAATCAGCTATGCCACATTTACGATACTTGACTTCGACAGGAGCGGACTCACCAGGATTATGGAGTACGACAACCCCCCATTCGTCCTCATAAGGGATGGACGCCCCGTAGAAGTTGAAAAATCGGTCCAGGAGGGGAAAATGGGGAGGAAGCGCAAATACACCCTCAGATACTCCCAGTTCCAAATGATGTGTGGCGATCGGCTCATATGTTTTTCAGACGGGGTCACGCAATCTGGCATCGGCGGGAGCGGTCATCCGCTGGGATGGGGACTCGGAAACGCCCGGGGATTCATACTCGAAACGATAAGAGCGGAGCCGGAAATATCGGCTCGAGACCTATCGCGGCGAATAGTGGCGCACGCAATGCTGAACGATGGTGGAATGGCCAGCGACGACATCACTTGCGGAGTCGCATATTTTCGGAATCCCAGAGAGCTCCTGATAGCCTCCGGGCCACCATACGACCAGGGAAAGGACAGCGAGCTTGCTAGGAAAGTGAAAGAACATGCCGGACCTAAGATCATATGCGGGGGGACAACCGCAAAAATTATTTCTAGGGAGCTTGGCAGAAAGATAATCTTCGACCTTACAAGGATGGGGAACAACGCTCCTCCCCCGTCAATAATGGATGGCGTAGATTTGGTGACAGAGGGAATAATAACCCTAGGCCGAACATCTGAAATACTCAAGAACGGCCCCGAAGAGTCGGCTTCAGAGAATTCTCCTGCGCGCCGCATCGCGGACATGATGCTGGACAGCGATATTGTCAGACTCATAGTAGGCACGCGCATCAACGATGCGTATCAGGCCCCGGACATTCCTGATGAGATCACCCTTCGGAAATCAATAATCAGGGAGATTGCCCGGCAGCTGGAGGAAAAATATCTGAAGGAGACCGTCATCACTTACATTTGAAACTGCAGGCTGCTTCACTTTTTCAGGAAAGAACTGATCAATGATTCAAGGCTTACATGCTTGCCCTGGGGCAAGTTGAAACGTTCGCATATTTCACGGATGACTCTTGCGCTATGGTCCACAACCCCGCTCATGATGTCGGACGCTGTACGTTGCATTTTAACTTCGATTTCAGGAATCCTGCATGTGAACCGGCTTTCAGAGCATTTGCCTCCAGTGCCGGTGAGCTTCACATCCTCCACAGAATAAATTTTAAACTTCATGCTGAAAAGTTCATCGGTGTAACCGAGGTCGCAATAATACTGCCCGAGGAAATTGACAGCGCCCGCAACCATCCTGATCATATCATCGTATCTGATTGATTTTTTTTCTTTTTCATGGAAGGTAACATAATGGAAGAGCCCTGAACTGAAAGCCTGCCAGTACTGTTTCCTACCCTTGAAAAAAGTCCTGAGTGCAACATTGGTAAAATAGCTTTCTTCGCTTTCGTCCAGTGAAATAAAAGAGGAATCCAGCGTTGTGGAAACTGAATTCTCCACGGCCTTCTGGATCTGGGAAAGCGAGAATTTCTCAAAAATGAACTCAGAAGGATAAACAGACATCTCCCAGATGACACTGTTTCAGGTCTTCGACCCTCTGGACTTCCTTGCCGCTTGTCGCGCCGTAGCTTCTTTGCGAAGGCGGAAGGTTACCCAGCACCCGTCTTCGCCTTATCAGGCTACGCCGTGGCGGGCATCCCGAACAAGGGGGAACACACGATAAGATATTATGGATGGTATTCGAACAAGAGCCGCGGCATGAGGGCGAAGCTTGCTCGCCTAGGCGAGGTGGTGGCGGTCAAGAATATCGAGGCGGTCGTGGATGTCGAAGAAGAAGACACCCCCTTCCGGAAAACCTGTAGGTCGAGGTGGGCGGCCCTTATCAAGAAGGTCTATGAGGTTGATCCGCTCAAGTGTCCGAAGTGCGGAGGCCAGATGCGGATAATCTCATTTTGCAGAAATCTACAAAATGTACATATTTTTCCAGCTTCTGGAAAAATATCGATTGATGAGTTTCTTGCAAACTTCTGATTACAGAAGTGCAGGCAAGGTCAGGCAAGGTCTGCTCAAATTTCCGTGAATATGAATGTTTTTACGGATTCTTCAGATAATTTCCCTGCCACTTGGAATTCTTTCATTCACCTGCGCGGATTTAGGTGGAAAACCCGTGCTTCTCATCCTTATTTATTTGACTTATCCTCCACCTCGGCCTATCTTCCAGCCAGTATGAAAATCAAAATTCCTATCAGTTGACCGCCGCTTTCAGGTTGTCAGTCAGTAGCCCGTCCCTACTTCTTCGCCGACTCCTTCTCCACAAATCCGCCGAGGGAGGAATATTTCGCGTAAAGTTTTGCGTATTTCGCGGAATTCGCCTTGTTCGGAACGTATTCCGACTCGAAGCCGCTTCCCATCGCGTCCTGGGCCTTCTCCACGGATTTGTGAATTCCGGAGGCGACAGATGCGAACATCGCAGCGCCGAGGGCGCATGCCTGTTCGGAACGTGCAACCTTTATCTTCTTGCCGAGTACATCTGAAACGGTCTGCATTATGAAAGGTGATTTCTTGGCGACTCCTCCGAGTGCTATGACGCCTTTTATCTCTATTCCCTGATCGGAAAAACGATCGACTATTTTTTTGGAGCCGAAAGCGGTGGCTTCGACAAGCGCGCGGAATATCCTCGGGGCGTCGCTTCCCATGTTGAGCCCTGAAATTGCGCCTTTCAACGCTTGGTTCGCATCCGGCGTGCGTCTGCCGTTGATCCAGTCGAGGGCGACAATCCCTGATTCGCCGATCGGAATTTCTGCAGCCGCTTTTGAAAGTTCGGGGATGATGCTGTGATAAACTGAATCAATTATCTTCCTTCTTGCACTTTCGGATTTCACTTCAGAGGCGAGAGCGTTTTTCAAAGGCCACATGAGAACATTCCTGTACCAGGCGTAGAGATCGCCGAAAGCCGACTGCCCAGCCTCCATCCCAAGCATGCCCGGCACAATCGAACCATCAACCTGACCGCATATTCCGCGGACGAGTTTTTTGCCGACCTCGGCCATCGGGGCTATCAGCATGTCGCATGTGGAAGTCCCCATAACCTTGCTCAGTATATATGGTTTAATCTGAGCACCGACAGCGCCCATATGCGCATCAAATGCCCCAACCCCGACAATGACATTTTCGCCAAGGCCGAGTTTTCGCGCCCAAGCGGAGGAAAGTGTTCCGGCAATGCAGTCGGATGTGTAGGTGTCGCGGTATAAACGGCTGCGCAACCCTTTCAACGCCGGATCCAGTGCTGAAAGGAATTTTTCAGGGGGGAGTCCGCCGAACGACTCATGCCACATCGCCTTATGGCCTGCGGAGCACCTGCCGCGCCTGAGTGTCAGAGGATTCGTGTTGCCTGTGAGAATAGCAGGAATCCAGTCGCAATGTTCAACCCAGGAGTATGCAGCAGCACGGACTTTCTTGTCAGCCCTTAAAGTGTGGAGTACCTTTGCCCAGAACCATTCGGACGAGTAAATTCCGCCGCAGAACTTGGTGTAGTCTTCAAATTTTCCATTGTGGGCGAGAGAGTTGATCTGGTCCGCCTCTTTTATTGCCGTATGGTCTTTCCAGAGTATGAACATGGCATGCGGATTATTTTTAAATTCATCTAGGAGCGCGAGAGCGGTGCCGTCCCTGTTCACGGCGACCGGCGTCGAACCGGTGGTGTCCACCGAAATTCCCCTAATGTTTTTTGCGACATTCGTACCGGCCTTGCCGAGGGCTGCCTTGACCGTGGATTCAAGCCCTTCAAGATAGTCCAGCGGGTGTTGCCTGAACTGGTTCTCGACAGGTACGCAGAACTTGCCTTCCTGCCAGCGGCGGTAGTTGTGGACTGAACTGGCGATTTCCTTTCCGTTCGCCGCATCAACTATCAGGCATCTTACGGAATCCGTTCCGTAATCCAGACCGATCACATATTCATTTTTTGGCATATCAGTCACTTCCTTTATTTTTTTTCATTATGGAGGGATAAGATGCCTTTTATATTACAATATGAGGGGTAATTTACAATAGCGGCAGTGGTTGGCAACCGCTCCGGGATACGCCTCAGGGTGTCTTCCGGGGAGGAAAGTCCGGACTCCATAGTGCGGGAAGTCCCGGGGCGCGAAAGCTCTCCGGGGTGCTGCGGACCAGATTCCGCGGTAAGGAAAGTGCCACAGAAAATAAACCGCCATGGATTTGCAAAAATCTGTGGTAAGGGTGAAAAGGTGGGGCAAGAGCCCACCGGGCTGATCCGAAAGGATGGCCGCATGGTAAACCCCTTCCGGAGCAAGACCAAATAGGGAATGATGCTGCTGCACGCAGCGCTTGAATTCCGGGTATTGGTCGCATAGACAGATGGTTGCCGTCCAGAAGCGCGCAAGCGCCTCTGGATTACAGAATCCGGCTTATAACCGCTGCCGCTGTTTTTTGATAGCTGATAGCTGGTAGCTGGTAGCTGGTAGCTGGTAGCTGGTAGCTGGTAGCTGTGACCCCACTTCGCTCTGCGAGCTACGAGGGGCAGGGCTATGAGCTATGAGCTATGAGCTATGAGCTATGAGCTATGAGCTATGAACTATGAACTAAAGAATAATTCCGGAGGTTTTGCATGAGTATTGAAACGATTAATGCGGCGATACGGGACGTTGTGGATTTTCCCAAGAAGGGGATAATCTTCAAGGATATCACGCCCGTTCTCAAGTCGGAAAAGCTTTTTCACGAGGTTGTTGACATTATTGCGGCGCGTTATGAAAAGAACAGACCCGACAGTTTTGCGGCAATAGAGTCGCGCGGTTTCATTTTCGGTTCCGCTCTTGCGTATAAGCTGAACTGCGGATTCATTCCAGTGAGAAAAAAGGGAAAACTGCCATATAAGACAATAGAGGAGTCATATTCCCTTGAATATGGAACGGCCACGCTGGAGGTCCATGAGGATGCGGTCAGAGCCGGTGAAAAGGTGGTTGTAATCGACGATCTTCTCGCTACGGGGGGAACGGCCGGGGCTTCGGTCAGGCTTATTGAAAGATTGGGCGGGAAAATAGCCGGGCTTGAATTTGTGATTGAACTCGGATTTCTGAAGGGCAGGGCGAATCTGTCAAAATATAATATTAATTCGATAATCCTTGTGGATTGATGAAAATCGGCAAGAAAAATCAAATTAGGCTCCAAAATAATTTGTATTCAAAATATATATCGTGTAGAATTTACCCTCTAGTGAATTAATCAGGGACAAGGTTGTGTCTTAATGAAATATGCAATTATAAGTGATATTCACGCCAATCTCGAGGCACTTACGGCTGTCATGGACAGGTGCAGGAAGGAAGGCGTTGAAAAATATGTATGTCTCGGCGATATCGTTGGCTATAACGCCAATCCGAGGGACTGTCTCAAGATTGTGCGTACGATTGATCTTGTCGGTGTCGTCAAAGGGAACCATGACGAATATGTTTCCAGTATGGACGAGGAAATGCTCGGCTTCAACCAGCATGCGAAGCAGGCGGTGCTCTGGACAAAAAACCAGTTGAATACGGAAGAACGCAGCTGGCTTTCCAAGCTTCCCATGAAACAGACCGTGCGGGGCACAAACATAACAATAGTTCATGCCACACTCGACTCTCCGGCATCATGGGGGTATATCTTCGACGTGCATCACGCGATGGATAATTTCTCGTACCAGTTTACGCCCCTCTGCTTCTGTGGACACTCGCATGTTCCGATCGGCTTCTGCAAAAAATCATTCACAGGCTCCAATAGCCTGCTGGTGGAGGAAGTGCAGGAATGGAAGGCTGAAAGGACTGAGGCTAATGCCGACAAGGAGGACCTTGACCCGGTGATCCCCATACAGAAGGGCTGGAAATACCTTATCAATATCGGCAGCGTGGGACAACCTAGGAACAAGGATCCCAGAGCCTCTTTCGCCATTTATGACACCGAGGCGAACACTGTCACCCGCCTGAGGATTGAATACGATGTCGCCACTGCGCAGAAGAAGATCAGGGAGGCCGGTCTGCCCGACAGGCTCGCCACCAGGCTTGAGCGCGGAAACTGATGCCACTGTAGCTTACATGGAAAAGATTCTAATAATAAAAATAAGCAGTCTCGGAGATGTGCTCCATGCTTTCCCGGCAGTCTCCCTTATCGTCGCAAAATATGAAAATGCGCGTATCGACTGGCTGATCAATCCGGCCTTTGCGCCGATTCTCGAATACAACAAATGCGTGAGCAGGATAATTCCGTTTCCACGCAGGGAACTTTCTTCACCTTTCACATTTCCAAGGGCGTTCATTAATCTCATACGGGAAATCCGACTGGAGAAATACGACCTGGTCATTGATCTGCAGGGGCTTCTGAGGAGCGCGTTTTTTGCGAAATTCGCAAGGTCCCCCATTGTCGCCGGATTTGATTCACCCAAGGAGAGGGCTGCGACTCTCTTTTACAACCGAAAAATCTCACCGGGGGCGGAATATGTCCATGCGGTGGATAAAAACGTCGGATTTGTTTCAGAGCTCCTCGGTCTGCCCTTTAATGTGCCGGATTCGCCGCTTCCGGAAAACAGGACGAACATGGACGGCCTGCTCCGGATACTGGGAAAGAAGGATATCTCGGAAAATGACCTGATTGTGGGTGTGGCTCCAGGGGCGAGATGGGAGAGCAAACAGTGGCCGCCGCTGTTTTTTTCGAAAGTAATGGATTCGCTGGAGGGCAGACTTCCGGGATGCAGGTTTCTTCTGCTCGGTTCCGTTGACGAACTTGAAACATGCAGGAGGATTTCATCCTCATGTGAAAAGGCCAGACCGGTTATAATCGCCGGAGAGACTGGAATCGGGGAGCTGGTTGAGGCGGTCAGGATTTCAAAATGTCTTTTATGCAATGACAGCGGCCCCATGCATATTGCCGCTTCCCTCAAAGTTCCGGTGTTTGCCATGTTCGGCCCCACGGATCCGGACAAAACAGGACCTTACGGGGAAAGGCATTCAGTTTTTCAGCCCGAACTGAGTTGCATAAAATGTTTGAAGAGGTATTGTCCCGGCAAAAATTATGTATGCCAGAAGTCGGTAAATCCCGACTCAGTGGCCGACGGTATTTTTTCCATGATAAGGAATTTAAAGTGGCCAGTGGCCAGTGGCCAGCGACCAGCGATCAGTGACCAGTGGTCGAATGGCCAGTTGGAGAAATGAATCGGGGAAACGGTGAATCGGAGTGTAAAAGCACATGGCTCGTAGTTCATAGTTAAAAGGTAATGCCTGTCAGCCAAAAGCTAGTGATTGTCCCCTGACACTTGACGACCGACGACCGACGACCTACGACCGAAAATTGCGGCTCTTGGCCGCCTAATTTTAAGAGGCAGGAAATATGAAGACGCGTTTGATCATTGTTTTGACCGCCCTCCTGATACTGGCGTCAGTATCGTCGCAGGCGCAGGTTTCTCTCTCTGTTGCGATAAACAGGTCCAACTATCTGCTGTATGAAACAATCTACGCGAAGGTTGTCTTGAGAAACTACAGTGGGCAGACGTTGGTTTTCAGCGATAATGCCGAGGCGACGGGTTCCCTGAAATTCACAATTGACATGCCCGACCATACAAAGGCTGAAATAAGGAAGACCGCCTACAATGCGCTTATCGGAATTATCATCAAGCCGGGTGCCACAGAGGAAGTGCTTGTACCTGTGACGAGTTCCTATGTGATTACAAAGCCCGGCAATTACAGGATCAAGGCGATACTTGACCACAAGCTCCTCGAGAGGGAATATCAGTCCGAGACATGTACTTTTTCGATATGCAACGGCCTTCCGGTATGGGAACGGACCATGGGAGTTCCAGATTTATTCAAGAAGAAAATCGACGAGATTCTCCCTCCCAGAAAAGCGAAGATCGTCACTTTTAATGATGGCAGGGACAAGGTGTACTGCCTGATATTGGAGGACAGTAAATATATCTACGGCGTGGCGAGGATCGGTTCGGATATCGGGAATTTTCCGCCAGCCTGCGAGGTTGACGGGTTATGCAGGGTGCATGTCATGATACAGGTTAGCCCGAACGTCTTTTCATATTTTATTTACGACATAAACTGCGAGCTCAGGGAAAAGGAAGTTTATGTGAAGACACAGACGGTTCCGACTCTCGTCCTTGACAACAAGGAGGGTTCGGTGGTGGTAGTGGGAGGAAGAAAAGGCGTCAAGGAGCAGGATTATGTCGAGCAAAACGGCATACCTGTACTGACAGGCGACAATGAATAAACAGGGATTTTAATATTATGGACAAGAATAATCAGAACGCTCAGCCTTCATCTCCGGAAATGTCGGCCGAGGATATTTTCACCCAGAGGGTGAACAAGCTTGATGAGTGGCGTAAAATAGGGATTGAGCCTTTCGGTAAGGCTTTTGACTGCACGGGCAGAATATCCGAAGTAAGGGCTTTGTTTGTTCCGGAAACTGAACAGCATGCGGCTGCGGCCGGGCGCGTTACGGCATATCGCACCATGGGTAAATCCGTTTTTGCCGATATTAAGGACAGCACTGGCAGAATCCAGCTCTATGTCCACAAGGACAATCTGGGCGAGGATGCATTCGCGCTTTTCAAGAAAATAGACATCGGTGATATCATCGGCGTAGAGGGGAAACTGTTTACGACCAGGACAGGCGAACTCTCATTGAAGATTTCAAAGTTTGAACTCCTGAGCAAATCGCTGCGCACACTTCCGGAAAAATGGCACGGCCTCACTGACATCGAACAGATTTACAGGCAGCGTTACCTCGACCTCATCATGAACGAGAAAAGCAGGGATGTCTTCAAAAAGCGGTTTGCCATAATCAGCGAGATACGCAGATTCCTGGCCGAGAACAGCTTTACGGAAGTTGAAACTCCGATGCTCCAGTATGTTGCAGGCGGCGCAGCGGCAAAACCGTTTGAGACATTCTACGAGGCGCTGCATGCCCAGATGTTCATGAGAATCGCCCCCGAACTCTATCTCAAACGCCTGCTGGTCGGCGGATTTGAAAAAATATACGAATTGAACAGGAATTTCAGGAATGAGGGCATGTCCCGTAAACACAATCCGGAATTCACCATGATCGAGATATATCAGGCGTTCGGCGACTGCCGCACAATGATGAATCTTGTCGAAGGCATTATAACAACCGTCGCCCAGAAAGTGCTTGGCACTTTGAAGATTGAATTCGCAGACGGGAAGGTGATTGATCTTTCGACCCCGTGGCGCAGAGTCGACTACGATGATCTCGTAAAGGAAAAGGCCGGAGCCGACTGGTTTGATGTCACGGCCGCCGAAAGAGCCGAACGCGCAAAGGCGATGGGACTTCACATAGATCCTGGATTTCAGGATTTTGAAGTCACTCATGAAGTTTACGAGAAACTCATAGAGAGCACTCTCATACAGCCGACGTTCGTAACCCGTTTGCCAAGCGTCCTTGTACCGCTGGCGAAGGCGTGCGCGGATGATAAAAACTACGTTGACGTTTTTGAACTGGAAATAAACGGACAGGAACTTGCGCCCGGATATTCGGAACTTAACGACCCGGTTGAGCAGAGGAGACGTTTTGAGGAGCAGGCGAACAGGGCTCCGCAGGGTTCAAAAGAAGGCGTTATCGACGAGGATTTCCTTGCGGCTCTTGAATACGGCATGCCTCCCGCAGGCGGCATGGGCATCGGCATCGACCGTCTTGTAATGCTTCTCACCGCCGCGGACTCGATTCGCGATGTCATTCTCTTCCCGCATCTGAAACCAATGCATAAGAATTGAAAATCAGCAATCAAAAATATTTCGCACTGGATATTGGAAATGTGTGCCTGACGATTCACGCGGGGCGCTGTCTTGAGGCGCTCGGCTATTCTGCAGACACAGAAGTTCCGCCGGAGTTTCACGCCACCTGCGACAGGCTTGAAAGGGGTTTGATCTCCACTGAGGACTGGCTCTCGGGTTTCAAGAAAATTACAGGCGGACATTTTACCGCTACGGAACTTGCCTGCGCCTGGAACCGGATCCTCGGGGATGAGATTCCCGGCATGTATGATTTTCTGGGCGAGGTCACCAAGCTGGGATTTCGTGTGATATTTTTCTCAGATACGTCAGATATCCATATCAATCACGCATATCGCCATCTCCCCCTCTCTGTGTTTGTAAGCGGAGGGATATTCAGCTACAAGACAGGATTCAAGAAACCTGAATCCGGCATGTACGAGGCTTTCGAGAACACATATGGCAAACCTTGTTTTTATACGGATGACCGGGCGGAAAACATTGAAGCCGGCCTGAAACGCGGCTGGCACAGCCACCGCTTTATTTCGGTTGAAGCTCTGAGGAAGGAGTTCTTCCGGATTTCCGGCTGCTGCGGTTAGTGTAATTGTATAGGAAATTGTATTTTTCGTGTACAGATAGGGACGGATCCCCGTAGCCGTCCGCGGCGCGTTGCGGAGAACGCGCCCTACCTTAAGATTTAGCACCCAAAAGTCCCGGCGAAGCCGTTTAAGTCCACGTTAAGGAATTTGAAAGAGATGAATATCAAGACAGCCTAAAGGTTTACCCGCCTCCGGCGGCGCCATAGGCGACCAGGGCCGTGTACTCCAACTAAATTATCTCAGTCTTCAGTCGCTAGTCGTCAGTAGTTGGTCTTCTGTTGTCAGAATCTTTTCAAACACACCGATTCACCGTTTCGCCGGCTCTCCGATTCATTCTCCTCCAACACTCCGTAATTCGGCTGTTCGATATTCGACTTGTCCTGAGCTTGTCGAAGGATTGTTCAAGAGTTGCAGCCCCTAGCCGCCTGATTTATTTCATCGTCCCATGGTTTCAGCTCTGCAAATTCCAGAACTCCCTACTGGCAGGAATAGTTCTGGAAGAGGAATTCGTGATAGTTTTCAGTGAGGTGGCTTATCGCCTTGATGTATTCGTGAATCTGTTCTCTGGAACCGCAGATGCTGACTGCGCCTGCGGTTTTGCCGTCTTCTGTGGGCATCGCCATGTTGCCGATGGAGACAAATCCGTTCATGTGAAGGTCTGAGATCGGGCTGATGAACATTTCCGCATTTTTAAGTATCGTCAAGCCTGCGGTTCCGACAAGCTCCCCAAGGGTTTTGGGCATCACCTTGCTGGTGAACTGATAGAATAGCGGATGCATGAGCGCGTAAAGCTCGAGAAGTTCGTGGCTCTCGCTTTTGCCGATGCTGGTCGCAAAGAGGCGCTGGTTGTATTCCCTCTGATATTTCAGGAATCCGTCGAGAGGGACAGCGTCATTGAAAAACTTTTTCGGGCGGATGATGATGAAACTGATGTTGCGGCCTGTTGAAGGATCCATGATCAGGGATGTGTCGACAGGTGAGACGAATTTGCGCTCACGGAAATATTTCTGCTGTGCCAACCCCCATATTATCATGCTTGACACCGTTGCGGGGCCACCCATTTCCACATAATATTTTTCATTGAGATATTTTCTGAATTTGAGGAAGCGTTCGAAGGAGATGTAAATCCTGGCGCGGAACAGATTATGCCCGTGATAAAGGGATTCAGGTTTTGCGGCACTGCTTGAAAGGGACGGATATTTGACCGGGCCCATTGCCCCCCATTCCTTCTTCAAATCCTGAAGCATTTCTTGCATGGGCATCCCGTCCACCGACACATGATGGTATTGGAACCACAGGTCGCTTTCAGAATAATCGGCGGTGAACCGGCACACGATGTTGAGAAGTCCAAATCCGGGGTGGCTGCACCTTCTCATGTCCGGGGTGGCCATTCGGCAACGTGTGAATTTGGCAGGGTCGCTGGTCAGTGTGTCGAATTGGATGAAGGAGCTGTTCATCAACCTGTCGATAAGGTTCCGCAGTTCATGATGCCCGGAAAATGAAAGTCCCTTCGCCCTGCGGGCCCAGCGCCGCAGTCTCTTGTAAATAATCCACGACCGCCTTCTGTCGGAAATGTTTCCCGTCTCATTGTAGATTTCAATCATTTCAGCAAGGAGCCCCTCCTTGGTCTCGTCTTTCAGCAGTGGGAAATCATGGCTTGTCCTGTCGAGATGCGGTATGAGTTTCAGCATCCGGCCCTCGCTACTGATTTTTGTCTCGACAAGATCGGTGAAGAGCAGTTTTTTCCTGCTGGCCATGAAAAATCCCCATTCAAGTGTCCAGTGGCAGGCCGGATTTCTCCTGATGAAATCGGCAAGGCGTCCGATAAGGATGTTTTTAGCGGACTCCATGTTTTCAGGCAGATTGTGTTCCCCTGTATAATTTATCCTGAAGCTTGCGAGGATGAATTTTGAATGCTCGTTGCGCATGAAGATGCCTGTGACTTTGCGCCATCCGGTTTCTTTCGCCTTGAACCCTATTGTTTTGAGAAATTGCAGGAACTTGATCGTTGCAATCATGAAAAACATTCCGATGCTCCAGTGGTCGACAAGCCTTCTCATCTTGATTTTCCGGGGTGGAGGGGATGGTGGGGCGGCATCGGGACGCACCCCTATGAAGTCAGACAATATTTCCGCCGTCTCCACGGGCATTTCCTCGTGAGGGGAATGTCCGCATTTCTGAATGATCCTGAGTTCTGAATTTTTCAGGTCCGCCTTGAGTTTCAACGCATCAGGGAGATAGATTATAGTGTCTTCCCTCCCCCAGACAATCAGGGTCGGTGTTGAAATCCCCCTTATCTTTTCGTGGAAGGATTTTGTGTTGGCGATCGCAATCTGCTTGGCTGAGGCGTAAAGGCATTCTTTTGCCTTGTCCTGGCGTAGAATGCAACTGTATTCCCTGACGGCTTCATCATCTATTTTTCCATGGTCAAAAAATGCCTGTTTCAGTACGAGCGAAACCAGAAGCTCTTCGTTTGCCATTTTTATGATCGCATTGTCAGGCGAAGCCGCGGTGATGTCATCTATGAAATCCGGCAGTTTCTGCAGGAATCCGGCACTGTCCAGCAGTATGAGTTTGCCGGTTTTAGAGCTGATGTCCTTATTTAAAAGTGCGAGCAGGCTGATTGCGCCGCCCATCGAATGCCCGACGAGTACAAGGTTCTCAAGTTTCATCTGCCGGATGAATTCGGAGACAATCACTGACTGGTCAAAA
Organism: Victivallis vadensis; assembly: GCA_945883805.1. Lineage (GTDB taxonomy): Bacteria > Verrucomicrobiota > Lentisphaeria > Victivallales > GWF2-50-93 > GWF2-50-93. The sequence continues at coordinate 85,405 of CAMCYE010000001.1, read as the reverse complement.
GGCGAAAGCTGGTCGTCGCATCTCTTTTCCGAATATCCGTAGCCTTTCAGGTCCACCGTGATGAATCTGAGTTTCTGGGGCATGTATCCGATCATTTTCATCCAGGAAAATGAGGATGAGGCAAAGCCGTGGATGAAAAGGACCGGTTGACCCACACCGCTGTCGGTGTATGCGATCGAGATGCCGTTTATCTCAATGTGTTTATAGTCTTTTGCGTTCATGTGAATTTAAAAATCTTGTTTCAGGTTCTAGGTTAAAACTTCCAAACTTTACAACTTTAAAATTTATCAGTCAAGGGTTTTTCAACTGGGGTTTCCTGTATTCGGCATCCTCGTGGCTCTCAGGGAAAGTTTTTTATGGAGGCTTGAGTTGATGCGCATCTGGTGGCGGAGCACCATTCCATATACGGCATAATATCCTGCTATGGCCGAAATCGTTCCGGCGATTATTCCGCCGACAGTAAGTGGAATCAGGATTTCAGCGCTCAATTCAAGGAGTGAGGCAAGGGAGATATCCGAGTAGAAGTCCCTGAATATGTGATTGATGCTTGACACGGTCAGAGGCGTGCCCGTTGCCATGGAACCTATATAGCAGAGCACGGGATAAATGAAGGGGACGGTATATGGATTGGAGACAAGGGTGAAAAGCCAGGCTGTCAGTTTTCCCGCTTTGAAAAGAAAGGCGAGCCCGATGGCAAACGGGGTTTGAAAGCCCATCGGAACTGCAAGGCCTATGAAAAGGCCTATGGCCGCCCCCCTGGCAATGCTTTTCGGGGTGCCGGACTGTCTGACTATTTTGAGATATGCATTTCTCAGTTTTTTTCTGGTGAACCACGAAGCCATCTGTTCTCCGGATTATTAATTGAAGAGGGAAATGCATCCGAGATGGAACCACTGAAAAGCGGCATATGGCCAGCAACATAAGTTCCATACTTGAAATAATACCGTGTTTTCAGTATATTCCAAGCTAAACAACTATTAAGAGAGGATGAAATATGAGTTCTGTGAAACATTTGACCCCCGGGAATTTTGATTCGGAAACTTCCAAGGGTGTTGTCCTTATCGATTTTTGGGCGGAATGGTGCGGCCCCTGCAAAATGCTCGGTCCGGTCCTTGAAGAAGTGGCCAATGAAATCGGCGATACTGCAGTAATTGCCAAAGTCGACGTTGACGGTGCGCAGGAAATTGCCATGAAGTTTGCCGTCAGGAGCATTCCCGCCATTTTCATATTGAAAGACGGGAAAACAGTTCAGCAGTTCGTCGGAGTTCAAAGCAAGCAGGTGCTTGTCAATGCCTTGAAGGAAGCGCTTAAGGCGTGATGAACATATGAAACTTACACATTACGGAATACGTGAATGGCTTGGCGGCGGGATTATTTGTCTGCTTCTGCTTGCCGGTTCGGTTTTGATTGCTGTTTTCGCGGATGTCTTTGCCGGAGTCTCACTCTCAGTGATTTTTGTGTTACTGTGGTTTGCCATAGCCGCATTTTTCCGCGACCCTGAGCGGGTGATTCCGGAAGGGGACAACATGCTTGTGTCTCCGGCCGACGGACATGTCCGTGACATCGAGATCATTTCGGCGGGCGCGGAAAATGAATATTTCGGCGGCAGGAACGTGATCCGCGTCGGCATCTTCCTTTCAGTTTTCGATGTCCATCTGAACAGGGCGCCGTGTCAGCTCAGGATCAGGGAGAGAATTTACAGGAAAGGCAGATTCCATGATGCCAGGGATCCTCTGGCTTCAGCCGAGAACGAGGCGATGACGATTGTCTGCGATGCGGATGCGTATGGAAAGGCGTTCACGCTCGTTGTCCGCCAGATTTCCGGCGCCATTGCGAAGAGGATAGTCTGTCCAGCGGAGCCGGGGACGGTATTTTCAAAAGGCGAAATATATGGAATGATCAAATTCGGATCCAGGACTGAACTTTTTTTCCCCGCCAGTTCCGATTTCGAGTTGAAAGTCAAGATCGGCGACCGTGTGCATGCCGGCACTTCAATAATGGCTGAAATAAAAAACAAAACGGAATGAATATGAGAAGAAATTTTAAAGAGCTCATCGTTCATAACAAATGGCTGAAATTCGTGCCGACGGCCCTGACCATCTGCAATTCCCTGTGCGGATTCGCCGCAATTCTCTTCACTCTTCACGTCTATGAGGGAGTGAAGGATCCTGAGCCCGTCCTCAGGCTTTGCGCCTACATCATCCTTGCGGCGATGGTCTTCGACGCCCTTGACGGTTTCGCCGCCAGGATATTCAACGCCGCAAGCATGCACGGGATGCAGATGGACTCCCTGGCCGACATGGTGACTTTCGGCGTGGCTCCGGCGGTGATAGTCGCTGTCATGGCGCATCATCTGAGGGAGCATCTCAAGCCGATGGATTATTATATCGTATGGGGGCTTTGCGCGATATATCTCGGTTGTGCCGCATTAAGGCTTGCGACATACAATGTCCATGCGATGCTCGAGAAAAAGAAAACCGATGACTTCACCGGGCTCCCGTCACCGGGCGCTGCGGCGGGCATATGCAGTCTTGTCATTTACTACTGCATGAAAGAGGGGGAGCTTAACCATATCCTCGTGATACTCCCGTTCTATGCGGGCCTGCTCGGATTCCTCATGGTCAGCAACGTGCGTTATACGCATATCGGCAAATGGATTCAGTCCGTCCGCAGAAACAGGATCAGAATGGTTATGCTCCTGATTTTTGTGATGGCATTGGTGGTGTGGAAGGAACTCGCGGCCGTTGTTCTCATCAACTATTACATCTTTTCCGGACCGTTTATCGATATCTATATGCGCATCAGGGAAAGAAAACTTAAGAGGGCAATGCTTTGAGAAGAGAGGCGCGGAGGGAAAGTTCTAGAGTTCTAGAGTTCTAAAGTTCGAAAGTTTTTTAACTTAAAACTAATTTGCCATTAAGGAATTTAAAAGTGATCAGTTACTGACACCTGACACCTGACACCTGGCACCTGACGACTGACGACTAACTTAATCCTACGGAGTAATTATTATGAAATATCTTGTAACCGGCGGTGCTGGTTTCATCGGAAGTCACCTTGTCGAATCACTCCTCAAAGACGGACATTCCGTGACTGTGATAGATGACTTTTCAACGGGATCCCGCGAGAACCTCTCTTTTGCGAATAAAAAATCCAAGCTTGATATTGTGGAAGGTGATTTGCTTAATCTTCCCGAGCTCGAATATCTTATTTCCAGGTCGGACATGGTTTACCATCTTGCCGCAGCCGTAGGCGTGGAACTGGTGGTCCATGATCCTGTCAGGACAATTATGACAAATGTACATGGCACCGAGCGTGTTTTAAAAGGAGCCGAGAGATGCCACACCAAAGTGCTCATAGCTTCGACAAGCGAAGTCTATGGAAAATCGGATAAGGCGAAATTCCATGAAGGTGATGATCTTCTCATCGGTCCGTCCTCAAATTGCCGCTGGTCGTACGCCTGCAGCAAGCTTCTGGATGAATTTTTCGGGATGGCGTATTTCAGGGCTGAAAAGATGCCGATTCTTATTGTGCGCCTTTTCAACACTGTCGGCCCCCGCCAGACCGGCCGGTACGGGATGGTTCTTCCGCGTTTTGTGTCAAAGGCGCTTGCCGGCGAACCTCTACAGGTATACGGAAACGGAAAGCAGACAAGATGTTTCTGTCACGTCTCCGACACGGTCAGGGCGTTGCGCGGACTTGCCGTATGCGACAAGGCGGTAGGCAAGGTCTTCAATGTCGGAAGCACCGAGGAGATATCCATGAACGGCCTGGCCGCGACTGTGATAAAACGCCTGAAAAGCAAATCCGTCATCGAGCATGTCTCCTACGAGAAAGCCTATGAGTCTGGATTCGAGGACATGATGAGGAGGCTTCCGGACACCAAGGCGATCGGGAATGCGATCGGCTGGAAACCCGCCCATAACCTCAACCAGATAATAGACTCCGTCGCCGACTACTTCAGGAACAATAAAAAGTAGCACAGGCATTCTTGTCTGTGGCTTTCTTTTCAGAACCAGGCGAAGCCGGTTAATTCCGTCCGTACTGCTTTTTTTGGGGAAATACATGAAAAACAGATGCTCATGGTGCGGGGAAGACAAGCTGTACGTCGAGTACCACGACTGCGAATGGGGAGTGCCGGTCCATGATGACCGGGCATTGTTCGAGAAGCTCATACTCGACGGTGCCCAGGCGGGCCTCAGTTGGCTTACCATACTCAGGAAGCGCGACGGTTACCGGAGGGCGTTTGACGGATTCGATGCGGAAAAAATCGTCGCCTATTCCCAATCTGACATCAGCCGACTGCTTGCCGATGCGGGCATTGTCCGCAACCGCCTCAAAATAGAATCCGCCGTGAAAAATGCACGCGGATATCTGGACATAATGGACGAGTTCGGATCATTCGACAGTTTCATCTGGCGCTACGTGGATCATAAACCCCGGCAGAATTTTTGGAAGTCATTGAATGAACTCCCCGCCACCAGCCGGGAATCCGACATGATGAGCAAGGATTTGAAGAAGCGCGGATTCAATTTTGTCGGCTCTACAATCTGCTATGCCTACATGCAGGCCGTCGGAATGGTGAACGACCATCTGGTCGGCTGTTTCCGTCACGGAGAAATCAAGAAACTCTCATAGCCTGCCACATCCGGTAAACCGATTAAGCTGATTGCAAGATTCGAAATTTAACGGAGGGCGGGTTTTCTTCAGCAAAAAGTTCTGCCTGCTCAAGTAAGTGACGCATTATGATGAGTCTGCTTTTTTATCTTTAATACGCTTGATTTATACAGATGTATGAATTATCTTTCCACATCAGTACCGGAGGCTGTTCCATGAAGAGGAGAAAGCTTGTTGAAGGGAAGGCGGAAACCGATGAGTCCGCCCGAGGGAAGCTGATATCCGCAGGGATTGAGGTTTTCGGGGAATACGGGTTCGACGGCGCCACCACCAGGATGATATCGTCTCGGGCCGGAGTGAATCTCGCGGCAATCCCCTATTATTTCGGAAGCAAGAAGGAGCTGTACCGCGCCGTAGTCGAGCAAATCATAATCTACGCCATGGAATCCGTCAAGCCTCTTCTCGACAGGATAAACGCCGAGCTTGCCGACAGGAATCTTCCGCGCAAAAGGCTCCTTGAACTGTTAATGGAACAGCTTTCTCTTTATGTTAATCTGACACTCACCAGCGACATGCGCCATTTCGATTTCTTCATCCTCCGCGAACAGATAAGGCCGAGCGAGGCGTTTTCCGTGTTCTATAATAAGATAACGAAATATGAACACTCCACTTGCACCGAGATAGTGGCGAGGCTGACAGGTGTCTCCCCCGATTCCGACGAGGCGATGATAAGGGCCCATTCCGTTCTTGGCGAGGTCGCCGTGTTCTTCGCAATCCGTGAGACAATCCTGAGAAGGCTCGGCAGGAAGGAATTCACTGAGAAGGATATTGAGACTGTAAGACACGTCATAATGGGAAACATACAGGCGCAGTTCGGCGGACGGGGGAATTGCAGTAGGAACCAGTGAACAGTCGCTGATAGCTGTGAGCTGATAGCTGATAGCTGATAGTTGATAACTGATAACTATGACCTATGAGCTATGACCTATGAGCTGTAATTGAAGTTTAAAGGAATCGCAATAATGAACAATGACAATGAAAATGTTCCTGTCAGGGCATCGAAGATGTTCAGGACGCTGTCGGTGATTTTTCTTGCATTGCAGGTGTTGATAATCCTGCTGATATTGCTGATTGTCTTCAACAAGTCGAGAGCAAGGAAGATAGAGGCCGTGGAGAAGAAGAGGGTTCCTGTTGAAATCAAAGTGGTCTCCCCGAAGAAGGTGCAGGATATATTTGAAATCCCAGCCAGGGTTGAGGCGTGGAATTCGGTTGAGTTGTCCTCCGAGATTGAGGGGCAGGTCATATTCCAGGGCGCGAAAAAGGGCGACAAGGTTGTGAAGGACTGCGTTCTCCTGAGGATCGATGATCGTGTGTATGCCGCGAAAAAGATGAAAGCCGAGGCGGACATTTTGAAGGCTGAAGCGGATCTCTCCAGGAGCAGGAGGCTTTTCGAGTCCAAAAGCATTTCCGAAAAGGATTATGATGTCGCCAAATCCGCCAGGGCTCTGGCGGAGTCGGAATCAATCATTGCCCGGGCTGCAGTGGAAAAATGCGAAATACGCAGTCCTATCGACGGATATCTGGACGAACTTCCTGTTGATATCGGCGAATATGTGAACGCCGGAAAGCGTGTCGCAAGGATAGAGGAAGTTGAAAGGGTCAAGCTTGTCGTCGGAGTTCCAGAGAATGCCGTACGGGTGGTGAAAAACGGAATGAAAGTGAATTTCATGGTTGACGAGGGGCGCGAGTTTCACGGGAAGATAATTTTCCTCGCAACCGCCGCGGACAACAGCTCGCTCTCCTACAAGGCTGAGATTGAAGTTGAGAACACAGACCTTTATTTCCGGCCTGGGATGATCGTGAGGGTTAAAGTCATAAGGAGGGTCATCGAGGACGCCATTGTTGTCCCGCTCACGGCGGTGATGCCGAGGTACGGTGCGTATTTCGTATATCTTGCCGACTCCAAGGACATGGCGGTGCTCCGCGAGATCAAGCTGTTGTTCATCTCCGCGCATGATGTCGTAGTGGCGGACGGGGTGAAGGCCGGCGACAGGGTGATTGTGGAAGGGCAGCACATGATAAGGGAGAACGAACCGCTGAGGATTTTAAACGGTTCCGGGGACGGGATGGAATAAAATGGTTGTAAGCGACTATGCAATCAAGCTCAAGACCGGCGTTTTCGCCGCGCTCTTCTTTATAATTGTTTCGGGACTGTACTGCTATTTTACGCTTCCGAGGGAGGCGTTTCCGGACATAACTGTCCCGTATGTGTTTATCAGCACGAGCTATGAGGGCGTCTCCCCGGAGGAGATGGAAAACCTCATCACGATCAAGCTTGAGAAGAAGCTCAAGGGCATAGACAATGTCAAGGAGATATCGTCCGTGTCCGTGGAGGGCTTCAGCAACATCACAATCGAATTTTATCCGAAGCAGGACATAGACAGCGCCGTCCAGAAGGTCAAGGACAAGGTCGACCTCGCCAAGTCGGATCTGCCGAACGATCTCAAATCGGATCCGACCGTGAGCGAAGTTAACCTCAGCACCGACATCCCTGTCCTGACAGTTGCCTTCTACGGCAACGACAGTCTCAGGCTCCTGAAGAAGGTTGTCGAGGACATACAGGAGCAGGTGGAGGCGGTTCCTGGAGTGTTGGAGGCGAAGATATTCGGTGACCGCGAGCGCGAGATTCGCGTGGAGATAGACATCCGGCGTCTCAACACCTACAGGATTTCCGGCGCGAGCCTTGTGAATCTCATCAGGAACGAGAATTCGACGGTCACCGGCGGCAATATCGAAATGGACGGAGGCAAGTTCCAGATAAGGATTCCCGGCGAGTTCGTAAAGCCTGAAGACATAAACAATCTCATATTGCTGGTAAAGGACGGCAACCCCATCTATCTCACCGACATCGCCAAGGTCACCGACACATACAAGGATCTTTCAAGCATATCGAGAATCAACGGGAAGCCATGCGTGTCCCTGATGGTACAGAAGCGTTCCGGCGCGAACATCATGAACATGGTTGACAAGGTGAAGGAGATACTTGAGAAGAACAGCGGGAAACTTCCGGGCGGTATCAAATACACGGTCACCTCTGATCTGTCCAAGGATACCCTCAGCATGATCTGGGAGCTTGAGAACAGCATATTGACAGGGTTGATACTCATTCTGATAATACTGCCTCTTACTATGGGGATAAGGAACAGCATATTCGCGGCTCTTGCAATTCCTTTCTCGATGCTCATAGGATTCATTTTCTTCTATGCCTACGGAACGTCGCTGAATACGGTTCTTCTTTTCAGTCTCATCCTCGCTTCTGGCATGCTTGTGGATGATGCTGTGGTGATTGTCGAAAACATCTACCGCAACCGCTGTCTCGGCATGTCCGCGCTTGAAGCGAGCACGCTGGGCACCGACGAGGTCGCCTGGCCCGTCATAACTTCCACTCTTACGACTCTCGCCGCATTCATCCCCCTCATGTTCTGGCCGGATGTGACGGGCGAGTTCATGTTCTACATTCCGCTGGGAGTGACTGTGACCATGTCGGCGTCCCTGATAGTCGCAATGATCTTCAATCCGGCGGTGTGTTCGATTTTTGTGAAACCGAAAAAGGAGGCCTCTGGAAACAATATCTTCTCGAGGGGGCGCAGATATCTGGACCGTACGGGGTCGAAGATCATCGGCATATACGAATATGTCATAAGGGACTGTCTGAAATATCCCCTGCTGGTTATTGGGCTTGGAGTGCTTCTTCTTCTGGCGTCCCTGCTCGTCTATGTCGAGTTTCAGCTCGGAATAGATCTTTTTCCGGATGTCGATCCCCGCAGGGCGGAGGTCAGGGTGAAATATCCGGAGGCTACGGAGATAAGGAAAACAGACCGTCTCGTTTCCGAGATAGAGGAGAGGCTCGGCAAATATGAGGATATCCGCTACACGCTCACCACGGTCGGCAGCGGCGGGGGAAGCCTTTTCACCGGAGGTACGTCCGGCACCCATCTTGCGACGCTCTCCATAGAGTTCAGGGACATGAAGGAGAGGAAATACAGGTCGTCTGACGTGATCGACGCGATGCGTTTTGACATAAACGGTTTTCCCGATTACGGGATTGCGAACTCCGCACCGGAGAACGGGAACTGTCTGAGACTGATGATTCCGCGGAATTCGCAGAATGACGCCGTCGGACTCAGGATTCTTTTCGAGTCGCTCTTCAAGGAGGAGAAAATAGACTGTCCCGTAAAAGTGGTATGCGGAAAGGGCGTGGATGCGAAGAAAATCGAGATCGCCTGCCCTTCGGAGATTGTCGGAAGAATCATGCCGCAGATAAGGAAAATGCAGAAGGGATTTGCAGGCGTAGAAATAATCGTCAGAAAGGAAAAGGATGGCCCGCCGCAGTCAGACGCCCCGATAAGCATAGATGTTTCAGGAGAGGAGTATCCGACACTCGTCAAGATGGTGCAGGAGGCTGAGAAGCGGATTGGAACCGTGCCTGGAATCGCCGACCTGCGCGACAACTATGACAGCGCAAAGCCGGAGTTGAAGTTCGTGGTGGACAGGAACCGCGCGGCCCTCCTCGGACTTGACACGGGAAGCATAGCCCTGTTCATCAGGACAGCGATAAACGGATTCAACGTGAGCAAATTCCGTGAGGAGGAGGACGATTACGATATTACGATCCGACTGCCCGACACCGAGAGGGTTGATACGAACGCCCTCCTGAACATGCTTATTCCGATTCCCGACAAGAGTCCCATCGCGCTTTCAAGCCTCGGACGTTTTGAATATACCAGCGGTTACGGGACGATCAACAGGAAGAACATGAAGAAGACGATCACCATTGACGCCGATGTTCGCGGAGGATTCGGGGTCGATGAAGTGCTCGCGAAGATAAAGGCGGAGCTGGCGGCGATGTCCCTGCCGGAAGGCTATAATTTCAGGTACAGGGGCGACGACGAGGATCAGAAGGAGGCTGCGATGTTCCTCTTCAAGGCGTTCTGGATTGCCGTATTCCTCATAATCATAATCCTGATTGTCCAGTTCAATTCCGTGTTCGTGCCCGGGATAATCATGACAACCGTCCTGCTCGCGTTCATCGGAGTTTTCTCCGGACTGATAGTCCACCAGATGAGGTTTAGCGTCGTCATGACCGGAATCGGCATCATAAGCCTTCTCGGGGTTGTGGTGAAGAACGCAATCGTCCTCATCGACTGCATCAAGCTCCAGGAGAGGAGGGGGATGAACGCTTATGATGCGACCGTCAGCGCCGGGAAATTCAGACTGCGCCCCGTGGTGTTGACGGCCGCCGCGACTATTTTCGGGCTGATTCCCATGGCTGTGGGCTGGAGCATAGATTTTCACACGTTCCCCCCCACTTTCACCTCCGGCACCGAATCAAGCCAGTACTGGCGGCTCATGGCGATCGTGGTGATTTACGGACTGAGCGTGTCTACGCTCCTGACCCTTGTCCTAGTCCCGTGCCTGTATTTTCAGATCGAAAATTGGGTTGCCGGAATCAGAAGGCGTTTCGGCTTTTCCGAGAAATAACCGGTTTTGGATTACGGTTGCTGCTGTTTTGTCTGGGCGCCGATTGCGTAGAGAGCGGCCCATGCGTCTTTCAACTCATCCTTGCCCATCGGCTTGAAGGCGGTCCTGGAATCCAGTCTTTCCGAGATTTCATCGGGAAGTTCGAAAAGGAAGGAGGAGGGGCGCTGAATGGCGGTTTTTCCGTATTTCATCCGTATGCGGGCATAAACTAAGTGCACATTTTTTCTGGCTCGAGTGAGGGCGACATAGAAAAGCCTGCGCTCCTCCTCGGTGTTGCCTTCCTGGACAGCCCTCTCATGCGGGAAAATGTTATATTCCATTCCGGGCACGAAAACGAAAGAGAATTCAAGTCCCTTGGCGGCATGAACCGTCATCAGGGTCACTGAGTTTTTGTCTTCCTCCTCAACCTTGTCGCTGTCGTCGTAAAGGGCGTAGACTTCAAGGAAATCCTGTAGGGTGGGGATGACCTCCGCATTTTTCACGAAGGATGCGATTGCATTGATGAGTTCGTAGATATTGTCCCTGCGTCTTTCAGCCTCTTCCCTGTCCTTGTAGAGTTTCATGATCCCTTCAATGAAGTTGAGATCCTTGAAATAACCGAGGGTTTTATCAGATAGGTTTCCGGGTTCGGAGAAAGTGCCACGCCATTTTTTCAGCGTAGAATACATGCCTTTTGAGCCAGAGGCTGCTTTGCCCCCGACATGGGCGAGGAAATCCTCGTTGCCGATCAATTCTGTGAACGGTAACGAGCAGATGTGCTGTAGTTTTTTCAAATGCTCTATCGCCTTGTCTCCGATTCCCCGCGGAGGAACTCCGAGTATCCTTAGAAAACTCTGGTCATCCTTGGGATTGACTGCGAGTTTCAGATATGCGATGGCGTCGCGGATTTCGCGCCTCTCATAGAACGACCGCGAACCGATCAGCCTGTACGGGATCCTTGAATCCCTGAGCGCGTTTTCAAAGAGGCGCGACTGGTGGTTTGAACGGTAGAGCACCGCGAAATCATTGTACTTGGTTCCGGGATTTGAACTGATTGTGTCGTGAATCGCGTCTGCAATATATTTCGCCTCATCCTCATCGCTTTCCGCCTTGATGATTTTTATCTTCTCTCCGTCGCCGCATTTTGACCACAGCTGTTTCTCGCATCTTTCCATGTTCCTTTTGATCACGAAATTCGCCGCCTTGAGGATGTTGTTCGTGCACCGGTAGTTCTGCTCCAGTTTTATTTCCCTGGACTTCGGGAAGTGGCGCGGGAAATCAAGGATGTTTTTCATGTCGGCGCCACGCCATCCGTAGATGCTCTGGTCGTCATCACCTACCACGCAGAGGTTTTTCTTTTTTCCGGCAAGGAGCTTGACCAGCTGAAATTGGAGAAAATTCGTATCCTGATATTCGTCAACCAGGATATGCGTGTATTTTTCATTGTACTTTTCCAGGATGTCGGGATGTTCCTGCCAGAGCCTGACAGTGAACAGCAGGAGGTCGTCGAAATCCAGCATGTTCTGGTTCTGGAGAATCTGCATGTAGCGGTCATATGCCTGGGCGATTTTCGACTCGATTTCATGTTCCGCAGTTTTGCTCATGTCCTGAGGGGTCAGCATTTTTCCCTTGGCGTGACTTATGCGTGCAATACAGGCTTCCGCGCTCAGGTCTGTTTTTTCAAAACCGGCCTCGGCGATCGCCTGTTTCATGACCCCGAACTGGTCGGAATCGTCGGCGATGGTGAAATTGGTCCCGAATCCGAGTACTCTTATCTCCTTCCGCAGCACTCTCGCGCAGAATGAGTGGAAAGTGCCGAGGAAAACCTGTTTTGACTCCTCCCTGTTGACAAGCCTGTCGAGACGCTCCCTCATTTCTCCGGCGGCTTTGTTCGTGAAGGTCATGCCTGCGATGTTCGCAGGATTTATGCCGTGCAGGATCATGTTTGCAATCCGGTATGTGATGACGCGGGTCTTGCCGGTGCCAGCGCCTGCAAAGACGAGAACCGGTCCGTCTATGACCGCAACCGCCTTAGCCTGCTCAGGGTTGAGCTGCTTCAATAAATCATTACTTGTTTTTGACATATGTTTATAATGCTATTGTTTTATAAGACTGACGGATTAATGCAAATGTGCAGAGCCAATTGCAAAACTGCGTACGCGACAAACGCGTCCCTCTATTTTTACGCCATTTTCGGGCTTGGAGGTGCTTTTTTACCCGCCTATGGCGGCGCCAAAGGTTTACGCGCCGTGGCGTGCGACCAAGGCTTGTCAAGACCGTTTCTTGCGTTTTGCAATTACCTCAAGCAGATTATGTGCCTGGTAACGTCGTATAACTTTCAAGATGAACTTTTCTCTGCTGATTGCCCTTAAGTTGGAGTTCACAACTTTAGTGTGTCTTAGTATTCAAAATGCCAGAAGTTGTACACGCTGAAGCTGTGAACTCCAACAAGAGATATTCCGATAACAACCTTTTCTAATATTTTATTTCACGGTCTTTACCGCAAGTTCGAATCCATTGCCGGATTCTACGGCGGCCGCGGATGTCACCGGATTTTCCAGTTCGGCGAATACGCCTTTTCCTATTATGTATTCACAGGCCGATTCGGCATTGCCGGCGTTGAATTTTGCGTCCGCATAATGCGAGCACGGCACAGTATGTTCGTATGTGGCGACGTAATATAGGGTTCCGGGTTCGAGTTTGAATTCTGTAACATGGATTGAACCTTTTTTCACGATGGCAAGCCAGCCGAGATCTGAATTTTTCTCGACAACCGCCGAAATCCGCGGGGTGTTGAAACTGTCTTTTTCATAGTCGAGGGCGAGCATGCTGAGTGCGAGAGCGTCCCTGACGTTCATGCCTGACAGTATTTTCTCGGTGACCGGATCCGTGTGCGACCCGTTTGTCGCCACCGCAAAATTCCCGGCTAGCCGGATGCAGTTGTAGGCGATATACGGATTCTTGTTCAAATCATCCTCGAATCCTTTGCGGGGCATGATTGAAACGGTTTCGTTTTTCATGCGCGCCTCGCGGTTCGGAAACGAACGCGAGGAAACACGGTACATTGCGGCGGACTTCCCGTCCGGTGTCTTCCCTATTGCGACTATCCTTCCCACATACATGATATTACCTCCTTAATTAAAATTCAAAATATAAAGAATCTCCGGCCAACACGACCGGCATGGAATCCATTAGTACTGCCGCTCCATTTGCGGCGGGGACATAACGGACATCAGGAGATTATTTATCCAGACTTCAGATTTTACTGGCGGAAATCCGTTTTGCAAGCTAGATTTAAGGAACCTCTAAAAATTGGCATACGCAATTTGGAACTTGTAACCTGAAATTGGAATAAAATGGACAATATAATCAGAAAAGCGCGGGAAGTTCTTGACATAGAAATCAAAGGGCTGGAAAGCGTCAGGGATAAACTGGACGTAGAGTTCGTATCGCTTGTCAATACCTGCATAAAAATACTTGATGGCGGCGGAAAAATAGTTTTGAGCGGCGTCGGGAAAAGTGGTCATATCGGACACAAGATAGCTGCGACTCTCGCAAGCACCGGAGCACCTGCCGTATTCATGCATCCGGTAGAGGCGATGCATGGGGATCTTGGGATACTTCAGAAAAACGACATCCTGATAGCCCTCAGCTACAGCGGTGAAACCGAAGAGCTCCTTGCAATACTTCCATCCGCAAAACGCCTTGATATACCGATCGCATCGATTACGGGTGATGCCAACTCAAAGTTGGCGCAGTGGAGCGACATTGTCATTTCCATGACGGTCCCGCAGGAGGCCTGTCCGTTCAATCTTGCCCCTACGACAACGACAACCGCGCTTCTCGCCGTAGGCGATGCGCTGGCGATGACGTTGCTTGAAATGCGCGGGTTCACAAGGGAAGATTATGGACATCGCCATCCCGGAGGATCCATCGGAAGGGCTGTAACGCTCCGCGTGTCCGACATCATGAGGACAGGCGAACGGCTTGCGATGGTTTCGCCGGATGCGAGCGTCAAGGAGACTCTGCTGAAAATGACCGCATCAAGAAGCGGATCATCCGTAGTGGTCGACAAGGCGGGCAGGCTGCTCGGAATCTTCACCGATGGCGATTTCCGCAGACATGTCGAAAACGATCTTGCGATCCTCAACAAGCCGGTTTCAAGCGTAATGACAAAGAATCCGACGTTTGTGAAATCGACGGATCTAGCCGTTGAAGTCCTTAAAATCCTGGAAAAGAAACATATTGACGACATAATAGCCGTGGACGCCGATGGCAAAGTGGCGGGAGTCGTGGACATCCAGGATCTGCCGGGTCTGAAGATCATGTAATATATATTTTTCAAAAAGATTCAATTTTGAAAAATATATCTTCAGAAAATCGCCATTGGCGATGTGGGTGAGGCTTTTCCTATTGCGGACGGGGGAACGGCTTTTATCGCCTTTTCAGCGGCGGTTACGGCCATGAAGAATGCCTCCGCCATGAGTGCGGGATTCCCGGCGGCGGCGATTGCGGTATTGACGAGTATTGCGTCAGCCCCCATTTCTATGGCGGCGGCGGCATGTGATGGAAGACCTATTCCGGCGTCGATCACGACGGGAATGAGGGACTGTTCGATTATGATCCTGAGCATGGTCCCAGTCTGCAGACCCTGATTGCTCCCGATCGGAGAGCCTAGTGGCATGACGGCATGTACTCCGACATCCTCCAGTCTTTTTGCAAGGACGGGGTCTGCGTTGATATAGGGAAGGACAATGAATCCTTTTTTGACGAGGATTTCTGCGGCCTTGAGTGTTTCAATGGGATCCGGCAGAAGGTAGTGCGGATCCGGATGTATCTCCAGTTTTATCCATTTATACCCTGCGGATTTTCCGAAATCTGCAATTCGCACAGCCTCTTCCGCGTTTCTGGCTCCGCTTGTATTGAGCATCACCGTCACGGAACTGTCTATTGCGGAAAGTATATTGTCCCCGCGTTTGCCGGGTTCGACTCTGCGGAGGGCTACAGTGACAAGTTCCGTTTTCGAGGCTTTTATGGCTGAGCGCAGTTCTTTTGACGACGAGAATTTGCCAGTGCCGAGAAACAGCCTGGTCTTAAATTTTTTTCCGGCGATGACAAGTTCTTCCATATAATCAAATCTGTGTTTAATTTTTGAATTTGCGGATTAGTTTACCTTGGAATAGGATATTTGCAAACTTTGGAATTTATTGAAGGGTTTTCCCATGAAAGACAAACTGTCGGCAGGATACTGTTTTGACAATAATTCGGATTTTCTGAAAATTGCGCATGGTGTGAATCTGGTAATCATACGCAGGAGCGCCGATTCGCCGGCCATCCATGACTGTCTGGAAAATCTGGAAAAATATCTTGATGCGGCGCATATCATCAAAGATTCAAGAAGCACTAAAGCCGGGATCGCAACACTTTCCGACGGCACTGCCGTCTTTATCAAAAGATACAATAACAAAGGATTGAGATATACACTCAAATATATGTTCAGCAGTGCCAAGCCCTTTCGCACCTGGAGGGCCGCGTGGCATCTGGAGATGAGCGGGATTCCTACGCCCAGGCCCATTGCGGCAATCGCAAGCCGGACTGCGGGTGTGCTCACGTCCGCCTATCTCATTGCTGAATCCGTCCCAGGGATAGTATCAACCATCGATTTCTGCAAAATCATGTACGGTCGCAGGGAAATTCAGAAACTCTATGCGGACTCGATTGCATCCATGATGGCGGAGATGCATGACTCCGGAGTTTATCATGGAGATATGAAACTCAGCAATATTTTTGTCAGCAAAGGCAGGGGAGGGGAATTCTCGTTCGGGTTCTGGGATCTCGACAGCGTTGACATAAGGTCGAAACCAATAGGTGAAAACCTGCGCGCATCAGAATTGGGAAGGACTGTCTCCTCGTTCATCGAGCTGGGAGCCAAGTTCGGAAAAATCCTCAATCATGGTGAAACGGCCGGAATGTTTTTGAAATCATATTCGCCGGTTTCCGGAATCGTCCCCGATCTGGAATCCGTGCTAAGGAAAACTGAAAAATATCTGAACAAGCGTTTACATGAATGAAAAATGGCACATCTGGCGGGATTGCGACAGGCCGCCATCTTTAAATATGGCGCTTGATGAGCTTCTGCTTGAAAGGCCGGAGTTTCTTCAAGGTAGGATTCTGGTGAGGATTTACGGCTGGGACAGACCTTCCATCTCAATTGGCTATTCACAGAAATACGGCGCAGTCTCGGAGGGAATCGGATATTCCATTGTTCGCCGTCCCACCGGTGGCGGAATCGTCTGTCATGACAATGATCTGACCTATACCGTCGTTGTTCCGGCCTCGCATCCGATTGAAAGTCTTGACAGGGTCGAGAGCTATCATGTTTTTCATAGGGCCGTGTTGAGGGCGATGTCGGCTTTCGGGAAACACGGGGAACTTTCCGGTTCCTCTGCTGCTGTTCCGGACAGGGCGACTATGAAATGTTTTGTGACTCCGACAAAATATGATGTCATCTGCGAAAACCGCAAGATGGCGGGTGCGGCCCAGAGACGGACGAGGAACGGGATACTCCACCAGGGCAGCATATCGATGGATGTGTCGGGGGGGAACCGGAACAGATTGTCGGAAGAACTGATTAAAGGTTTTGCGGCGGAATTTAACGTTGAGTTTGAAGATTTTATCGTTTCTCCAGTATTTTTGACAGAGGCAGAGAACTTGTCATCTGCGAAATTCGCAAACGATGAGTGGAATAAGTCCAGGTAGGCTGAATATGAGAAATTTAACAATATTGTTTCACTCCGGCATCTTGCTGTTGACCGGTATTTTCGCATTCGCGGAACCGCCGTCCGCCGCGCCTGCGGTCAATCAGGAAGGTCCCGGAAAATGGAAGCCGGACTATTACCGTGCGCTTGTGATTCATGATGCGGGCAATCCGGTCGAGTCGGATGAGGGGGTTAGGGCAATCCGGGCCAAAATCGTTGAGAAGATAAAATCCCTGAACATTTCACTCGGGAAAATTGACATGGCCGATAAATCCAATATCGACGGGAATACGGCGGAGTTGCTGAAAATGCTGAAACCTGAAAAATTCCCTTTCACGGTAATTTATTTCCCGGAGAATTCCGATGTGGAAAACCCGTTGTGGGCCGGATACATGACTCCCGAAGAAGCCGATATCATAGCCGAGTCGCCTGCACGCAGGGAAATAGCAAGAAGACTGCTCAAGGGGGAATCCGCTGTCTGGCTTTTTGTTGAATCAGGGATTGATTACAAGGATTACAGGATATTGAATCTGCTTTCGGAAGAAATAAGGAAGATCGGATCTGATCCTTTGGGCAATGAGATTCCTGTTCAGGCGGAGACAGGTGGGAAGAATCTGGAAATCAAACCCGGAAAACCCGCCGGAATGTCAATAATAAGAATTTCCCGTGATGATGCGGACGAGAA
The DNA here is from genome assembly GCA_945883805.1 of Victivallis vadensis. Lineage (GTDB taxonomy): Bacteria > Verrucomicrobiota > Lentisphaeria > Victivallales > GWF2-50-93 > GWF2-50-93. The sequence continues at coordinate 67,825 of CAMCYE010000001.1, read as the reverse complement.
GTTCCTTTTAAAGATTCTCAACGACATGGAACCTGAAATAATGAACGTAAGCAATGAACCGGTGCTTGTTCCGATTCATGGAAGAGGAAAGATTTCAGGACTGTTGGCAGGCGATGAAGTTGACAGGGAGGGCATAAGGAAAATAGTTGAGCTGTTCTCCGTGCGAAGTGTTGACAGCGAGAAGGAGTTGAATCTTGGAACAGCCTTGCTTTTGTCAGTGAACTGGGACGGATTTGCCGGCAATAAGCTGTCAGTTGACGGAGAACTCCCGGCTCTCAGGGATTTCAGCGGCAATTTCAGCATGGACGATGTTTTTCCCGGTGAAAATTTGCCGGCATCCGATTTGGAATCAAGATCCCTGACGACAGGCGGTGGACATGTTGTATCTGCAAGGCCTCCTTTTCCCATGAAGATAATAAATATCTTTCTGGTTTCGGTCATCGGTACGCTGATACTGCTTTTTTGGGTGATAATCACGAGGTCGGGGAAATGAAACTCCGGGAAGTGAAAACACTGATTTCTGAAAGGCGGATACGCAGAAGGGTCGCCGAACTCGGAAGGGAAATATCCGCATGTTACGGGAAAAAACACCTCACGGTTATTTTTGTTTCCAACGGTGCGCTTGTTTTTGCGGCGGACCTGATCAGGAGTATAAAACTTCCAATACGAGTAGACAGCGTAAACGCCAGCTCCTATAAGGGAACCAAGAGTTCCGGGAAAATAAAAATCGGCATTGACATCAAAGTCGACATCGGAAACCGGCATGTGCTCATCGTGGATGACATACTGGATACCGGAAGGACGCTGGCCGGAGTCATGTCGGGTATTGGAAAATGCCGTCCTAAAGACATACGGACATGTGTCCTGCTCGACAAGCCTTCGAGAAGGGTGATCCCGTTGAAAGCGGATTTTACCGGTTTTGAGATTCCAGACGTTTTCGTGGTCGGATACGGCTTGGATTACAACGAATATTACAGGAATCTCCCGTTCATAGGGCGTATGTTATAATCAAAGAGCACGGCAGCAGAGTGCCGTGGCTACAACAAATCCGGGCTGTAGCCGCGTCACTCTGCTGACGCGTTCCTTTTCTATTAAATGCAATTCGGTGTGAGGATAATGTTAAGTAAAATATCAAGTCGGCTCTCCAATGTCCACCGGGACGTATGGCTGTTCGTAATTGCAATTGCGATAATCGGGTTCGCAGGGCAGATAGTCGAATCCACTTTCAATAATTTCCTCAGTGAGACATATAAGATCGGCGGGCTGAAGAGAAGCGTGCTTGAACTTCCGCGTGAACTGCCAGGATTTTCCGTAGTATTCGTATCCGCACTGCTCTGCTTCCTGCCAGGCAGGCGGCTTGCGGCCTTCGCAATGATATTGCAGGCTGTCGGACTTGTCCTTCTTGCGTTCTGCGGATCCGTATTTTCCGCCATGCTCGCCTGGTTGTTCATCATGAGCCTGGGACAGCACCTTTTCATCGCGCTCCAGAACAGCATCGGCATGGAGCTGGCGCATGAGGGGCAGGAGGGACGAAGACTGGGGCAGTTCAGCAGTGTCCGCAATATCGCGTCGCTCGCCGGATGCCTGCTGGTCTATGTCGGTTTCAAATATATGCATTTCAGTTTTGCGATGTCATTCATCATTGCGGCGACGACGCTTCTTGTCGCTTCCGGCTGTTTCATGGGGATGACACCGGTTCATGCGCATAAGAAGACACTCCATCTGAAGTTGCATAGGGAATACAGGCTCTTCTACTGGTTGAGCATCCTTTTCGGAACCCGCAAACAGATATTTATCACATTCGCCCCGTGGGTGCTTGTCACGGTCTTTGATAAACCCACATACACCATTGCCTGGCTTTACATACTTGGAGGCGTTGCGGGAATTGTTTTCCAGCCGTTCCTGGGATGGATGATCGACAGGATGGGGGAACGTTTCGTCCTTGTTTCGGAAGCGGTAACACTCGTGTTTGTCTGTCTCGGATACGGATTTGCGAAGAGTGTTTTTCCGGACGGGAACACGGCCTACGTAATCGCGGCTGTCTGCTTTGTGATAGACATGCTCATGATATCGGCGGGCATGGCGCGTGCGACGTATCTTAAGAAGATCGCAATCCATCCGTCTCATGTCGCACCCACACTCACGATGGGGGTTTCGATTGACCACGTATTCTCGATCGGAATCGCCTTCGCCTGCGGTTTTATCTGGAACCTTTTCGGATTCCAATATGTCTTCCTCCTCGGCGCATTCATCGCCTTCGCCAACATGTTTTCCGCAATGCGTATCCGTATTCCGGGAAAAGTTTTGAAGGAAGAGGAATTCAAGTCATTTCCTCCTCCGGAAAATGATTAGGGCTCGATTAAAAATAACTTCAGACGGGAAATAGGATATTCAACGCCTATGGTCTAGCACCGAGCGACTTGCCCTGAGCTTGTCGAAGGGAGCGAGTTTGCCAGAACCAGAATTGTTTTGCTTATATTATCAACTCAATAGAACGTGTATGATGTTTCCGTAATTCTTGTCAACTTTTCCTTTCCGTCGTATACGGCATATTCAATCTCATTGCCCGTATTATCATACTTGTAAATGGATTTTTCTGTTAAATCGCCATTGCCATTAAAGTTTGTCTCTTCAACAAGCTTGATAACACTGTAGACGGCATAAAATTTCTTGTCTTCACTTCCGACTTCACTTTTAACTTCCCTTGCCTTCAGCCTTAACTTCCCGTTTACATAATTTTCCGTTTCCCTATTGCCCATATTGTCATATTTTATAATATATTTACGGGATTTATCATTTTTACTTTTCAGGGTCTCACCTGCAACACATGTCGACGGTTCACCCTTTTGAACCATATCACCCTTCTCCTCATGGACATCGGGAGAGGTAATTCCCGGAGAATCATTCTGTATCAATTCAACACGATCGCCCTTGTCGTCATACCTGTAAATGGATTTGCTTTTTATTTTCTTAACATCTTCACCAGAATTGTTCGTAACAGTATATTGAATCACAGTCCTTTCTTTGACGTTCCCCTTCAAACCGTCTTCTTCCCAGCCTGTTTTCTTAGTTGTCTCTGAAAATAAGTTGGAGATTAATAAGAACGATAAAATAATGACTAATGACTTTTTCATTTTTCTCTCCATCATGCTAACGATATGCTCATGTATCCGGCGAAGACGGATTACATGAAGCGGTTTTAGTTAGGATTTCCTTTTTTGTCTTCAAAATATTTTTTTATTTTGGGATTGATAATAACCCGCTCAAATAAATAAGAGCTTGGTATAGAAATAGCAAATAACAAAATAAGATATGAAATCAAATTGATATTGCGATGCAAATATTTCAAAGATAGAAGCTCTGCTGCAAGAAAAAAAAGTGCAATAGAAACACCAAAGCATGCTCCAGAAATAATAGTTATCCAGTAGATAGACTTGTTTTTTTGTATTGCTAAACGCCGAAGTGCACCTTTCTCTCGCCAAGTTTTTCCTGAAAATTCAGGTATCTCGGATTCACGGATAAATTTGATCATATTCTTTTTATCCTAACGCCGCCTAGACTCTCGTGCAGCTGAAGACTGTCATGAGTAGCCGTTAGTTGTGTTATTTATTGTTTTCCCATTCTCTTTTGCGCGTTTCGTCTATTACAGTTTTAACTTCTGATCTGTTTTTCCACCATGGACAAACATAAGGAATAAAAGTGATTTCTGGCCCAATATCGTATGCCCACACGTTACTACGTGCCCATTCAGGACGAGGGGCTTTACTAAAACTATGATTACTCATAATTGAATAACATAGTCCATAATACTTAACGCTTCCGCCATCAGTATAGGCGTCTCCAGAATTTGTGAAGATGGGTTTTTTACCATTTTTGACTCTTAAGTAATCGATATGGCCCATTATCGCTATCAAAGATGTAATCAGTATATAAAGGGAAATCGATATCAGAACATTTAACATTCGTTTTTTTTGTTTGTTCGTCATTTACACACAACGCTCTGCCCTCATCCACCGCGCGGAGCAGCGGTTGGATGCATGGAAATCGTTAGGCTGTTTTTCTTTCTGTCAAACGGCCAGAGAGATATTTATGCAGGATGCTCGAAATTAGTGTTTGATAGGGCATTCCTTCCTCAATCGCCCTGGCTTGGATGCCAGCCAGATCTCTTTCTGCTAAGCGAATATTGATCCGTTTGTTCTTCTGGAGCGTATTACGGGCATAATGCTGCAATTTGGCGATTTCAGCCTTTTTTGCTTGTATCGGGCGCCATTCGTTGCGGTCGTATGATTCCAGAACTTCTTTTTCTTCCAAATCCATTGTTTGTTTTTTCATTTTTGTTTCCTCAAGTATTTTTTAGTCGCCTTCCGGCTGGGTATAATTGTTTTCAAAAACACACCCTCTTCATCATCCACGTATGGGACAAGGCACGCATATCCGTCGATTTCGGCTATCAATATTTTCTGGTTGGGATATTTCTTCTGGTCAGGGTGGTCTATGACATCCAAAACTTGTCCCTGCTCAAGCAATACAGCGATTCGCTCAAATCCCAATCCGCGATTCCGTTTGAGCCATTCATTCTTAGACTCGTCCCATCGTATGTTTTTCATGGAGGTAATATAAGGCAATGTGTGCCGTTTGTCAATACATCGTCTTCATTTATTTCTTTATCGCCTAACGTCATGGTCTGGCGACGAGCGAAGCGAAGTTGCCAGTACCATTTTGTTATCCTGGCTTAATTCTTTTCTTCCATTTCTCAGGTTCGGAATGCAGGTGCATTACTGCGATGACAAGAAGAACTTCAGCATTACTTCTGTAAATGACCCCATAAGGAAATCTATTTGTCTGACATCTTCTGGTTCTTTTTGACACGGTAGGCCACGCGTCCGGAAAGTCAATGATTCTTATTAGGGTTCTTTTAAACTCGTCAAGAAATTCATAACCCAGATTACCCTGCGCCATATTGTAATATGCGACTGTTTCGGCCAGATCAAATTCAGCAGCTTCAAGGAATTCAATTCTCATCATTTTCTTTTTGATTCCAATCTTCTGAAAACTTCTTTGGCCGGAACAGATTTCATTTCACCTCGTTCGTATGCCGATAACCTGTCTTCAGCCTCATCAGCCCAGAGTTTGTCTATTCTTTCCCTTTCACTTTTTGAATCAAGGGAGAAAAAAAGATGTTCAATAAGCTCTATTTTCTCTATAGGCGGAAGCTTCTCGGCCGCCTCAAATATTTTCAATGTTTGTGTAATCATAAATAATCTCCTCCATTTATCCTGAATATATCATAAGAAATGCACCGATTCAATCATTCCTGTTCTTTGGGATAACGCTAAATTCTCCCGCCGAGTCCACGAGGTTTAGAGAAATAGTTTGGTTGAGAATTTGTCTCTTGTATTTATTGTCTTCCGTCAGGCGTCTTGGCCTGACTTTGGACTGCGGCGCTTATGTGCCGCTTTGCATTGGTTCTGATTATTCTTCCCGCCGCCTGCTGAATTCAAAGCGAAGCAGGGGCTCCGCAGTCCAAAGATTCGTCCGCCGCGGCGGGCTCATCAATAAATAATTTGAATTTGGGGCAATCTACTTTTTTCCGATTCTTAACCGTAATTGTAGCCCAAGGCGGGAGCCTTGGGAATGAGAAATTAGAATAATAAAGAGTCCCCGTAGGGTGGCGACATGATTCAAAACGAATTAAAAAAATGAGCACATGTATTTTTGCCTGTGCTACTTGAGTATCATTCTCGCGGCTTCGAGGAGGTTTGCGGCGACGGGCCAGTCATCTTGGACTTCATCGAGATGGCCCGAACCGTGGCCTGTCAATACGAAAATTCCGGTTGCTCCGGCGTTCATGCCGAATTCGACATCATGCGGATGATCGCCTATCACAAAGGATTCCGCAAGATCGATCCCGTATTTCTCAGAGGCCTTTTCGAGGAAATACGTTTTCGGTTTGATACATTTGCAGTCATCTTCCCGGTTGTGCGGACAGTAATAAACTTCTGTTATTTTTATTCCATTATCTCCAAGGACATCCAGGACGTGCTGATTTACTTTTTCCACATCCTCTTTCCCGATCAGGCCTTTTGCGATTCCAGACTGGTTGGTGACAATAAAAAGCAGGAAATCTTTCTGGAGAAGTTTTAGCGCCTCAAATGTGAAAGGGTAGAAGATCACCTGATCCGGACTCTTCAGATGGCCGCGGTCATCGATGACAGTTCCGTCCCGGTCAAGGAAAACAGCTTTGAGTTTTTTAAGAGTTTTTGCCACGGACCGACACCAGATTAATTAACTTGTTCGTACAGGAGATTGTATTTTCTGACAGGATGACTGGATAAACTGGATTAAGTTGCAATTAAAGAGAACGGCACTCTGCTGACGCGTTCTTTTCCTGATGAATGCAATTTGCTGTAAATATCCTTGGAATCCTGTTATCCTGTCAAAATATCTTAAGTTCTTTGAGCAATATATTCTTTTACGTTTTGGAACTGCTGGTTGAGTTCCCTGACCTGCTCGGACCAGAAGGAGTCATTATTCCAGTTCGGGAAGTTTGTGCTGAAGCATGGGTCTTCCTTCTGACGGCTTATCCAGTCTAGGAAATAAAGCATTCTCATTGCGCGGAGAGGTTCGATGAGCACTTTGCTCTTATCATCGAACTCCCTGAATTCACCGTATCCCTTGATCATCAGGTCGAGTTCCGTTCCGGAGTCGAGAACGTGCCCCGGCAGGAGCATCCACATGTCCTGTACCGGCGGCCCCATGAGCATGTCATCGAAGTCGATAAGCAGAAGTCCTTCATCAGGTCTGTGGAGGATGTTTTTCGAATGGCAGTCGCCATGAACCCGGATGTATTCAAAGTCGTCGAAAAGGGGGAGTATCAACTCCATGAGCTGGTCGGCTACTGTGGCGAAGGATTCGCGGTATCTCTGCGGTATGTGCCCTCCGTCAATCAGCTGGGCGATGTCTACGGCGGTTGTTTCTTCGGGATGGAGCTGCATGCGGTGTTTCGCCTCCTTGCGGCTTCCGACGATGTGGGCCCTGGCGATTACGCGGCCGAGCCGTTTCCAGTCGTCCTCAGAAGTCTGCTCCCATATCCTTCCGTGTCTCTTGGGGTAAACTGCGAAAAATATGCCGTTAACTTCCCCGACAGTCTTTCCATCCTTAAGTTTTGACGGTGCGACCACTGGAATTTCCTCCGCTTCGCATTCCGCCACGAAACCATGTTCGTCCTGAATCGCTTTTTTCGACCAGCGTCCGGGCCTGTAGAATTTTGCGATGATGCGTTCGCGGTCGGCGGTTTGAAGTTCATATACCCGGTTTATGTAGCTGTTGAGCGGATGTGTGAATCCGGCGAGGTTTCTCCCGGTCGCCTTTTCAACTGCCGAAACAATCACGTCAGGTGTCAGCGCGGTGAAATTGCCGCAGGAGCGGTTGCTAGTCGCTAGTCGCTGGTTGCTGGTCGCTAGTTTTTTGTCGCTGGTAGTTTTTTTTGCCATAGTCATAAAATTTCAGTGTTTCACTGAAATTTTATCTTTCAAAGTCTGATACCCGTAATGGGCGATCAGATAATCGAGGAGTACGATGGCGGTATAGTTTTCCGCGACAGGCCATATCCGTCCTACGATGGTCGGGTCGCGGCGGGTAATCGCGGCGAGAGGCTTGTTTTCCAGCGTGTATTTGTCTATGGTGACCTGTTTTTTGTCAATCGTCGGTGTCGGCTTCACCGTGACCCTCGCTACAATCGGCTGTCCGGTGGCGATTCCGCCCGTGATTCCGCCTGCGTTGTTGCTCAGGAAAGTGACTTTGCCCTTGACCGCCTTCATCGCGTCGTTCGACTGAATGCCTGTCATGTCCTTCACTGCGAATCCCGCACCTATTTCGACGCCTTTGACGGCGCCGATACCGAGCATTCTCCCGAGTTCGGCGTCGAGTTTCTTGAAGACCGGTTCGCCGAGTCCGACCGGAACGCCGAGCGCGACAACTTCGACCACGCCGCCGGAGGAATCGCCGGTCGCCGTGATTCTATTGCATTCCGCGAGCATCTCCTCCGCGGCATCGTAGTCCGGACAGTTAACAACCTGATGGACACCGTATTTCTTCAATACGGTCTTCGCATCCATCTTCGGTGTTTTCGCCCTGATGTCGTCGATCTCCTTTTCGATTTCCGCGAATATCGCAGCCTTTTGGAGGAAGCGCATATCCATGGTGATGCGCTTCTTGACGTAGATTTCCTGGTAGAACGGGTCAAGGTCGCGGCGCATTTTCTTGAAGGAGTCTGTGAATTTCAGCGCTTTTGAATAATCGACATCTCTGCAACTTACTCCCGCCATTTCCTTTATATAGGAGAAGACTTCAATTCCGCAGGCCTTCAGGACTTTTTTAGCGATGTATCCGGCGGATACGATCGTGGCGGTGTAGCGTCCACTGAATATTCCGGCGCCGATTGAATCGTCGTCCGGTCCGTATTTCATGAATGAGGCGTATGATGCGTGTCCGGGACGCGGTGTCCTGTTTGTGCTCTGATACTGCCAGACATGGATGTCATGTCGATCGAGGTTCGGAATGAGAATTGTAAGTGGAGTTCCATTTGTATGGTTTTTATTTCCGGCGTTCTCAATTGTGTCGGACGAGTTCAGCCCCGTGTAGATTATCGGAAGATCCGGTTCTTTCCGCGGGGATGAAAGCTCATCCGCCCCCGGTTTCCTGAGAAGCAGATCACCGTAGATTTCCTGTTCCGAAAGAAGCATTCCCGGTGGAACGCCCTGGACTACGGACGTAAGTCCTTCCTGATATGAACCTCCGGCCACGGAGACCTGGAATAAATTACCCAAATGACAACCCATCATAAATAAATTCCTCCGGAATTTGAAATTATAAAATACGACAATCCCTTAAGGGCGGTTACAGTTACTATTGAAGTAAAAAAAAACAAGTAATAATATATTTGCGCCTGCAAATATTTATTTAGAGATTCCCCTTATGCATAATATGCAAATCCTCGCATGAAGAGATGCACACACCCAAATCCTTCAGTAATCCATCGGCAAGATCATATATCCAGCCATGAATCGTTGTTTCCTGTCCGCGTCTCCAGGCATCCTGGATGATCGTCGTATTTCCGACATTGATGACCTGATCGCACACATTCAGTTCGCACAACCTGTTGTTTCTTCCGGATTCATCAGGGATTATCTCTAATTCCACTTGATTCCTGCGCCAGGTGTCTCGAATGTGCCGCAACCAGTTATCGACTAGGCCGTGCGGTTTGTTTTCCATTGCGGCCTTTATTCCGCCACAGCCGTAATGACCACAGACGATAACGTGCTTAACCCTGAGGATGTCAACGGCGTACTGAAGAACCGAAAGACAATTCATGTCAGTATGAATGACCAAGTTGGCGATATTTCGATGCACAAACAATTCTCCCGGCAGCAATCCGACGATATCATTGGCGGGAACCCTGCTGTCGGAGCATCCGATCCATAGATACTCAGGAGCCTGCTGATTCTTCAGATTGTGGAAGAAATCAGGATTGACTTCTGTTATTTTAGAAGCCCATTGCCGGTTGTTCTTAAAAAGTTGAGGCGTATTCTTCATTTGATCTTTCTTATCGATGCATCAATGTTGGAGAACAAAAGTTCTAGCTTGTCATAAGGCACTGCGGAAAATGCAATTCGAATCAGACCTGACAGGACAATCACTCCGGTTCCGTATGACTCGATAAGATTTTTCCTAACCGCTTCCGCGTCCACCCCCAAAGGTTTCACGCACATGAAATAACCGGAATTGAAAGGTACGGGAACAAAAGATTCCTGATATTCCGGATGTGCGGCAAGGATTTCCTTTATTTTCAAATATCGCCTTTTGAGAATGCTATATTTATTTTCTTTTTGCGAAATGTAGGATGCGTTGGAGAAGGCTTTTAAGAGCATATGCTGTCCGATGCTTGAACAGTTTGATATGCTACCACGGACCACGCCCGCGGCTTTCGCCTCCAGTGCCCTATACTGCGCCGGGGTTGAATTCTTGGTCCCAAAAGTCATAAACCCAGTCCTGAGCCCCCATACATAGTCCTCCTTGGTCGGGGCGTCCAGTTTTACCGCCAGTATATTCCTGTGCAGGTCGGCAATATGGGAGAACAGCGATTCCTTGAATACATCATCTTCATATACGAGTCCGAAATATGCGTCGTCGAGTATTACGACGATATGTTTGCCGGCTTCGGCTACTGCAAGGAGAGTTTTTCGTAATTCCAATGCCTCACCCTCTGTCAGGGTGTATCCGCCGGGGTTGTTTGGAAAATTGAGGAGGAGTATCTTCTTATCGCCCGGCTCCATAAGTTTTGCCTTTAACCCGCTGATGTTGTAAGCATTGTTTTCAAATGTCTTGTACGTCTCAAGTTCCGCGCCAAACCCCTGTTCGAAAATCAGTTCGTAATTGTCCCAGTTGAGATCCGAGAGTATCACCTTGTCTCCTTCATTGGCAAACAGATAGGCGGAGACGCTTAATGCGTGGGTAAGCGCGCTGGTGACAACCGGCAGGCTTATTTCCTTGTTCTTGAGAGAGGGGTTTTTGGCGAAAATCATCTCCCTCCATCGTTCGCGGAGTTCCGGCAGACCGTAACTTGGTGTGTATAATAATGACTGGGACGGAAGGTTGATGAGTTCCTCTATGCATTCAAGGCACAGAGGTGATCCGTCCTCTTCGAAAGCCGTTCCTATCGTTGCGTTTATTTCAGTTTTTTTCGCTTCTGCCGACTGCCCGAGTATCCCCTTTGAAGGGAAAAATATCCTTCTCCCTTTTTCCGACAGGACTTCGAATGCGGAATTATCCGAATTGGCAATGTCATCGTTAAGCGCTTTCGCAAGCGGCGGCATGCTTTTCTCTTTCATTATACTTCCCCTGTTTTTTTATTATACAATAAAAAATGGCCGGAATCCGCACTGTTTAGCGAATCCCAGCCATTTTTCAGTTCGGCTCCTATGTCATATAGATTCCAAAACCTGACTCAAAGCTCTTTATCTCGCACAAGATTCTTGTGCGGGGCATAATTTTCGGCAGACGCCTCTGCAGCGCGTCCCCCTCAATTCTGCAATCAATGTTCAATTTATCAATAATTTGTTTTTCTGCAAGTGAAATAGCGAAGTTAAAAAAAGGATGTTCTTCAAAATCTTGGAGTTTCAACTAGGGTGAATATGATAATTCTTTCTCCTGTGACAGTGCTTATATCCGTGTGCAGACTCAAAACTTTGAGCCCGGTGATGTTTTCTATCACGGCTTCCAGAAGGGGACGGGCCTTTTCAATGAGCGTCTGACGCATTTTTTTTATAAGCTCCCTTCCCTCGCTGCTGTTCTGACAGGCGCCTGCCAATTGATGTTCAGCTTTTGTCAGGACACCTTTAAGCCTCACAAGAACGATATCATCTATTATATAGGTTTTTGCCTCAAGCGGACCGCGGCCCATATATTCTTTTTCAAAATTTATGAGGGCTTCGCTAATCTTAGCTTCCAGCTCCCCTTTGCCTGATGAGTTTGATTTCATATTTTTACCGATGTAATTCAGATTTGCTTTCATTCAAGATGAGTCAGCGTCCTGCCGGTGTATATCTGGCGCGGACGGACTATTTTACTGCTGTCATCGCTGACCATTTCCTTCCAGTGGGCAATCCAGCCAGGCAGTCTTCCGAGGGCGAAAAGCACTGTGAACATATTGGTCGGAAATCCGAGGGCCCTGTACAATATGCCACTGTAGAAGTCAACGTTCGGATAAAGTTTCTTTTCGATGAAATAGCTGTCGGAAAGGGCTTTGGCCTCAAGCTCCATGGCTATGTCGAGAAGGGGATCCTTGACTTCAAGCCGTTTTAAAATCCTTCTTGTCGCCTCCTTTATGATTTTTGCCCTTGGGTCATAGCTTTTGTAAACCCTGTGCCCGAACCCCATCAGTTTCAGGGGGTTGTTTTTGTTCTTGGCCATTTCGATGAACTGCGCCGCAGAGTGCCCGCCGGAGTGTATTTTTTTCAGCATTTCTATTACTGCCTGGTTCGCCCCCCCGTGCAGTGGACCGGACAATGCGCTCACCCCGGCCGAAATGGTCGCATAGAGATTGACCTGCGCGCTCCCTATCGTTCTCACGGTGGTTGTCGAACAGTTCTGCTCGTGGTCGGCATGGATTATGAGGAGCAGGTTCATCACGTCAACTATTTCAGGGTCAATCTTGTACGGCTTGACCGGGGAATCAAACATCATGTTCAGGAAATTGGCGCAATACGAGAGGTCCGATCTGGGATATACTGGCGGTTCCCCTATTGACTTCTTGTATGCGAAGGCGGCCATTGTCCGGAATGTTGAAATCAGCCTTGTCGCAGTGGTGTCAATATCCTCGCTGAGTGAAAGCGTATCCACGTTGGGATAGAATGTGGCCATCGAGTTTATCATCGTGGACATGATGTGCATCGGATGGGACCCCCTAGGGAAACCGTCGAAGAAGTGCCTCATGTCCTCATGCAGGAGCGAATGGTCGTTCAGAAGTATGGAAAACTGTTTGTACTGATCCTCGGTGGGCAGATTTCCGTGCAGGAGAAGATATGCGACCTCGATGAAGAGCTTTTTTCCAGCAAGGTCTTCTATGGGGATTCCGCGGTATCTCAGTATTCCGCACTCGCCGTTTACGTAGGTTATTTCACTGCAGCAGGCCCCGGTGTTGGCGAAACTCGGATCAAGTGTGACGTATCCGGTCTCTTTCCTGAGAGTTGAAATGTCAATGGCTTTCTCGCCTTCTGTTCCGACAACTATCGGAAATTTGAAGGTCTTGCCGTCAATCTTAAGTTCTGCAAAATGCGTTCCGCCCATTGTCTGATCCCCCGAATTTTATTTCGCATATATTTAGTGTATTATCCCGAAAAAACAAGCGGGTTCATTAATATACGGGGATTTCTAGGCATGTTTTGTCTCTTTGTAGTAGCACAGGTGTCTTGCCCGTTTTTGCAGTAGCATGGGTGTTCCCGGGAACGCCGACCGTCTGATCGGCTCTATGCAGGTAAATGTTTGCTGATTTTGTACTTTCAAACTTCTTCCGTCCGCCACTGCGGACCGAATGTGAATTTCCAGATCTTCCCTTGTAGTGTTCTGGCAAATTTTATTGGAGCGGTTTACATTAGCCTCACTTAACTAAAGAATAGTAATCAGTAATCAGCGGTCTACTGCGGCTACCGCAGTAGACCGCTGATTACTGATCAAAGGACGGATATGCCCGCAACTGATAAAATTTTCCGGAGACTTTCAGAAATGAAAAACATAAGACTGTCTTCCATAGACACATCTGGGAATCTTTTCATATTCCTCCTGTTTCTCGGCGTTTTCATTTTTTCATTTTCCATGCGGACTTATATCTTCGCCAGGGAAGAGGCGAGAATAGCCGCCTGCTACGGCGATATGCCTCAACCAAAGACAGGGCCGTTCGTTCCTTTCTTCATTGAAAGTGCAATCATGTATTCATACGCCAGCGACGTGGCGTCCGGCAGGGGGATTCCAAAATATGACAGACGCCTTCCCGCAAGCGGAAAGGTGAGGGTCTGCGAACAGGATACTGTCGGACTGGAATATTTCCTCGGTTACGGGTACAGGCTGAAAAACCTGATATTCCCGTCTCCGAAGCTCAGCCCGGATGTCCAGACCTATGAGGACAATCCATATTTTACGAACTGGGCGCGCCTGCAGTTGCGGTTGTGGGCAAGTACTGTTCCCGCCCTGATTTTCCTTTTCCTTATGGTGATGAGGTGTCCGTGGGGGCTTGCGCTTGCCGGCGGCATCCTGACGGTTGTCGCGCCTGCCGCCATTGCGCGGTATACTGGCCAGGACATTGTCAGGGGCGAGTTCTGCATGCCGATTCTAATGTCAGTTTTTGTAATAGCCTACTGGTATCTTGGCAGACCGTCCAACAGGAAACTTGTCCTTCTCGGAGTCACCGCGTTTTTTGCGATGGCCACATGGGACATGTGTCAGATATGCTTCGGGATATGGGGGATGTCGGAAATTATACGGATAATCTGCGGCGGGAAGACAAACTTGAAAAGAATCAAACTCTGGGCGGTTATTTTTGCCGCAGTGGTTCTTGCTGCCGCCCTGATCCCGTACCACAGAGTCCACAGGCTTATCTTTTCCCCGCTTGTGCTGTGCATAATTCCCATGATTGCCCTCGCATCTCTCCCGAAATTCAGAAGTTCATACCGGAAGCGGATTATTGTCATGGGGGTATCCCTTGTGCTGACAGTTGCAGTTTGGCTCATAATCAGCCGCGTGAGCAGTTTTTCGGACAGCTATGGCCATTTTGGAAGACTTCTCATGGCAAAACTGCATTACCTGAATGTTAAGCCCGCGAATCCGCTTCTTCTGGATTTTGATTCGAGAATACTCTGGACTCCGGCAATGCATTCGGCAGACAGGCTGATTCTCAGGAGTTTTTTCCCGTTTGCGATTTACGCAGTCCCTCTGTTAATGATCTTGGCGCTGTTCTCGGTCAAAAATAAAAAACGCTTTTACGGCACAGGCATGCCGAGGCTTTTCTTCCCGCTGTTCATGACGGTGTTTTATTTTACGGCATTCATTTTTGTTGTGCGATATCATTCCTTCGCGATACTTTTCCTGGGCATTCTTCTGCCCCTGCTTTTTCATGACTGGATGCGTAATTTTAAAGGACACAGGCTCCAGTTCACTTTCATATGGGGCGGATTCATAACCATGGTTGCGGTATCTCTTCTTTCCCTGTTGTTTTTCAATGGGAATTTCACTGTTGCGAGCAAGTTCGTCACCTTGTTTGTGGTGCTTCCGGCGCTTTTCATTGCCGGTGGCGTATTGTCTGTCTTTATTGTCAGAAAATATTTATCCGTATTTTTCCTTGCAAAACTTGAGAGATTTGCGATATTCGCATTTCTCGGACTGATACTTTTCACGGAGTTTTCACAGTCCATGTCCATGGTGAGAAACTACGACGGATATTATATTCCCGAGACGGCCGGCCTGATACAATGGTTCAGGGCGGAAGGCGTTGAAAATGAAGTTTTCCTCACGGATTTTACCGTTTCCCCGCTTCTGAAGGCATACTGCGGCGGCGCAATAATACTCCAGCCCAAATTCGAACTTGGACAGACCCGGGGCAAAGTGGAAAAATACATCAATGAAATCTTCCATGGAAATGAAAGGAGTTTCAACAAGTTTTGCGTTGACAACGGGGCGCGGTATTATGTTTTTGACAGGGGGCACGCCGGTGACATGGGGATATATTCCTCACGGTACTGCGCGGCGGCCATGAAGATCGAAAGTGAATCTCCGGTCAATAGAATGTTCATGCCGCAGGAACGTGATAAGCTGAGGTGCTTCTACGAAATAGAACTCCCGCCTGAGCTGAATTTTGTCAGGAAAAAATTCATTGTATTTAAAGTGATTTCGCCAGAGGATTCGAGAAATGCCGTGAAATGGACCATGGATGCCAGAAAGTCCCTTGATGCCGGCAATCTCGACCAGGCGGCTCGTCTCATCAAAGCGGCTGTCTTCGCCGATCCCGTAGCCGCCAACACCCGTCTGCTTTACATTCAGCTCCATGGGAAAATTCCCGATGTCAGGATGCGGGGATTCTGATATGTACGTTCATTGAATATTCACTCAGGCCTATTTTGCCAGTTTTGCGGCGTATTCCATCAACTTCTTCTTGTTGACCTGTGACATCCGGGTGTATTGTTCGAAAATCCTAACAAGTTCCCGCCCTTTTCCGGTATCGATATACTTGCCTATGGCAATCACTTCAGGATTCACGGTATATTTTTCAATGTCAATTCCCTTTTTGGCGGCGATTTCGACAAGTCTCCGCCTTGTATTGGCGCCCGGGTTTCTTGTGCCGTTTTGCCAGTTTGAAATGGACTGCTGGGACACTTTGAGCATAACCGATAAGTCGGTCTGGGACAGGAAATTATTGTCCTGCATGTCGTTAACCAATAAACTCCAGTCGATGTTTTTCATATATAACCCCCTCAGTTGTTTTGTTAAAACACCGTAATATAGATTCACCGAAAGAGTAATCAATGTCGGAAAAGGCATTTTCAGGTGCTATTATAAATTGTTGTATTATCGCATCACCGGTATTATGTTCTTGGGAATATCCAATGAAGAAAATAAATATGCGGAATAAAACAAGAGTTGAATATACTTCTGTCGCCCTGACCGGTGAAAATTGGCGGAATCTTGTGGACGAAGGGATTGTGGCCTGTGAACAGCATGGCTTTGAATTCGGCATTCAAATCCATAACACCGCTACGGAAACACAGATCAGGGAGATTTCCGCCCTGGGTTTGAAGATGAGCTTCCATGCCCCGGTCCTTGATGAATTCCAGATAAATCTAGCTTCGGAAGATCCGGCTTTGTCCGCCATGTCGTTTGCCAGAACGGCGGGGCTGATGCGCGGTCTCAACGTCAAAGAGGCGGTATTTCACGGGTTCAACATGACGGATCATGCAATACCTTCATTCGGCAGGGGCAGGGACTACGAAGTGGCTTTCGCCGCCAGTCTGAGGGAGGAATTGTCAATGCCGGGTTCGACGATATGCAACGATTTTTTCGGATCTGAAGAATACCGTGTCAGGAGCTTGCGGGTTTCGCAGAGGCTTGCAGAAATCCGCCGCGATTATTCCGACCTTGTGTTCCTTCTTGAAAACGATTTTCCGGCTTATGGCGCAGGCTCGGTTTTTGCGGAACACATGGTGAAAATGGGGAATCCGATCTGCGTGGATTCATCGCACCTGTGGGCTTCATGTTTCATATTCGACAGGGATTTTCATGCTGAAACGGAGGCTTTCCTGAAATCAGGGCTTGTGGGAATGGTGCATCTGCACGCATCGGTTTACACTTCGGCCACGCCAAAGGCCGAATGGTCAGACGGTCACATGCCACTCAACACGGAAAACAGAATGGAGCTGCCGCGTTTCATCCGGCTCTGCGAGAAGTACGGCGTATCAACCTTCATCCTCGAAATAAACGGAGTTGGCAAAGCCGACATTGATTATCTTGCGTCGTATCTGCAGTGATGGACCTGATATGAAATCGACTTTCAAAAGATTCGCGGATCTGAAGAGGTGAGGATTTCGGAACTTCCATCGTGTATTGAAATTAAAGTTTTCTGTAACTTCCATCTACATGGCCGTGCCATGCGAAGCATGGTGGGCGCTACTGGACTCGAACCAGTGACCTCTACAATGTGAATGTAGCGTTCTAACCAACTGAACTAAGCGCCCATGTGAAGATAATTTATTAACCACAAACCTCAAAACGGCAATCTTGCAAGGAACACCCTATAGACATAGTCGTTTCACGGTTTGAAAACTATCACGCTGAAATTAAAAATCAAGAACCCATTTTAAAAAGCATATTTCGGCAATGAAAAACCTTCTGCCCCTGATTTTCCCTGTTGATGACATGATGCCCCGTCCCTGGATATTCCACTCTCAGCGGCCCCGATATATAATAATTTCATTATAAAAACTCGCTACTACATACATATTACCAATGTAACATACGGCTATTTCTCATACCTCTTATAACTATTTACGACATTGAACATGGTATTCCCTCACTAAGGAGCTAGCCTCTTTATATGAAACATCTGAAATCAATACTCGCCTTCTTGAAGGACGCATTTCTTGCTGCCAAGAAATATACCATAGGCACGGCCAGCGCTTCAATGGAACTGCTGCTGAAGGCCGCACTCGAGGGAGCAAAGGTCTTCAAGAATCTCGAATACTCTAAAGTCCAAGGGCAATCGCTGCTTCTGGATCTTTTCATGCCAGGGGATGCAAAGGAGAAACTGCCTCTCATCGTATGGTTGCACGGTGGCGGATGGACTTCGGGCGACAAGGAAAACTGCCCGGTCCTCTTCTTCATAAAAATGGGATATGCCGTTGCAAGCATTAACTACCGGCTTTCCCCCCAGGCAGTCTTCCCGGCTCAAATACAGGACTGCAAAGCTTCAATCAGGTTCCTCCGCGCAAACGCCGTTGAATACAATATCGATCCCGACCACATCGGCGTCTGGGGTGGCTCGGCAGGCGGACATCTCGCCGCACTCATGGGAGTCAGCGACGGCATCATAGAACTGGAAGGCAACGGCGGCAATCCCAGCATGTCAAGCAGGGTCCAGGCAGTCTGTGACTTCTTCGGTCCAACCGATTTCACAGTCTTCAAGGATTTGAGATTGACCAAAGATCTAAAAGTTGAGGAGAAACTCAAGGATTTCCATCTGGCCAACGATGTCGTAACCAAGTTCCTCGGCGTCCCCGTCGAGCAGAACACGGAAAAGGCGGAACAGGCCAGTCCGATAACCTATGTCAAGAAAATCAGGGCGGACAAAAAAGACTTTCCCCCCTTCCTCATCATGCACGGCGACAAGGATCCTGTTGTTCCCGTAGAACAGAGCATCACATTCCACGATGCTCTGAAAACTGCGGGTTTTGACTCATCCCTGCATGTCTACAAAGGGGCCAAGCATGGATACCTCGGTGGCGACAGCCTGAAAGTCGTTGAAAACTTCTTCAAGAAAACACTGAAGAATCTCAAGTCTTAGCAAAAGCAGTACGGATAGGACATTCCTGTCTGACCATTTCGCGGGCAGGAATGCACGCATTGTGGAAAACGATAAAATTACGTACGGCCATCAAAATAATCGGAGAAATTTAAAAACAGGGTGCAGGTCGTTTTGAAATTTTAAAAGGATGAAGTATTTGTCATTGTCTGCGGTCTATATTCAGCAAACGGATTTTCAAAGATGGGTATTAAAAATTCTAACATATCTGAGTTTTTGAAAAAGACGAAAGGGCTGGACATTGATTTACCTGATATTGAACCGGATGAACCTGCCGCCACGCAGGGACAGGTTGAAGAGATAGGCAAACTTACCGGTCATATACTCCCGGATGAAAAAATCATCGCCCTCGGCAAATGGCAGGCCGCCCATCTCATCTTCAAGCTGAAGGAGGCGGAGATGTTTTATTTCATGGCCGCGGAAAATGAGGCGGAGAAATCAAAACACAAATTGGCTAAAGTTGTCATCGCGTTTTATGTTCTTGTTTTCATTGCCCTGCTTGTTTTGTCTTTTATAATCAAGAAGAATTGAGTAACTCGGGCTTTCCAGCCCGAGGATATTTTAGAGTTTATGAAGAGCAACAGGAATCAAGACACAACTAAAGTTGTGAACTCCAACTAATTATTTCAGTCATAGGTCTTCAGTCGCTAGTCTTTATTTTTCAGCCGTTTTAATTCCCATGTTACGGGACTTGGGCAATTAATTCAAATCTCGGGCTGGAAAGCCCGAGTTACTTTAATTGTATAGGAAATTGTATTTTAGACAGGATAACAGGATTGACTGGATTGAAATGTAAATAGCACGTCAGCAGAGTGACGTGGCTACAACAAATCTAAGCTGTAGCCGCGTCACTCTGCTGACGCGTTCTTTTCCAGATGAATGTAATTTGCCTAAATATCCTTGGAATCCTGTTATCCTGTCAAAAAAATATTAAATCCCGGCGAAGCCGGTTAAGTCCATTCGATGTCGAGTGTTCGATGTTGTGGAAAACCTTACTTGAAAGAGGCGTCGGAGGCGTCGGAAGGCATGCGCCAGTCGCCACGCGGCGAAAGGCAGATTGTCCCAACCTTAGGTCCGTCAGGGATGCAACTGCGTTTGAATTGCTGTGAGAAGAATCTCCGGATGAAAATTTTCATGTATGATGCGATTTGCGGTTTGCCGTACTTCCCCTTGAATGCGAGATTCGCAAGGAAAAGGACTTTTTCCGGGGATGCCCCGTATTTTACGGTGTGATACAGGAAGAAATCATGAAGCTCGTAGGGTCCGATTATGTCCTCTGTCTTTTGGGATATCTTGCCGTCGCACCTGTGCGGCAGGAGTTCCGGCGACACCGGAGTGTCGCCTATGTCGTGCAGGACTTTCCTCATGTCGGACGGTGAATTCTCGGCGACCCAGTCGATCATGTAGCGGATAAGTGTTTTGGGAACACCGCAGTTGACGGCATACATCGACATGTGATCCGCATTATAGGTGGACCATCCGAGGGCTATTTCCGAAAGATCCCCGGTTCCGACAACAATCCCTTTTTCCCTGTTTGCCACATCCATCAGTATCTGGGTTCTTTCGCGAGCCTGAACATTTTCATAAGTCACATCGTGTACGGACGGATTGTGTCCGATCTCCTTGAAATGGTCATTGCATGCGGCTTTTATGTCTATTTCCCTGAAATCTACGCCTGCAAATTTGCAGAGTTTGACAGTGTTTTTATAAGTTCTCCCAGTTGTTCCGAACCCGGGCATGGTGATTGCAGCAATACATTTGTTTTTTTTGCCGAGCAGTTTCATGGCTTCCATGCAAACGAGGAGCGCAAGTGTGGAGTCAAGCCCGCCGGAAACCCCGATCACTGCCTTTTCACTGCCTGTGTGTTCCAGCCGTTTTGCCAGTCCCGCAGACTGGATGCTGAATATTTCCCTGCACCTTCCATCCCTCTGCGCATGGTCTGGAGGCACAAACGGGTGGGATGGGATGTCGCGTTTCAGGGAATTTATCCGGTTGATTTTTCCGATCTTGACACGAAGATAATCGTTGACGGTTTCATTGTCTGCAAAAGAAGTCGCGCTGATCCGGCTGGTGCGGATGCGTTCGCAGTCCATGTCCGCAGTGATAAGTCCGGATGTCCGGAGGAATCTTTCATTCTGTGTGAGGAGTACGCCGTTTTCCGCGATTATGGAATGTCCGCCGAATACGAGGTCGGTGGTGGATTCCTTTACGCCGGAAGATGCATAGACATAACCTGAAACGCATCTTGCACTCTGTTGTCTGACAAGGTCAAGGCGGTATTCGGATTTGCCGACAAGTTCGTTGCTGGCTGAGAGGTTGACATTTATTGTTGCACCGGCGATTGAATGGTGACAGCTCGGAGGAATCACGTTCCACAGATCCTCGCATATTTCGATTCCAAAGCTGAAAAGGCTGTCGTGTTCCAAAATAATATTTGTTCCGAACGGGATTTTCTCTTTGTTTATTTCCATTTTTTCGGAGATGATATTTTTCCCGGATGAAAACCACCGCTTCTCATAGAACTCACGGTAATTCGGATTGAATGATTTCGGGACAGCGGCGAGTATTTTTCCGTTATGGATTACGACGGCGCAGTTGAAAAGCCTGGATTTGAAAAATAGCGGGGCTCCGACAACTGCCACAATATCAAACGCCTTTGCGAAATTCGCAATTTCGGCAAGAGCCGAATAAACTTTGTCGGTGAGCCTTGTCTGATGGAAGAGGTCGGCGCAGGTGTAGCCGGTGATGCAGAGTTCGGGGAAAACAACGAGCGCGACACCCTGTCTGTCCGCCTCAGCGACGAGTTTTTTAATCTCCAGCACATTGAAGTCCACATCTGCGACGCGGACTTCGGGAACTGCTGCTGCAACTCTGTAGAAACCGAACATTTTGCAATTGCCTCTTTTAATAATGGGAAATATACATTAGATTCCTCAAGAGTCCAAGAGATATCGGAGGAGCGGGTAAGATCAGTCGTCGGTCGTTAGTCGCTAGTGTGCTGATAGCTGGTAGCTGGTAGCTGGTAGCTGGTAGCTGGTAGCTGGTAGCTGGTAGCTGGTAGCTGTGACCCCACTTCGCTCTGCTAGCTACGAGGGGCAGGGCTGTGAGCTGTTTAAACTTGGACACTTGGAATCTATTTGTTATGAGTAACGAGGTGCGGGAACGCGGACAAGATGAAAACTGGGAAAAAAATAATACTTGCAGTGCCGCACGGTTTCTGTGCCGGTGTCAGACGCGCCCTGGAAACAGTTGAAAGGGCGCTGGAACTGTACGGGCCCCCCGTTTATGTCAGACATGAGATAGTACATAATGAATACGTTGTCGACTCCCTCCGGAAAAGAGGCGTTGTTTTTGTGGAATCACTCACCGGTCTTCCAAAAGGCGCCCGCCTGATTTTCAGTGCGCACGGGGTTTCACCCGAGGTTGAAAGTGTGGCGCAGCTCGGTAAATATGACGTTATTGATGCGACATGTCCGCTTGTGAAGAAGATCCATCTGCAGGCCGTCAGTTATTATACCAGGGGATATGCGGTGATAATCGTGGGCGATAAAAAGCATCCGGAAGTCATCGGTACCGCCGGACAGATTGACGACAGCTGCATAGTTGAAACAATAGATGATGTTGGAAATCTTCCCGAAATGAAGCAGAAGCATATTGAGTGTCTTACGCAGTCAACCCTGAGTGCCGACGACACAAGGGAGATAGTAAAGGCGATAAAGAAGAGGTACAGGGGAAAAAAGGTTTCAGTTTCAAATGACATCTGCTATGCGACGCAGAACCGGCAGAACGCGGTGAAAGCGCTCGCCAAGAAATGTGATGCGGTTTTTATTCTCGGTTCAAGCAGCAGCTCAAATGCGAACCGGCTCAGGGAGGTTGCAGAGAAAACCGGCGCAAAAGCCTATCTGGTCAGCGGACTCGGCGGAGTATCCCCGAAAATCCTGAATAACCTTGGTCGAGTCATCGGGATTTCCGCAGGGGCTTCAACGCCGGAAATACTTATTTCGAAATTCATAGCCTACCTGGGCAGGAAGGGGTGGGATAAAGTCGAGACGATGGGTGCCGAGGAGAAGAAGATAGTGTTCAAACTTCCGGACAGGTTTGCGTGATATCTCGATTCATTGCCTTTACCCATTTTATTAGGGGGCTGTTAGAAATATGTTAGAATCAAAATCCCAAGTATGTAAAAGTTGTTTGTCGATATATATATAACTTTGATAATCTGGCGCTGACATTTGTGGCGTCAGATAAAAAACAACTTTTAAAGAGAGGGTGGAAATGAAAAGAGTCATGATGTTTGTGGCCGTTCTCTGCATGGTAATCAGTCTCGCTGTAGCTGCTGAAGAATCCTGCGGGCAGAAGACAATTCCAAGCGTCCCGGAAACCTATGTCGCGCCTATGGGGACCCAGTTTGTCAGGGGAATTACAAATGTTGCTACGGGATGGGGGGAGATTCCAAGACAGATGGTTCTCGAAGCCGATGATTCCGTGCTGCTTATGGTTCCTGTCGGACTGGCAAGGGGAATCATGATGACATGTGCGAGGACTGTCTATGGTGCCGCAGAGGCAGTGTTCTTCGTCGTCCCGTTCGGGGAGAACTATGAGTCTGCGATGAAGCCTGCTTTTGTATGGCAGGAAGAACCTGCGAAAAAAGCTAAAGCCGTTGCGGTAAAATAATAAGCGCCGGCATGGTGTTATCATGTAATTCGCTCCCTGTCTGACCATGAGGCGGGAGGATTTTAGGCAGCCAGTAATCAGCGTCAGTACGCGGATTACTGGCTGTTCGTTTGACTGATGTAATACGCAGGGGGGAGGGGGTTATTTGTTTATCATCTGTTCCAGTCTTTTTGCCGCTGGCAGTCCGGGGTCTATTGCCAGGGCTTTCCTCAGGAGTTTTTCTCCTTCCTCCTGTTTTCCCTGTGCGAGATTCGCAGTGGCGAGATTGACAATGATGTCTGCGTTTTCGGATTCAAGCGCGTGGGCTTTTGCGAAGTAACCGGCGGCTTCCCCGAACTTTGATTTTCGCATCATCACCACTCCCATGTTGTTCAGGGCTTTCCTGTGCGACGGATCAAGCTTGAGACATTCCCAGTAATGCCTTTCCACAAGAATTTCATTTCCTGCGTATTTTGACAGGAACAGCGCATAATTGTAGTGGAGGTCTGGGAGTTTATCATCAACCTCAAGGGCTTTTTTAAAGTAAGCCAGCGGTTTGTCGTACTCGTTTCTTGACGAATAAATGACTCCCAGGTTCATCAGGCCGCAGGCGTCGTTGTCGTCGCATTTCAGGGCCTTGAGATAATATTTCTCGGCATCCCTCATATTCTTCTGTTTTTCGCACAGCATTCCAAGCAGGTTGTAGCTCCTGGACCACTTGTCCATGGAATTGGATGCCTTAAGCAGGCAGAATTCCGCATCTGCAAGGTTTCCGGATTTCATGTATGCTTCTCCTAGCAGGGTGAACGCCTCGGCTTTTTCGCGGTTTTCCTCGATATGGGGGGCTGGCAGGAGGACAATGGCGACGGCAATGCCTGCATATGGCACTATTGTGTAAATTCGGACCCTGAAGTTGCTTGTCAGATAATCGATGGTGAATGCGGCGAGGACGAGTATTCCCGGTAGCATCCCGAGCCTATACCTTCCGCTTGTGACAAAAATTATCTGGACAATCCAGAAAGAGAAGACGAGTATCAGGAAATGTCTGTAACTGTAGAGGAATGATCTGTTTTTCCAGTTCATCAGGAACCCGGAAATAGCTAGGATGGCGACTGCGCTGAAAGACCATTTGAAAAGACTCTGGAAATCAGTGTAATACTTCAGGGGGGCGGGATCGGCTCCTGACGTAAGTTCACGGTAATTCCACGTATAAAATGCCTTCTGCGTAAGGAGATTAAGCCACTTGAGGGGATGGTTTTTCATGAAATTCCAGCTTTCGCTGAGGAAATAGTCGTCTTTTGAGACAAATGCCTCGGAGGCTGTTTTCTCGGCCAGCGCGTGAACCTTGTTCCATTCGGGACCTGGCCGCAGGTAGCAGGTGCCATTGGCATCCTCATTGTTTCCGAGATAAAAGTTCAAACCGCTGTTCGCTTGGACAGGTGCCATTTTTCCCAGGATGGCGTAATTGTAAAATGTGACGGGGGCGACAACCGCAGAGGCCGCAGCAAAATAAAGGAACGGGATCCTGAATGATTTTTTTCTGAACCATCTGATGAAAAGATAAATTGTTTCAGCAAGAATGAACAGCCCTGACATCGGATGTGCCAGAATTGCCAGTCCGCCTGTAATCCCTGCGCCGATGAACAGTCCCGATTCCCTCTTTTCCTCGGCACGGTAAGCCAGATATATTGAAAGGCAGAGCAGGGGGA
The DNA here is from genome assembly GCA_945883805.1 of Victivallis vadensis. GTDB lineage: Bacteria > Verrucomicrobiota > Lentisphaeria > Victivallales > GWF2-50-93 > GWF2-50-93. The sequence continues at coordinate 42,844 of CAMCYE010000001.1, read as the reverse complement.
CCAGCAGTGACTCGCTTATGTATTCGGCCTGATAATAAATCATGGGGGGGTAAGTTATCCACAGGATGGACAATATGAGGTTCTGGACAGTCCATCTCCCCTGTATCAGGCGCAGGGAAAGGACAAGCGGCACTGTTGATGCGATCCCGATGGTAAGCTGGAAATATCTCACAAGGAAATGGTTGAATGCGAAAATCTTGTATTCGAACGCGAGAAGGAACGGGTAGAGCGGGCTGTGTATGTGGACATAGTTCCACAGGTAGTCGCCCGCTATTATCTGCCTCGCCCATAAGTCATATTCTTCGACATCAGGCCCGATGGGCGTGTTGAAAATCGGGGAGGAAGAGAATTGCACCAGATACAAAAGACGAATCGCCAGTGCCGACACCAGCAGTGTTATTGATGAAATATTGAGGAGGTTGAGTTTTTTCATCCTGTAAATATCATATATTCTTGGTTTTAGTCAAATAATAGTTTTTCATTTAATGAAAAACTATCGGTGAAGAAGTCCGGGAGGGGGTTGAAAATAATCTAACCTGTTGTATCCTAATCAGTTTAATTTTTCACAGTCATCCCATGGGGCGATGGTTTTTCAGAAAAATTCCGGAGACACATGCTTGAAAAGAAAGTCACAATTATCAATGAGGCGGGCATACACTGCCGTCCTTCAAGCATGATCCTCATGGCCGCCCAGGAATTCACAGCCTGCAAGTTCCGGGTTATCAGCAAAAACGGGGAATCAGACCTTACCAGCATTCTCTCCCTTATTTCAATGGGGCTGGAAAAAGGAAATGAAATCACGATTCAGGCGGATGGGCCGGACGCAAAGACCGCGCTTGAAAAGATTTCCGGCCTCTTCGCTTTTGAATATGATTACCAGAGAGAGTAGGCCAATAGGCTGCAATACAAAAAACTGGACTTGAAACCGCAAAATGACTTGTGTCAAAACCTGACAGCCTTCAGTTTGTATAGCTATTAATCTTGAGGTATAGGAATTTCAAAGTTACCAGTGGCCGAGTGACCAGCGACTGACGACTGACGACTGAAGTTGCGGCCCTTGACCGCCTAATTCAACATCCTGCGGAATGCCTGTGAATGGAGACGGACAATGAGATTCATAGACAACATTCTCAAAATTCTCTGGAATCTGCTGGGCATTTTTGGAAAGATTGCATCCTGCCTCATCTCCTTTATTGCGAAAACCATGGTGGCTTTATGGGACTTCCTCTGTGATGTACATTGGTTACGCTGGTTCACCGGCAGGATGAACATTGTTTTCGCGGAAATAAGGAAAGTCTGGGATTCCCCACTGTCGGTCATCTTCCGTGATGAAATATCGGGACTCCTCCTGCGTCTTAAAAACATGGTAGAAACTTCCAGAAGAGCCAGAAGATGGTTTTTCATCATGCTTTTCATTGTGCTGTTTTTCTGGTTCTACCCTCCGTATAAATGGGGCCCGTGGCACTATCATGAAAGCGGAAAAGCGTCATATTACGGCAGAGGTTTTTATTTCAATAGGACCGCCAGCGGCGAAAGATTTCTCCCTTTCCGGTATACGGCGGCGCACAGGACTTTGCCAATAGGCATAACCGTGATGGTGGTCAATAAAGACAACCATGAAAAGGTTTATGTCCGGATAAATGACAGGGGCCCGATTTCTGAAAACAGGATCTTGGATCTCTCCAAATCGGCGGCAAGCAAGATCGGCATCACCGAAAACGGTTCCGCAACTGTCGAGATATACACGAGGAAGAGTTATAAGAAGTAGTCGCTGGTCGTAGGTAGCTGGTAGCTGGTAGCTGGTAGCTGGTAGCTGGTAGCTGGTAGCTGTTAGCTGGTAGGCTATGAGCTACGACCTACGACCTACGAGTGGCTCATGATTTCTGCGAGTTTTAGGAAATTTCCAAGTAGTTTGTGTCCATGCTGGGTAAGTATTGATTCCGGATGAAACTGCACCCCATAAACAGGAAGTTTCCTGTGGCGCACTCCCATAATCACGCCGTCCGCGGTTTTAGCCGTTATTTCAAGGTCTGAAGGGAGCGATTCCGGTTTTATCACAAGGGAATGATATCTTGTTGCGGTGAAATTGTCTGGAACACCTTTGAAAATATCTTTGCCGTTATGTATTATTTCAGAGACTTTGCCGTGCATGAGGCTTGGTGCATGGATGATTTTTCCGCCGAAAACTTCTCCGATGCACTGATGTCCGAGGCAGACCCCCAGAATCGGAATATGTCTTGATGAAAAATATTTTATGGCCTCGCAGGATATTCCGGCCTCACGCGGAGAGCAGGGGCCAGGGGAAATCACAAGGGCCTCAAGGTGCAGTTTTGAAAGAGCGGACAGGTTTATTTTGTCGTTTCTTACGACCGTCGGGAGGTGTCCGAGTTCGGCGAAATATTGCACAAGATTGTATGTGAATGAATCATAATTGTCGATCATCAGGAACATGGCGGTGTTTTCGGTTTATAATTTTAGAGTTTCAGCGATAACATACACTCTGAATATTCAATAAAAATTTCAAATCAAAAAATCATGGAATATTTGGAATAAGGATATTTGTATTTGTAACGTAAAAAGGTATTATAAGTGTGACCGTTCTCATGGTATGTCTGAATTTTCTTAAAGTTTATATGGATTGAACTCGGAGGAATAATAAAATGGCTGATGACAAAGTGGTTATAGGTTCGAACGAGGGCAGACCTGTCAAACCCGGTGATCTGACAAAAGTGACTTCCATAATAAGTGTGGCTTCTACGGAAGACGATGCTGTTGCAACATCGACCATTCCCAGGATGAAGATTAAAGCCAATGTGGATTCGGCGGCTACGGATGCCCCTGTCGCATCGGTCACCCCTGCGGTCACCCACAGCACCGAATCATTGGCGGAGGAAGTTGCTGGCGCAACATCAAAGATTCCACGGACTAGGATGATCAAGTCCGCCGGGTCGCCGGAAGACGATGCTGTCGCAACGTCAGCCATCCCCACGATGAAGGTCAGTTCTCCAAATGAGTCGGTGGTGGAGGATGCCGCTGTTGCAACATCAAAGATTCCTAGGACCAAGATTAGCGCTGCTTCGACCGCGGAAGACGATTCGACTGCAACGTCAACCATTCCCAGAATGAAGCTTAAAACCGGTGCGACCGGGGATTCCGCTGTTGCTCCGACAGGAGACGAAGAAGACAAGGTCAGGAAGATGACAACTGTCAAGCTGAAACCGGCCGTTGTCGGTGAAACTGCAGGGGCTGTAGCGGTTCCTGCGCAGGTGTCTGGCGCAAGCCGGGGACCGGCACCATCACCGTCGCCTGCACAGGCGACTGCCTCGCCAAGGGTTGTATCTGAAGATGAGACTGTCAGGATCCAGAAGCCCCGTTCCGCTCTTTCATCAAGTACTGCCGTTCCGGGCGTGAAACAGACAATAAAACTCCGTCCTTCTTCGACCACACCGGCTCCTGATTCCTCATCTGATTCGAGTGCAGGTATTTCTGCTCCCCCCCCACAACCCTCGTCACCGGCCATACCGCAGGCATCTGTCTCCACGGCGGGAGCTTCTGAAGCTAAAAGGACAATCAGGCTTGTGCCGAAGAAATCTGATGCCACCTCCGGTGGAGACCAGTTGTCTGCCGCAAAACCATCGGCTCCTACGGTAAGAATTGGAGGCGCCCCTTCCCCTTCCGAAGCGGGGGCTGAGTCTGCCGTTGACTCCCCTCAAAAGAGAACTCTTAAATTAAAATCCACTAGACCTCCGGAGGCCACTACAATCACTCCGCGTCCTGTTCCGGTGGTCACGAGTCCATTCCCATCAGCACCTACACCCACACCTGTTCCTACACCTGTTCCCCCGATGCCCATCCCTCCTGCAGTTGCCGCTGCAACCGATCCTGAACTGACATCCAGTTTGGGAGGAGAAGGGACTGGAATCTCCCCAGTTGTTGTTGAAGAGAAGGTTCAACCTGTAGTTTATTCTCCTTCAGAAAGGCAGGAACCGTCGATTGTTTTCACAATTGCGGCATGTATTGCCTTCTGTGTGATGGGATACTTTGCATGGATGCTCGTCGGTCAGTACTGCAATAGCCATATGGATAAGAATATTCCCGTTCCCGGGCTTTCGGGGAAAGTGAAATAGGAAAGCTTTCAAGATGAAAAAAGCGGGAGGCTCAAACGCCTTTCGCTTTTTTTATGGATATATGTAAAGGCTATGGCGGAATATCCGCATGAAAACTTTAAAACCGCCTCTCCTGAGGATACCTTGTTAAAGGTTTTAAATCAATCGGATTGAAATATATGGAATCAGACGCACAAAAGAAATATGATAGCCTTCTTGCCCTTCATGGAAAAGAAATTCCTGACGAGTTTGACGCCGAGGGCGTCAGCTGGAGGAAGGTAAAGGCGTTCAAACATGATTTTTTTGCGGCGACAGGTCTTTACAGATCCGAAAAAGGTCGCATGGCGGTCCTCAAGATTTTCAGACCGTATTCCCATATGGGGATACCTTACGGCCTTCTTTCAAGGTGGCAGGCGGCACATGAGGAGAAAGTATATAAAGGGCTTCAGGATACCGATTGCGTTCCGAAGTGGATCGGGAGATTCCAGAAGACTGGGATAATACATGAGTATGTTCCGGGAAATGACCTTTCCGCAAATTCCCGCCTGAGCGAAAGTTTTTTCGACGAACTTGAGCGACTCCTTAAACTCATGCATGGGCGCGGGATGTCGTATCTCGATACAAACAAGCCGGACAATATTCTTGTCGGTGATGACGGGAAACCATATCTGATTGATTTCCAGATAACTTGGGTTCAGCCCCCATTCCCCCTAAACATGCTGACATATCCGCTGTTCTGCATTTTTAAAAATTCAGATATTTATCATTTGCACAAACACATAAGGAAATTTTCGCCGGGCAGGATTTCCGATGATGAATTCAGAAAAATGAGGCCTTGGTACATAAAACTTCACCGGTTGATCGCAACTCCGATCCGCAGGAAACGCCGTGATTATCTGCGCAAGGTGGAGAAGAATGCCGCACATCATCCTGAAGGCGCGGAAAGGCATTGATAGCTGGCTGGTAGCTCGTAGTTGGTAGCTGGTAGCTCGTAGTTGGTAGCTGGTAGCTGGTAGCTGGTAGCTGGTAGCTGGTAGCTGGTAGCTGGTAGCTGGTAGCTGGTAGCTCGTAGTTGGTAGCTGGTAGCTGGTAGCTGGTAGCTCGTAGTTGGTAGCTGGTAGCTGGTAGCTGGTAGCTGGTAGCTGGTAGCTGGTAGCTGGTAGCTGGTAGCTCGTAGTTGGTAGCTGGTAGCTGGTAGCTGGTAGCTGGTAGCTGGTAGCTGTTAGCTGGTAGCTGGTAGCTCGTAGTTGGTAGCTGGTAGCTGGTAGCTGGTAGCTGGTAGCTGGTAGCTGGTAGCTGGTAGCTGGTAGCTGGTAGCTGAGATCTGAGACCTACGACCTACGACCTACGACCTACGACCTACGACCTACGACCTATGACCTATGACCTATGACCTATGACCTATGACCTATGACCTATGACCTATGACCTATGACCTATGACCTACGACCTATGACCTATGACCCCACTTCGCTCTGCGAGCTACGAGGGGCAGGGCTGTGAGCTGTGAGCTGGTAGTTGTTAGCTGAGACCTGAGACCTGAGACCTGAGACCTACGACCTACGAGCTACCAGCTACGAGCTACGAGCTGTCCTACTTTAGAACTTCGTTCCAAGGTTTTTTGTAGAAGCGTGATTTCTTCTGGAGAATATTGTATTTTATCATATGCCAGATGGCTGCGACACCGTCTTTCCAGGTGATTTTTTTACCCTCTTCATAGGTGCGGCCATTGTAGCTTATCGGAACCTCGTATATTTTCAGGACTCTGGCGTGTGCGAACTTCGCAGTCAGTTCCACCTCGATCCCGAAACGTTCCGAATCCAAGTTGATATTCTGGATGACCTCCCTCCTGAACGCCTTGTAACATGTCTCCATGTCGGTCAGATTGATGTCAGTTAGCAGATTTGAAAGGAAAGTGAGGAACTTATTTCCAAGTTGGTGTTTGAAATAGAGCACCCTCCCTGCGGCGCCCTGAAATCTTGAACCGTAGACCACGTCGGCTTTGCCAGATACAATAGGCGCGATAACGGCAGGGTAATCTGCCGGGCTGTATTCCCTGTCGGCGTCCTGGACTATCACAATCGGGAATTTCGCCTCGTCGAACCCTTTGCGTATGGCGGCACCTTTTCCATGGTTTATCTCCTGGCATACAAGCCTGACCAGGCCATTCTCCCTGTCAACATATTTCTGGATCTGCTCTTTTGAATTGTCTTTCGATGCATCGTCAACAACTATGATTTCGGCGGTTTCCGGACGCGCAAGGACTTCATCGAGAATCAGATTGATGGTTTTTCCTTCGTTATACACCGGAATTATCACGCTCAATACTTTTTCAGTGTTCATTATTGTTTCCCCAGCTCCTTGGAACGTTCGGTGGCGGCGGTGACGGCTTCAGATACAGTTCCCCTGAACGCATTTTTTTCAAGTACGGAAAGACCTTTTGCAGTCGTGCCCCCCGGAGAAGTGACTTGGTCGCGGAGAACGGAGGGATGTTCGCCGGTTTCAAGGACCAGGCATGCGGCACCCTTGACCGTCTGAGCGGCGAGCTTTAGTGCGACATCCCTAGACAGGCCTGCGGCGACCCCGCCGTCAGCAAGAGCCTGGATGAAATCAAAAACATACGCTGGCCCGCTCCCGCTGAGTCCGGTGACTGCGTCCATCTGCGACTCCTTGACCTGGCATACTGCACCCACTGCGCCCAGAATATTTTCAGCCTTGGCAATGTCGGATCCGGAAAGTCCGGAAGAATGGCAGAATGCCGAAATCCCCTCGCCTATGATTGCAGGGGTGTTGGGCATTACTCTTACGATCCTGTGGCACCCGCTGAGTCCTTTGAGTGTTTCAATCCTTGTTCCGGCGAGAATTGAAATCAGGAGCTTATCCTCAATCAGGAGCTTGGCTGCGGAAAGCGCTTCGGAGACATTCTGAGGTTTCACCGCAAGTATCACAATATCGGCATCCGAAACGGATTCGCCGATGTCCGTTGAAATCCGTATCCCTGTTTTTTTTGCGAAGTTCGCAGACGCGGATTTGGAAACATCAAAAGCGGAAATGCCTGATTTTGAAAAGCCTTTTTTCATAAGGCCGGCAGCCAGCGCCGTCGCCATGCGCCCGGCGCCGATGAATAAGATTTTGTCGGTGTTTTTCATATTGTAGCTTTCAGTTTTGTTTAAGCCTGTAATCTATATTCGCATGAGCCAATTGCAAAACCCATCTGTTCAAAGATATCCTGAAGTTTCTCAACCATGATTTTCAGGTTGTGAAAATTACAGGATGGGGGGGATGTGATTCAACCTGAATTTTGATTTTAAAAGTGATGGAATCCAATTTTTACTTGGATTTCTCGCTCTGCGATGTTGCAATATAAATTTTCATCCGCAATATTACGGATATTGAGTTCTCAGAGAACTTTTCAAAAAATAAACACTGGAGCAGTGATTACATATATAATTCTTCCGATTTAATTGCAAGGTAACAGAATGCCGAAAAGAAAGAGCGGAAAAAGACCGCATGTTTTGCTGATCCATAACGTTGACAAGACATGGACCCCGTCGGAAAAAAGAAATGCGACCCGTGAAATAAAGACCATCGAGTCCGCAATACGTAGCCGCAAATACAAGGTTGTGAACATAGCTGTCAGGAACACCGACATCTATTCCCTGCTCAGCAAGTATGATCCTGAAACCCATATAATCTTCAACTGCTGTGAAAGCCTGCCCGGAATCAGCCATAGCGAGGCGAGGGTCACGGCAATCCTCGAATCGCTCCATTTCTCATATACGGGCTCGGATTCGAAAACACTGGATCTGTGCTGGGACAAGAAGCGAACCAAGATACTGCTCGACAGGAACAAGGTTTCAACCCCGAAATGGCGAATATACGAATCGCCCCAGCTGATCTTTGACGACTGGAGCTATTATCCGTCCATTGCGAAACCCGCAAAGGAGCACTGCAGTCTCGGTGTCACCACGGAAGCGGTTGTCCTCACCAAGAAAGAGCTCCGGAAAAGGATATCATTTGTGCTGAACAACTTTTCACAGCCTGCGCTTGTCGAGGATTTCATTGACGGTCGGGAATTCCACATTACGCTGTGGGGGAATGATTCCGTGAAAATGCTGCCGCCGGCGGAAATGGATTTTTCCGCGTTTGAAAACATACATGACCGCCTCTGCACCTACGATTCCAAATTTGATCCCGACTCGATACACTACAAGAAGATAAAACTCAAACTTCCGGCCGAGCTTTCAAAAAAGGAATACAGCTCCCTCAGGAGTACCGCGAAAAAGGCCTATAACGTGCTGGGCTGCCGTGATTATGCAAGGATAGACATAAGGCTCAGGAACGGGGTTTTCTATGTCCTGGACATAAACGCGAATCCGGACATAAGCCGGGAGACCAGCATGGCCGCCGCTGCGGAAGTCGCGGGATATTCCTATAATGCAATGATAGGAAATATTCTCAGTCTGGCGATAAAAAGGCACCGCACCCTGAAATCATCCGTCAAGAAAAAAGGCGGAACCCGCGTGAAAAAGGGTTCCTACTACGAATGCGACCTCCTGAATTTCGAGTAATAGTTTTCCTGAAAGACAATGAAGTTGTTTTGCAGGAAAACTACAGGAGGCTTATCAGTGCCGGGTTGGATTCCTGGGAATGGCTGTTGTGGAAGGACTCGCATGTTTTTTCGGCCTTCCTCCAGTAGTTGCTGTCAGGTTTGATGAAAATATCCTGGTGTGTCGGTCCGGTTATTGATTCGAGAACTTCCCTTATGTGGACTTTTTCAGGAGGCCGTGCCGGAAGATATGTGATGTCATTTTCATTGTTTTCCCTTATCAGTTTAGATTGGATGAGGAGAGGAATGACCTCTTCTGTGAAAGTTTCAGGAATTCCGATTTGAGTCGACAAGTCCTCCCTGTCCGGCGGTTTTTCCCCTTTTTCAAAACAGTCGTTTATCATCAGGACGCACGCAAGCGCTATCTTCTGCCTGTATGAGGGTGTCATGTCGGAGGCCAGCCGTCTGCTTCTGAAGAGCTCTATATTCTGGACCGCGAATGCGACATGCGCCCCGAAAAGGACGATGAGCCAGGCGAAGTAAAGTGCGGCGAGCATGATGGGGATAACCGCCATGCTTCCGAAAAAAGTGTGCATCTGAACTGCTTTCGACACATAAACGAAACTGAGGTTGTTGTTCACCTGCCAGAGCGTACCGCCTACAATTCCGCCGATGACCGCAGGATACAGTCTGACCTGTACATTCGGGACAATCTTGTAGAATATCGCAAATCCGAACCATAGCGTGATGAACGGCAGTGTTTTCACGAGGATATAGGTTGCCGAATTGTTTATGCCTTTCGCCAGCATCACAAACTGGGTTCCGGTGAGTCCCATTGTAATGAATATCACCAGTGGGAGCAGGGTGAGGCACAACCAGTACTGGAGGAACTGCTGCCATATCGGTCGTCCGCGTTTTGCGTTCCAGATGTCGTTCATGGTGTTCTCAATGGTGCGGAGCATGGAGTAGGCGATGAAAATGAAGGGGATTATTCCGTAAAGGCCGAGTTTTCCGGCATCAAGTTTTATGAGGAGGTCTGTCAGTTTTTTTACTGCGAACTCTTTTGCGGATATCTTCAACTTGTCACCTTCGTCCCCAGCCGGAACCGATTCGAGCTGTGGCGCGATATTTTCCACGAAGCTGTCGATCGCCCGCGGAATGAACTCCTCGGCCTTGTCGCGCAGGAAGCCTTTTGAAAAGGTCACGGCGATTATGAGGAGGGGAATCATCCCGAGGACGGTCGTATAACTCAGGGAGGATGCCATTGAAAACGTTTTTTTCTGCATGAAGTCGTGGATGACCATGTGGGCGACGCGGATCGGCGCGATAAAGGGGCGGAGGACTGATGGGGTTGAATCCTTTTCCATCGTCCAGACATCGGTCAGGAAAAATCGCCTGTACTTTCCGAACAGATCTTTTTTTGTTTTGCCCATAATGTAATCGTATTGGATATCTGTATTTTCAGAAACTGTTCAAAATGACCCTCGGTTCAGCTGTTCGCTTTTTTCCAGGCCTGTATTTTTTCGTCGGACAGCCTGAAATTGACATGCAGTCCGCAAACTTTCCTGGCCTTTGCCCAACTGCCGTTTCCGAGTTTTTTCATGCCGGCGGCAAGAAGATACAGATATTTTTCCTTCATGTTGGGATATGCGAGATCCACATTCTTGGCATAGAGTTCGAGTATTTTCTTTTTTATCTCGGCTTTGGTCATCATCCTCCTGAGCCGGACTTTTTTGTAGTCAAAACCGGCTGCGCCTATGGCCATGCCCCAGTTCTTATACCTTTTTATGGCCGCCATATACAGAGCCCTGTCGCTTTCCTGGACATACTTGGAATTCAGGGACTGCCCGGCCTTGTGCCTCTTTTTTATTTCCAGGACGATCTTGTTTTTCGACCATATTTTGTATTTCCTTATCGTACCGTAATCGAGGCCGCAGGCTTCAATCGCACATTTCCAGGAACCGAAAAAACGTTCTGCCGCAGCGTAGACAGCAGAATAGTTCTTGGCATAGTAGGACGAATTAAGCGGCTTTTTCCCATACTTCGACATGATATGGTTTATTATTGACTGATCGTCCCATTTTCTTTCAAACATTTTTCATTTCCAGTTTTTTTGTGTATAGTCTTTGTAGAAATCGGCACCGATGCCGATGAGCCTGTCTTTTTCAAAAACGAGCGGAGTGCATTCGTCGCTTGTCGTATTGCCGTCCGACCATTTTGTATCTGTGTAGTAGAAGAGGACATTCGGTTTACAGTATAACTCACCTTTGACCGGTTCGCCCATAACGGCGACGACTTCGTCCCGGGACATGTCCGTTTTCAGCTTGCCGATATTCTCCCTGTTATTCCTCGCCTCGCGATATACCGAGCAGGATGTGAGGGAAACAGAAAACACCATCAGCAGGATTACAGGATAATATTTGAATTTCATGGCAAACACCTTTTCGTAATACTGATTTTTCCCGCATAATATAATGCATGAACAGGATTTCGCCGATATGTATATTTTTCCGGGAACTGAAAAAATATGTCAGAATCCCAATTCGGGCTGGGCGATCCCCCAGTCTTCAACTCCGCCTTTCTTTGAGCCTTTTGCCGGCTTCACGGGACGTTCTTTTTTTTCAGGCGCCGATTTCTTTTCAGATTTAAGGACTTTTTTTACCGTCGCCGGTCCGGATGTTTTTGATTTTGTGGGTTTTGCGCTCTTGCCTTTTTTCACTTTCACCTTTTCCGGGTCTTCGGCTTCAAGTTCCAGAGATTCCTTTTCTTTTTTCACTGGAGCTTTTTCTTTTGAAGATTCCTTTTTAGCGGATTTCACTTCAGCAGGTTTCCCTTCGGATTCTTTTTTTACGGGCTTTGGGATTACGGTTGCGAGTTTTGCAACAGGGGCGGGGGTGATCTCCGCAGGTGGCTGGGAAGCTTCCGCCGGAACAGGAGGCTGTGGCTCGCCTTCATCCGATTCGGCGAGGGGCTGTACTATGTTGCCCTGTCCGTCTGAGACACCCAGGAAACGGTAATCGATTATTTTTTTGCCTGCAATGCTGAAACCGCGCGACTGCGGTGTCCTCATTCCAATTGCGCTGAAATCAAGGTTGCAACTGTTCTGCTTCTGGTGGAGCTTGGGTTCGAACACGCACTCATAGACATAATTCGGACGGGTGTTAATCAAATCAACCTTGCAACCGTCAGGAGCGATATTGTACTCCTTGTCGGTTATGAACTTGCTTATCATCGTGCGTTTCGCGTAGCTGAAATCGGTCTTCTTGTCCTTGTAGACAACATTGAACACCAGGTTCTTGTCGTATTTGCAGAAATAAACCAGACGTCCTACGAACATCTTGTCCGGAATTCCGATGACCTTGTATTTGCCGTTGCGCTCGATGCAGAGAAGGCGGTCGTACTCGTTGCAGGTGACGGTGTCGTCGCTCTTCACCGATGTGCCGATGAATCCGTTTTTCTTGTCCCATCCGACCTTGATATTGTTAAGGGCGACCTCCCTCACATCTATCTTGGCGAAGGTCTCTATCTCGGTGTGCCTCGGATAATCTTTGCCGTATTTGTCGAGAAGCCCCTTGAGATATTTTATCGCATAAGCCTTCATGCGCTTCAGGTTTTTCTGGACTTCCTCAATCTGCAGGATTATGTCGTCTATGTCCTTCTTGTTCTTGTTGATGTCGAAAAGCGAAATCCTGCGGATCGGGATTGCGAGGAGCTTTTCAATGTCGGCGTCTGTCACATCGCGTTTGAGCAGGTGGCGGAAAGGTTCGAGTCCGACGTGGACTTCCTTGAGGACTTTTTCGTAGGTCTCGCACTTCTCGATGCGTTTGTATATCCTGTTCTCAATGAAAATCTGCGCCAGTGTCTTGTCATGGAACGCATCGTTGAGTTTGCCAAGCTCGATCTCCAGTTCGCGGCGGAGATACTCGACAAGCTTTCCGGTGTTCCTGTGGAGAACCTCGCTGACCGACATTTTTACCGGTTTATTGTCCGCGATTACGATAAGGCTCGCGCTGACGGAAACCGAGCAGTCCGTGTAGGCGTAGAGCGCGTTCAGCGCCTTGTCCGTGTCGTAACCTCTTGCGGGCGTCACTTCTATTTCTATCTTCTCTCCGGTGTAATCGTTGATGGAGGAGACTTTGATTTTATTTTTGCGGACGGCATTCTCGATCGAGGCGATGAGCTTTTCCGTGTTGGTGACCGCCGGAATCTCGCGGATGATGAGCTTGCGTCCGTTTTTCTCTATCTTTGCACGCAGGACAATCTTGCCGTTGCCCTCATTGTAGTCGGTGACATCCATGAGGCCACCCTGTTGGAAATCGGGATACACCGTGAATTTTTCGCCCTTCAGGATTGCAATCTGCGCCTCGATAAGCTCGTTGAAGTTATGGGAGAGGATTTTTGTCGACATCCCGACCGCGATCCCGTCCGCCCCAAGCATGAGCAGAGCCGGTATTTTTACGGGAAGAGACACCGGTTCCCTGTTTCTGCCGTCATATGAATCGACGAATTCCGTGATGTCGTTATTGAAGAGGACTTCTTTTGCGAGGGAGTTCAGGCGGCATTCGATGTAGCGCGCCGCTGATGCCACATCGCCTGTGAATATGTTTCCGAAATTCCCCTGTTTGTCCAGGAAATACTCCTTATTGGCAACAACAACCAGCGCCTCGTAAATGGAAGCGTCCCCGTGCGGATGATACTGCATTGTGTGTCCGACTACGTTGGCGACTTTGTGGAATTTTCCGTCGTCCAGCCGTTTCAGGGACCAGAGAATCCGGCGCTGGACGGGTTTCAGCCCGTCATCCACATCGGGGATGGCCCTGTCTTTTATCACGTAGGACGCGTATTCCAGGAAGTTTACGTCCATCAGCCTGCGCAGGTGTGTGTTTCCGCTTCTCGGAATTGCAGTGGGTCCGATATTTTCATCTTCGGAAATCTCCACTGCGGAAACGGTTTCATCTTTTCCGGTTTCTTCCGGAGTTTCCTCTTTCAAGATATCCTCTTCCCCCGTATCATCATCCTTTTTTTTATCTTTGCGATTTTTCATGGGACAAGATTCTCCATAATGTAATTGCGGCGTTCCGGGGTGTTGTCCCCCATGTAGAATGCGAGAATTTCAGGAACGTTGCGCATGTGATCCACCGTGACGCTTGTGAGGCGGATGTCTTCGCCCACGAACTGTCCGAACTCCGACGGTGAAATCTCGCCGAGCCCCTTGAACCTGGTTATCTCCAGACCCCTTTCCCCAAGCTCCTTGGTGGCCTTTTTCTTCTCCTCCTCGTCATAGCAGTATATTGTCTTGTCCTTGTTCCTGACCCGGAATATCGGGGTTTCTAGGATATACAGATGCCCAGAGAGCACGAGCGGTTCGAAGAATTGCAGGAAATATGTTATCAGCAGGTTCCGGATGTGGACGCCGTCAACGTCCGCATCGGTTGCAATCACAACCTTGTTGTATCTGAGGTTTTCAATGTCTTCCTCGATGTTCAGAGCCTGCATGATGAAGTAAAGTTCGTTGTTGCTGTAAATCTCGTCGACTTTTTTGGCATAACAGTTCAAGGGTTTGCCACGGAGCGAGAAAATCGCCTGGGTGTAGACGTCCCGGCTACTCACCATCGAGCCGGCGGCGGACTGCCCCTCCGTCAGGAACAGCATTGAGTTCTTCCCCTTCGAAGAGCCGTCGTTGAAATGGAACTTGCAGTCTTTGAGATTCGGGACTTTGAGTGCGATCTTCTTCGCGATCTCCTTGGATTTCTTTTTTATGCCCTGGATCTCTTTCCTCACGCTTTCATTCAGTGTCACTTTTTCAATCATCACATTCGCCTGGTCCAGGTGGCGGTGCATATAGTTCAGGACCGCATCCTTCACGGCGTTTACTATTCCGCCCCTGATATCGGTGTTCCCGAGCTTGTTCTTTGTTTGCGACTCAAATATCGGATCCTGCAGTTTTATTGCAATCCCCCCGACGATTCCGTCGCGGACATCACTGCCGTCGAAGCTTTTCTGGGTGAAGTCGTTCACGGCTTTCAGTATGCCCTCTTTGAAGGCCGACAGGTGAGTTCCCCCGTCATTCGTGTACTGTCCGTTCACAAAGGAGTAATAATTTTCGCCGTAGTTCGTGGTGTGGCAGAACGCAAATTCCAGGGTCTTTTCCTTGAAGTGGATTATATTGTAGAGCTTTTCATCCCCGACCTCCGTCTCAATCAGATCCTGAAGGCCGTTTTTGGAATAAAACCTCTCCCCGTTGAAATAGAGGGAGAGCCCACTGTTCAGATACGCATACATCCATAGTCTTTTTTCAACATACTCCTTGTCGTAGATGAGCTTGGGGAACATCTGCGAGTCAGGTATGAAAGTGATCAGCGTCCCGTTCTGCTCCGGGGATTTCCCCTCTTCCTGTTTGACAAGATTGCCGCTCTTGAAAATGGCTTTTTTGAACTTGCCTTCACGGAATGACGTGACCTCGAAATATTCGGAGAGGGCGTTCACCGCCTTCGTGCCGACACCGTTCAGTCCGACAGAGAACTGGAAGACATCGGTATTGAATTTTGCGCCGGTGTTTATCTGGGACACACATTCGATGACTTTCCCGAGCGGAATTCCACGCCCGTAATCCCTGACCGTCACCTGTTTTTCGTTGATCGAGACATCTATGCGGCGTCCGGAGCCGACTATGTATTCATCCACACTGTTATCTATGATTTCCTTGATGAGGATGTAGATGCCGTCGTCGGGATGCGTGCCGTCACCCATTCGCCCGACATACATTCCCGGCCTCAGCCGGATGTGTTCCAGGGAACTTAGTGTCTTGACTTTGCTTTCATCGTAAACCTGATTCTGATTCATATATACTATATCTTGTGTTTTATATTAAAATTTCCCATCAATTTATACAATAGAGTGCATTTGTCAAGATTTTGCAGCTGAAATATAAAATATTGGATATTTTTATTCAAAAAGATGGTCGTCTGGCTTTTAAGATGCCGGATTGGAGTATATCATTTCAGCCTGAACCGAGTGACCGAGTGGCCGAGTGGCCAGTGACCGAGGTCATAGGTCATAGGTCGGAGGTTATAGGTTATAGCTATCAACTACGAGCTCAGAGGTCTTTGCTACTGTATAACAATTAAAGAATGTGAAGTTTTCATGCTTCTAGGAATCATGGGAGACATACACGGCAACATTGAAGCGTTGGTTGCCTGCTACGAGGCTATCAAGGATGCCGGTTGCGACAGAGTTGTCTGCACCGGCGACATAGTCGGGTACGGCGCATCCCCTAAGGAATGCATCGACTTTGTCCGCGACAAGAAAATAGCGTCGATACGTGGAAACCATGACCACTATACGACACAGCATGATTCCGACTGGGACATTCAGCCGGCTGCGAAAAAGGTGATCCTCTGGATGCAGCATACGCTTCCGAAGGAACAGATAGCATGGTTGGACACTCTGCCGTACTGCATGGAAGTGGAGGGCATCCAGTTTGTCCATTCGTCACTTGAAAGTGTAGACGGCAAATCTTGGACATATATCCTTAGCGCGCAGAGCGCGCTGTTTCATTTTTTCCTCCAGTCCTCGAAGTTCTGTTTTTACGGGCATACGCACATCCCCCTCATATATACGCTGAAACATGGAAATGTGTCAATAGAACTGCTGACATCTAGGAAGCTCGGTAATTTCAAGGGGGAGAAATGCCTTCTCAATCCGGGATCGGTTGGTCAGCCGAGAGATTTCGATTCACGCGCCGCCGCAGTCGTTTTCGACACGAAAAGCCATGAACTGCATTCTATCCGCGCAAAATACAATATCGAACACGCGCAGTTGAAAATCCTTGCCGCCGGACTCCCGAGGCAGATTGCCGAAAGATTGTCGTCGGGGCAGTAGTCAGAGGAGGTCATAGCTCGTAGCTCGTAGCTCATAGCTCATAGCTATCAACTATCAGTCTCCTTGCCGGATCGGGTGGGTAGAAAGACTGAATATCCAATCCGCCATGGCGGAAATATCCAACCGAGGGGAAGTTCTAAAGTTCTAAAGTTCTAAAGTGTGTGAGTGCGTGAGTTAGAAAGTAGAATTTAGAAAGTAGAAAACGAGGGAAGTTCTAGAGTACTGGATTTCTAGAGTTTATTCCCTGTTGCCTATGACCTATGAGCTGATTGGCTGTGAGCTTTTCATGGGCCTGTTACGAATGCGGAAGCATTCCCCGGAGTGCGGTGACCCGTCGTTGCCAAGGCTATGCCGGACACGCAGAGTCACCGCTAGTGCGCAGACTTCGTTTGCGCACTCCCTGGACGGCTTTCTCCGTCGTAATTGAATTCCAGAAAATGGATATTGGACATTCCGTGTTGGATATTGGATATTCAATTATTTTCACAGTCATCCCACAGGATGACGGATTAATGGATTTATGGATTGCTGGATTATTGGGTTTGAGTTCAAGAAAAGCCATAGATACTGGATTTTAAGAAAAATTTCAGAATAGGCATTTCGGATTTTTCCTACATGGTGATTTTTGCATAACTCTTTGATTTGCAACAATCCATTATTTCGGCACCACTTCCACCAGCAGGTTGTTCGCATAGAGAAGTTTCACCATCTCCACATCCATGTAGTGTCCGCCCTTGTAATCTGTTATTCTTCCCACCAGGCGTCCCTCTTCGATGAGTGAGACTGCGGCAAGAAGGTCAAGGTTGGCCCTGTGCCATGCGGCTTCAAGTGATTTGCCGTTGTGCATGTATTTCGGCTCGTTGATGTATTTCCTTTTTCCGGCAATCAGCACATTCCGCCGGTTGTAGCCCAGGTGGCGGATGTCGGCAAAAACTTTTCCCACTGTCATGCAGAAAAACATCTGTTTTGTAGTCGTATTGGTTCTGGCGTTGGAGCCGTAACGGAAATTGTCCTTGTTCAATGTGAAACGTATTCGCTGTTTACCGATTGCGTTTGGGAAATTCCTGGCGCAGTCTATTTCCAGACTGAATTCATTTTTTGCAGGAGGGGTGATGATCATGAATCCTCCACCGCGCCCGCATATTGAAACAGTCTCTTTTACGGTGAAATATCTTATGGGCCTATCCTGCTCGACTCGCCCGGCGTCCATGAGCGCCTTGACAAGTTCCATGCTTCCACGTTCAAAGAGCGGCGGGTCGCCGGAGTCCATTGAAATCATGAGGTTGTCAACGTCAAGCCCCATTTTTAACGCGATAATGTGTTCCGCAAGACGGATGTAGTTGTGGGAGTTTCCCGATCTCAGGACGATGCTGCTCACCATGTCTCCGGTAGTCCAGACGTTCCTGTTGGAGACTTTTATCGGCAGTGAATCCGGCAGGTCTGTCCTTTTGATCCACCATCCTTCTTTGTCGCATGGTTCAAGCAGGAGCCTGCTTATCTTGTGCTTTGAAAATGTTCCCGGCGCACTTACCGAAACGGCTTTCGCTATTGTTTTCTGTTTTTCATTCAGACTTAAGCCGCTATTCCCAGACACGTCCTGGTCTACGGGCAACCCGGAGAAGTCATCATAGCTCCTGGCCAAGTCTTCATATTTTCCGTCAAGTAGGATTCCAAACGTATTATTCTCTGCCATGTTATAAGTGAATAACCTTTCTTAAATTAGCCGGCCATGTGCGAATCTTTAAGTTTCTTCCTGAGTTTTTCCTGATTTGCCACGACTTTATCCCGGTTGAGCGTGAATTTCTCCTTGCAGTAAGGACATTTGAAATCGTTCAGCCCGAATTGATTGACCGTGTCATTCGGTTTCATCCCCTGCCACTCTTTAAAGATTTTCAGACACTTTACATTGGCACACGGAATCAGAAGTTCCCCTTCCTCCTCTTTTCTTGTCTTCTTTCCGAACAGAATGCTGAACAACCCCATGGTATCCCCCTAAGTATTATGGATGAACTTCTTGCACGCTGATTTAGAATACACTTTTCAACTGCGGAAATCAAGACATTACCACATCTTTATGCTTATATGCCTGTTTATGGCAATACGGTATTCGATTAATAATATTTTGAAATCTCTTCCGGTTTCATCCGTTTAATTTCATTTTCCGGGGCGGGGGGATTTGCAGGATAGCCGAGGCTGATAAGCGAGAGGACTTTGAGTGAGCGGGGCAGATCGAGTATCTTGCGGACTTTTTTCCCGTTGAACCAGCCGATCCAGCATGTCCCGAGTCCCTGCGCCTCGGCCGCAAGGACAAAATGCTCTCCCGCAATCCCGATGTCCAGCAGATGATATTGCACTTTGGAAATAAGTGGCGCAATGGAATGAGTGAATATGTCTGTCTCTGCGCAGAGGACGGCGATGACGGGCACTTTCTTCAGCCATGGCATTGGAAGCCCGGGCAGAAGCCCCTCGTAACACAAGGATTTGCGAAGTTCGCAGTTTTTTACAATCATGAAACGCCATGGTTGTCTGTTGCAGGCGGAAGGCGCCAGCCGCGCGGCCTCCACGCAATTTGCAATAAGTTCGTCCGGCACTGGGGCTTCGCTGTAATCGCGGCAACTCCTGCGCTTCTTCACCAGGTCAAGGAAATTTTCAAATTCAGGGTTCATACGCCTACTATGGCAAGGACTGATTCCAGATTGTTTTTCATTTAAATAAACCCGGCGGGGTTTATTTAAATGAAAAACTATAATTCATGCATCAAAAACCCATCACGGCCTTTTTGCTCTGTTTTGCGATTTCGATGTCCTGACTCTCCCATACGGCCAGACCGCTTTCAAGGTCTGTGAGGGTCATGTGGAAATAGAAATATGACTCGCTCATTCTGCCCTGGGTCGCCTTCATCTGCGTGATTTCACCGGCAAGACTGTAATCGGGGGCGACCGCAGTCCCCATCTTCTTCACCGTCTTCTGGTTGAACATCTCGTCATCCTGCAGGTCGCGAACCTGTTTTGTCGATTTGTCAGTGGCACCCGCACCGCTTACCGCAGTTGTCGTCACTGCTTTCCCTGAACGGAGTATCGCGCTGGTGATCTTCTGCGTGAGTATCTGCACGTCGATATGCTGGGTGGTGGAATTCTTGACGGTGCTGACCATTACGACGGACTTCTTGCCGTCCGCCCTGACCAGCGTACCGGATTCAAGAAGCGAGTTCACGCATTTCTCAGCGGCCATCTGCCAGTCCTTGAAATTGATTTCATCGGTGGTTACGAGACCGCCGGTGCCGGAAGCGTCAATTCGCGCAGGGTCGCTCCCGCAACCGCAGATTACCGTCAGAGATGCGAGCATCGCAAGAATGAAATACGTCTTCATGTCAACCTCCTTAGTTTATGAATATTTCGACTTTCTTATTCTTTTTCTCAGTCTCGAGCTTGTCCTGTATGATTTCGGAAGTCTTCTGGTTTTTCAGGCCTTCGACAAGAAAGCTCTTGACCTCTTGGAAGGGCATGAACCCGGATTCATTTTTTTCAGTTACCTTGATTATATGGTATCCGGATTCCGTTTCAACCGGATCGCTCAACTCACCCGGCTTGAGGGAGAATGCGGCACTGTCGAATTCTTCAGGCATTTTCCCCTTTTCAAATATGCCGAGATCCCCGCCTTTCCCCTTGCTGGGATCCGCGCTGTTTTCAGTTGCGAGTTTCGCGAAATCCTCTCCCTGTTTCAACCTGGCAAGTATGTCCTGAGCCTTTTTGAGGGCGTTCTGTTTAAGTTCGTCAGACGCCTTTTTCTTCTGTTCGGCGGTCATTGCTTTTGCTTTCTCCGGATCTGTCTCGCCAATTTTTATGAGTATGTGCGAGGCGCGTATTGTTTCAGGTTTCTTGAACCGTTCCTGGTTTTCGCGATAGAACTTCTCCGCATCATCGTCGGAAACTTTTATGTCCGGAACAACTTTCTCCTCAATCCATTCCTGAATTGCAAGCCCCATGGCGATCCTTCCCTTGATGGCTTCCTGGGTCATGCCCTGTTTTGCAAGTGTTTCAGCAAGCTGTTCAGGAGGGAGTTGGGCTGTGAGTTTGTTGAATTCCTCAGCGGCCTTGACAGGATCCGGCTTGTATCCGTCGGTTTCCGCGAGTTTGAGAAGAAGTTTTGTGGCGATGAGATCATCGAGCCTCTCCTTGACTTCGGCCTTCCAGACGTCGTCCGGAATTGAATCGAGCTGTCCGCTTTCCTTCATCATTGCGATGACAGGCTTGAATTCGGCAATCATATCCGACTTTGTGATTTTCTCGCCACCGACCTGTGCGACAATTTCCGGAAGGAATGCGAGAGGATCGGCGTTCGTATTTTTTACAGTATTTCTTTCAGCAGGTTTTGCCACAAGAGCCGTTGCGACAGGCTTTGCCGCTGGGGCAGGGGGAAGAGGGGCAACAGCCGGTGCTGCGACAGTCGTCGCTTTTTCGGTTGTGTTGATACAGCCTGCGGAGCATAAGACCAACAATGCCGACATGAGACATAATTCTTTTTTCATCATTTCCCTTCTTTTCTTATTTTTTTAATTGGGTTTTCCCAATGTTTGAAGACGTTTTATCAGGCAAGGCGGAAATATAATCCAAATAGCCCATAATTACAGGATGTTCCGGATTTTCTATTGCAAGAATGGCGATGGCGTTGACTGCTTTCGGGTCTTTTTTTGAAATAAGTCCCGCTATTTCCAGAGACAAGTCTTCAACAGCCTTCTTTTTCTCAGTGCTGAAAAGTTTTTTAGCCTGAGCGAGTTTTTCGTTCGCGTATGGAATGAACGCTTCGGCCGGCTTGTACCTTGATGCTATGGTTTTCAGCTTGGCGGCGTTTCTGGCGAGCCGTGTCGAACTTGAAGGATCATTCAATGCGTCGATGGTCCCCTTCAACTGTTTTATGACCTGAAGTTCGTCCTGTATTGAAATGAAATCCTCGTTCCTGCCGCGTTTCAGCATGTAGTCGTTTGTCATATTTATCGCCTCTTCCACCTTTCCGTCGTCGAGAAGTTTCTGGATCTCGGAAATTGCGGCATTGTTTTTCTCCCTGATCTCAAGACTGGCCAGGAACAGGTTGCCGGAATCAAGCTTTCTCAGACGTTCAATTTTACCCAGAGCCGAGTTGTGGTCTTTCCTGTCAAGCGCCGAGAACAGATCCAGCACAAGCGTCGAACGGGAGGTCGGAGGTTCGGGCGCGTCTGTTTTTTTGGAACAGCCGCCGGAAATGGCGCATGAAAAAATCAAAAGTGATGAATAACAGAATATTAAATATGTTTTATGCATTGGGGGCTTTAAGAGTATTTGTTTTCCGGTTAAATTGTGACTATAGCATTTTTTTGGGAAATTTAAACTTGGCAAGGGGAATATACCATGAGAATTGATGGAAGAAAAGCCGGACAGCTCAGACCTGTGAAAATCACTCCGGGATTTTTAAAGCATCCTGCAGGTTCGGCCCTGATCGAATTCGGCAACACAAGGGTCATCTGTTCGGCAAGCGTCCTAGAGGAAGTCCCCTCGTGGATGAGGGCGCAGAAAGTCAGCGGCGGCTGGATAACCGGCGAATATCAGATGATTCCGGCCTCAACCCATGACAGAAGCAGGCGAGAGACCAGTCATCCCAGCGGGCGCACCCAGGAAATTCAGCGTCTCATCGGAAGAAGCCTCCGCGGTGCCGTTGATTTGGAAAAACTCGGACCCCGTACGATTTACATAGACTGCGAAGTCATTGACGCCGACGGCGGGACACGCTGCGCCTCGATCACCGGCGGCATGGTCGCCCTGCAGATGGCAATCAAGAAACTCATCAGGGACGGAAAACTTCAAGAGAGTCCGGTCAAAACCAACATAGCAGCCGTAAGCGTCGGGATTTTCAAGGGGGAAGTCCTCCTAGACCTCTGCTACGAGGAGGATTCAAGTGCGGATGTCGACATGAATCTTGTGATGACGGATGGGGGGCGGATTGTCGAAATCCAGGCCACCGGCGAAGAAAGCACATTTTCAAAAAAAGAACTGGATGCAATGAGAAGGGCCGCGGAAAAGGGAATAAAAAAACTGTTTGAACTCCAGATGAAGGCGCTCCGCTGAATGCGAATGACGGTAATCAGTAATCAGCGCCCGACCGCGGTGGCCACAGTTTTATCAGTAAGAAACTTTTAAAGGCACACACTAAAGTGTGAACTCCAAATTTTGGAGTCCAGCCTTTAGGCTGTTCTTTAGACACGCTAAAGCTGTGAACTCCAACGGCAGTTTCAGGAAAGTCATCAACGGGATAAGGAGAGACGAATTCATGCATAACGCCTGCATATTCATGAAGAATGTATTATCTATTTTTTGAAAAATGATCCCGACGTGGTGAATAATTTCATACTGAATGCGGATTCGCCGAAGGCTCTTTCTGTAATCACAATCGGATATTCAGTTGTTACAAACAATCAACGCCATTTTGGAAAAATACCCAGTTTGGACACGGTAAACTGGAAAAAAACATAATATCGGCAAGCTTTCACAAAATGATTCGCTTTACTCATCATTAAATCATTTGAATCAGAGTAAAAAAAGAAGGGGCGCATTTTACTGCGCCCCTGGATTTTTTTATTTTGCAAAGATTATTTCTTTGCGGCTTTTGCCTTGATGGCCGCTTGGGCAGCGGACAGTCTTGCGATCGGAACGCGGAACGGACTGCATGAAACGTAGTTCAGTCCGTGCTTGTAGCAGAACGCGACTGACTTCGGTTCTCCGCCCTGTTCGCCGCAGATGCCGATCTTGAGTTTCGGCTTTGTCTTACGGCCTTCCACCACTGCGTGCTTGATCAGGAAGCCTACGCCGTCCTGGTCAATCGTCTGGAAGGGATCCACGTCGAGTATTTTCTGATCAAGATAGTCATTCATGAATCCGCCGATATCGTCGCGGCTGAATCCGAATGTCATCTGTGTCAGGTCGTTTGTGCCGAACGAGAAGAAATCCGCATCTTCCGCCATCTTAGCGGCGAGAATTGCGGCACGCGGGATCTCAATCATTGTCCCGTACAGGAATTCAATTTTCTTGACATTGAATTTCTTGCAGACTTCAGCGGCGACCCTGTCGACAATCACGCGCTGGTGTTTGAGTTCCTTGACGTCGCATGTCACCGGAACCATGATTTCAGGTTTGCATGCGATTCCCTTTTCCTTCTTCAGCTCGAGGGCTGATTCGAAGATTGCACGGATCTGCATTTCGCTCACTTCAGGATAGCTGACTCCGAGACGTACACCGCGGTGTCCCATCATGGGGTTGGATTCGTGAAGGCTGTCGCCACGCTTCTGGATTGCATCGCGTGTGATTCCGAGGGCTTTCGCCAGCTCGTTCTGTTTTTCCGCGCCCTGTGGCACGAACTCGTGGAGAGGCGGATCGAGGAGACGGAATGTGACCGGCAGCCCTTTCATCGCAGCAAGTGTCGCCTTGATATCCTTCTTTACGTAAGGATAAAGCTCGTTGAGTGCTTTCTTGCGCTCTTCAAGGGTGCTGCTGAGAATCATCTTGCGGAGGAAGAAGAGGGGTTTCTCGCTGCCAACTCCGTAGAACATGTGTTCGGTACGGAACAGTCCGATGCCTTCTGCACCGTAATTATACGCAATTGCGGCATCTTCAGGTGTGTCGGCATTGGTCCTGACTCCCATTTCACGGAATTTGTCAACAATCGCCATGAACTTTTTGAATCTCGGATTTTCGGTAGCCTCCATCATGTCCAGAGCGCCGGAATATGCGTATCCCTTTGTCCCGTTCATGGTGATGATGTCGCCGGCCTTGAATGACTGGTTGCCGATCTTCATTGTTTTCGTATGGACATTCACGTCGATGTCGGATGCGCCTACGATACAGCATTTTCCCCAGCCGCGGCAAACGAGTGCGGCATGACTTGTCATACCGCCGCGCGCTGTGAGGATGCCCTGTGCGGCGCGCATGCCTTCCACGTCCTCAGGATTCGTCTCTTCGCGGACGAGGATTGTCTTTACGCCTTTTTTCGCCTTTTCAACGGCGTCTTCAGATGTGAAGACGATTTCGCCGCAGGCTCCGCCGGGTCCGGCAGGGAGTCCTTTGACAAGGGGCTTGACTTTCGCTTCGGCTTTCGGATCCACGATCGGGTGGAGGAGTTCGTCGAGCTGATCCGGGGAGACGCGTGTTACGGCGTCTTTCTCGGTGATCATTTTGTCTTTAAGCATGTCCATCGCCATGTTGAGTGCGGCTGTGCCTGTGCGTTTTCCTACGCGGCACTGGAGCATGTAGAGGACGTTCTCCTGGATTGTGAACTCGATGTCGAGCATGTCTTTGTAATGCTCTTCAAGCCTGCATCGGATGTCATAGAGTTCCTTGTACGTCTTCGGCATGGCCTTCTGGAGTGAGACGAGCTGTTTGTTCTGCTCGTTCTTGGTGTCGTCGTTCAGGGGGTTTGGCGTCCTTGTTCCTGCGACCACGTCTTCGCCCTGCGCGTTTACGAGCCATTCACCGTAGAAGTGATTGTCGCCGGTGGCGGGATTTCTTGTGAATGCAACGCCGGTAGCCGAGCTGTCGCCCATGTTTCCGAACACCATCGACTGTACGTTCACCGCGGTTCCCCATTCATCTGGAATACCTTCGATCCTGCGGTATGAAACGGCCTTCTTGCCGTTCCAGCTTTTGAAGACTGCGCCGACTCCGCCCCAGAGCTGTTCCATGGCGTCATCAGGGAAAGGTTTCTTGAGGACGTCCTTGACGCGCTTCTTGAACGCTTCGCAGATGATTTTAAGGTCTTCTACAGGAAGGTCGGTGTCGGATTTGTAGCCCTTCTTGCGTTTGAGTTCGTCGAGGATTCCGTCAAGCTGTTTGCGGATGCCTTTGCCTTCGGCGACTTCGATTCCCTCGGATTTTTCCATGACGACGTCGGAGTACATCATGATGAGGCGGCGGTACGCGTCATATACAAAACGTTCGTTGTTGGTCTTCTTCACAAGGCCGGGGATTGTTTTCGAGCAGAGGCCGACGTTGAGCACGGTCTCCATCATTCCCGGCATCGAATTGCGTGCGCCGGAACGGCACGACACGAGGAGCGGGTTGTTGGCGTCGCCGAACTTCATCCCCATCTCTTTTTCCGTCCTTGCAAGGGCGGCATTGACTTCCGCCTTGAGTTCGACAGGATATTTCATCCCGAGTTTGAAGTAGTCGACACAGCATTCGGTTGTGATTGTGAAGCCGGCCGGTACCGGTAGTCCCATCCTCGCCATTTCTGCGAGATTAGCACCTTTTCCACCGAGAAGCGCCTTCATGTCAGCTTTTCCTTCGGACTTTCCTCTTCCGAAGAAATAGACAAATTTCTTCTTTGCCATAAGTTTCCTTCTTTCTTTATTTTATTGGTTGAATTTACGGGAAAAATAAACCGCATAACGTAAGTCAGGTTTGGAGAAATACAAAGATAGTTTTAGTAAATTGTAAAAGTCATTGGCTATAATAGCTCAAAGGTCGTAGGTCGTAGGTCAAAGCTCGTAGGTCAGAGCTCACAGGTCATAGCTATCAACTATCAGCTACCAGCTCAGAGGTCACAGGTCATAGCTATCAACTACCAGCTACCAGCTACGAGCTACGAGCTACGAGCTATCAGCTCAGAGGTCACAGGTCATAGGTCGTAGGTCATAGCTATCAGCTATCAACTACCAGCTATCAGCTACGAGCTATCAGCTCAGAGGTCATAGCTATCAACTACCAGCTACCAGCTACGAGCTATCAGCTCAGAGGTCATAGCTATCAACTACCAGCTACGAGCTACCAGCTGTTTAGAAGCTTCCGAACGCTTCCAGTATCTTTTCTTCTTCGGGATTCCCCTTGTAATTGAGCATCACGAAAGAGCCGTTTGTCACGGCCGGAAAATCAACGCTCAGTATGGTGATCTTTCCGTTGCTGTAAATCTTGTCGAGTTTTTCCTTCTGCTTCGGTATTCTTATGTCATATTTGAACAGCTGGACATCCTTGCCGCCTATCTTGACGAATATCCCGTCCTGGGCGAGTATCATCTCCGGCATGGTGGGTGTTGCCGATTCTATGGTCAGTCCGCTTTTGTTGAAATGTTCGACCAGATCTGCAATGGTCCGGTCGTTGTTGTTCTTGAGGCAGCCGGATATCAGGATTACGGCCGCCGATGTCAATAATAACTGGCATAAAGTTTTAATGAATGACCTTTTCATTGTGCGATTCCTATGTTTTTATACTTTGTTTGAACAGGAAAAAAATCTAACATGAATTATATTCTTTGCAAATATTCTTATCCGGCCTCCGGATAAAATTATATCTAAAGAGGATCGGGAATATGATTAAAGCCAGAATAAGTGTCGGATACGGCTATGAAATCCATTTCACCAGGAGTGTCTTTTCCATACGCAACAGCGTCCTGAAGAAAATCATAAGTTCCCGTGAGGGGAAACGCCGCCATGAAATCCTGGTTTTCATGGAAAAGAAAATCGCCACCCTTCATCCTGGCATTTCAGACGAGATAATCCGTTATTTCAAATCCGCGGAAAATATCTCGCTGGTCTCCGCCCCGCTTGTCATGCCCGGCGGGGAGGGCGGTAAGAATTTCAAACTGATTGAGAATCTGTGCCGGATTATGGCGGGCAGCCATCTCTGCCGCCAGTCCTTCATATGTATTGTGGGGGGAGGGGCGTTTCTTGACACCGTCGGTTTCGCCGCGTCAATCGTCCACCGGGGAATCCGGCAGATCCGGATTTCCACCACCGTGCTCGCCCAGAATGATTCCGGCGTGGGCGTTAAAAACGGCATAAACATGTTCGGCATGAAAAACTCCATTGGCACTTTCACCCCGCCATTCGCGGTGATCAATGACTTCAGCTTCCTCGACACTCTCGGACAGCGGGACTGGATTTCCGGCGTTGCAGAGGCGTTCAAGGTCGCGATGATAAAGGATGCAGGGTTTTTCCGCTGGCTCTGCAGGAACGCCGGCAAATTCAAATCAAGGGATAAGGCGGCGATGGAGAAAATGGTGAGGCGATGTGCCGAACTCCATGTCGGACACATCGCGAAAAGCGGAGACCCGTTCGAATTCGGCAGTGCGCGGCCCCTCGATTTCGGACACTGGTCCGCCCACAAGCTCGAAATGATGAGCGCAGGGAAAATACGCCACGGCGAGGCCGTCGCAATAGGGCTTGCCCTCGACTCTTTCTACGCGGTGGAAAAAGGGCTTCTCCGGCAAAAAGACTTTGATTTGCTGACAGTCTCCCTAGAAAGAATCGGTTTCCGCCTGTGGTCGGACCTGCTTTTGAAGAAGGACAGGCGCGGCAGACTGGAAATATTTTCCGGCATACGCGAATTCCGCGAACATCTCGGCGGCGAGCTCCATGTCACCCTTCCAAACGGGCTGGGCAGGAAAATCGAAGTCAACGAACTGGATGAGGAAATCATCCTCAACGCGATAAGGCATCTTGGGGATAAATAGTTAAATACCCGCTTTGAATTTATCGGAACCAAAAACTATACTAAGACGGCAACTAAATACCGGGGGGATTTGGAATGAGGGCGAAACGCAGTATTACGAAGACGAATATGCTTTGTTGGGTGACCACCATTCTCATCATAAGCTCCTGTTTCATGATTTTCTTCATCTATCAGAAGTATTTGGATTTCAATCAGACTAAACGGCTGCTGAAGTTGACCGAGGAACGTTCTGTCGATGAGGTTCTCCGCGGAGAAGTGGATGCCGCGTTGCGTTTGATTTCCGCAATCCATGACCCGAAAACCCAGGGGGCGTCCGAACAGGAACTGCAGGAACTGCTGAAAATGTTCCGGAAGATGGCACCTGGAGTTGAACCCGGAGGCAACATTCATCTTATCGCCGCGGACGGAACGCTTTTATACGCCCCTGAAAAAAACCTGTTGATCGGTGCAAGGTTTTCGGACTCCCGGAAAACGGATCCATCGGCAATCCCTCCGGTAATACTTGCGGGCAAGATTTCTTCAGGCGAACTCTACGCCGAAGCGGATACAGAGAGTGGGACGGGTGCAAAAATCCGCTGGCATGCAAAGGCTTGTCCGAATCTTCCGTGGGTGGTATGCGCCACTCGCGACATGCATAGGATTGACAAGGCCGCCTCAGCCAATATTAATCGCCTTAAGCTTGATATCATGATGGAGACCTTCCTGATCCTTGTCCTTTCGACCGCTGTGACACTGATCGCGATTTACATCGCATATCTCATGGCGAAAAGCATCAACGGCGAAGTCCGGAACTTGACAGCCCGCTGTGAACTGGGCCTCAAGGATGATGCCGGTCCCTCCGCGATGGACTTCCAATTTCAGGAGTTCGGAATAATCGCAAAGGCGATTGCGACAATGACGCAGCAGATCAGGGGGTTGCTTGGGGAATTGAAGAATGCCGCCGTGCAGTCGACCATCGCAAAGCAGATCCAGGGAGGTGTCCTGTCGAATGTAAGCCATGATTTGCTCTCAAGCCTTAACGGAATAATGGGGATGGCTCAAATACTCCGGGTGGAGCAGAAATCCGAATCTGAACGCCAGTACTGCATAGACACAATCATGGACTCCGGCAAGGCGATAATGACGCTGATTAAAAATGTCGATTATGCGGTTGTGCTCGACACTGAAAAATTTCAACCCACATTGCGGACACTGAAAATAAAAGACCTCCATGAAGGTGTCGTGAGGATGATCGGCCATGTGATACATGGGAGAAATAATGAACTCGAATGGGTTTGCGGCCGGGATGTTCCCGAGTGGATTGTGAGCGACCACCAC
This sequence comes from Victivallis vadensis, assembly GCA_945883805.1. Lineage (GTDB taxonomy): Bacteria > Verrucomicrobiota > Lentisphaeria > Victivallales > GWF2-50-93 > GWF2-50-93. The sequence goes on along the minus strand of CAMCYE010000001.1, from coordinate 13,523 downwards.
CTGCTGGAGCAGATTTTGATTAATCTGATTGAGGTGGGGCTTTACAAATCCTGCAAATCCCCCTTGAAAGTTGAGCTCGTAAACGAAGGGGTTTCAAATGGGAGGGCGTCGCTCCGGCTTGGCATCCGGTTGAACGGGGTGGGTTTGACGCGGGCTGAACTCGATGAAATTCTTGAGTTCCCCTATGTCCCGCGCGAATATGCAACTATTGGCCTGCGTCTGGCGATTTGCAACCGCCTGACCGAACTGCTGGGAGGCAAATTTGAGGTTGAAACGGTGAACTCCCAGGATTTGACTGCCACGCTGCGCTTTGAGGCGGCCCTGGCAAAAGCTGAAGCTGATCCGTCGGCATCCGTGGTGACGCTCATGCCCAGTACCCATGAAAAAGCGGTTCTTGTTCTGCTTGTCGACGACGAACCGGTCAATCTTGAAGTGACGGGACGTATGCTGAAATACTGCGGTGTCGAAGTGGTAAAGGCCTGCAATGGAGAGGAGGCCCTCACTCAAATCGGGAAATGCCCTGATTTTGACCTTGTCTTCATGGACTGCCAAATGCCGGTTATGGACGGCTATGAGGCCGTGCGTGAAATCCGCAGGCGGGAAGCTGTAAGCGGCAATCACATCCCAGTAGTCGCGCTGACTGGTTATAACACTCCCCTTGATGAACAGTATTGCATCGAGGCGGGCATGGACGCTTTTATGTCCAAGCCGATTATGATGGAGCAATTGAAAACTGCGCTGAGGAAGTTTTCCCTGATTTGAACTTATTTGGGGATTAAATTGTCCTTGGTGATTTCCGGCCGCCACTCGGCATGGAAATCGGAAAAAAGATGGTTTGCCCCTCGGAGATGGCGGGTCGCAATGACATTGGTATAGTAGTCCGTGCTTTCAGGATCATCCCCCTGCTGCTGAATCAAGTCGTGAGAATCAAAAAGAACTACCAGGTCACTTGGTTTACTCATGCGGTATTGCGGGATTTTCGATGTGAAGAGCAGAATGTTGTAGGCATATGAAATTTCGGCGCCAATGTATTCGTTGCCGTCCAAATCCACATAATTGCGGCGCGTCGGGTTTTCATCAGCGGGACAGAGCGAAATATCTCCCAGGGCCAACCCCCCCTGCGCGGGAGTGCCGGCCACTGCATCCTTGTACACTACAGTCCCTTTCTTGATCTGTCCGGGCGGAGGTTTCACAAATGAAATCCAGATTCCGCTTTTCCCAGGAGAAAACCACCAGTATCCCCCCGGTTCACCCTCGCCGGCCTCGATATAGTGCGGCGGCCAGTAACTTTTGTTGTCATCCACATAAAGTGCAAAGAATATTCCGTACTGTTTCAGCTGACTCAGGCAGCTCGCCTTGTATGCAAATTGTTTCGCCTTTTGAAGTGCCGGAAATGACATTGCCATGAGAAGCATCATGATGGCTATGCAGACCATGAGTTCAATGATGGTGAACCGGCAAACCTGCCGCCCTGAGAGAACAGGATGTTTACGGTTTTTCATGGTTTTCTCCCCAGCCCCATAAGAAAAAGATGTTTGCTTCGATATTTTAACTTCCTCGAACGGAAATGTTAACTTGAAACAGCTTTTTGTCAAGAGGCGGGTTCTCCTATTTCCAGTATTCTTTTCAAGGGAGGTAACAGCTCAGTCTATGCCGTGCAGGCGGGATAAAGTTACAAAGGAACAGAGGCACAAAGTGGAAAAAGATAACAAAGAATGAAATAAAGAAGTGAAAATACCGTATGGAAATGGGTGTTGGTCATGCCGATTTTGCTCACGCCTTCTCTGCTTTGTGCTTATGTGCCTTTGTAACTCTGTGCCATAAAGACTGAGCCGTTACCAAGGGGGGGCTTTCACTTTTTAAAAACTTCAGGATGCTCTGCGGCGACAAGTTTTACGTTCTCCGGAGTCACCATCAGGTATCGCTTATCGAACGCGGACTCAATATCTTTCGGCAGTTTATTCTTTCCGGGGACATAGTCGGGGCGGGTTATGACTGCGACACTGATCTCCCCCTTGGAAATCCTCTCCTTCATCATGCTTATATTGCTAGAGAGAAGAGCTATCTTCGGACGTATTTCCGGCTTCAATTTAAACACGGCCATCTTACTGATGTCTTTTGGCAGGCTTATCAATGATATGATCAGGTTGCAGTCAGGGTATTTATCTATCAGCAGGTCAAAATTGTTCAACTGTATTTTCCGCGAAAGATAGAGCATCTTTTCGGGCGATATCTTCTTTTTTTCGCTTTCGGATGATTTTGCCCCGGAAGATGCCGGGAGCGGAGAGTCGATTGCCGCAATTTTCACATACTTGTCCAGTCCTTCCCTTAGTCCTCCCATGGATGCGTCCAGAAGCGGATTCTCGGAGTTTTTATCGTGCGTGATGATTAAAGCGTTAAAACCGGGGGCGGTTTTCGCCAGATATCTGCCAAGCATGACTCCTGAGACACGTGAATAGGACAATTCTTCCGAAACAACCGGCTCGTCATTGTCTTCGGGCTTTGCCGACCTGACAAGGATGGCAATGGAGCATGCGATAATTATCAGGAGCAAGGCTAAAGCCAGCCCCCGGGATTTCGGGTTTCTTTCCCCGTTTTTTTTCTTGTCTGCTTTCGAGCAGGAGAAAATTCCGGCTATTCCGGCAATGATTACTATTGTCAAAATAATGTTGATTATCATTGAAGGCGTTTTTCCGTCTTGTGCCCGTTATTGAAATTCCCCATAATATAGTTCCCGAAATATCCGGTGCAATGAAACGATATGAATAAAGGATGCTGATGGCACAGGCGTCAAATTGAGAAATTACATTGACAGGATTACAGGATTGGCCGGACGGTTGAATACATTTGCCACGAAACATCCGCCTTCGCCCGAAATGGCTACGGCGTGACATGCACGAACGAGACGGAGAAGAAGTGCGGAAGTTCTAAAGTTCTAAAGTTCTAAAGTTCTAAAGTTCTAAAGTTCTGGAGTTCTGGAGTTCTGGAGTTCTGGAGTGTGGGTGGGTAAGAGGGTGCAAAGAGGATAAATTGATTTGATTTACGGGCGTGCAACACTCTCCATGTGCGAACTTCGCAATCGGTTGCCTCGGAATTTTTATGGAACGCCACCAGCCGCCGAGGAATTCTTTCCCATAGTCCATATTTTATTCAGGACAATTGTCTGATCCCTTTCGTGCACTTCGTGTCATGCCTTAGGCAGATAAATGTTTCGTGGTGAATCTTTTTCTTCGATAATCGCAGTCAGTTCATCGGTCGAATAAGACTGTTTAATGTGTTATCTGTCAATTAATTGTAATATTGAAAGTTGTACTTTCATTTGCGCTCGATAGATCTCCAAGTCAAGGGAAATGCGGAAAACAGCTGGGATATATTAACCGCGGAGTCACAGAGAAGATTAACCGCAAAGGAGCTAAGGCGCTAGGTTAAGGAAATCGTCCCTGTCCATCCGCGACGGCCCTATTTGAACGGGATCATTATCTTGAACGCTTCGCAGGGCAGCTCGTATTTTAGCAATCCCATGGGGGCGCTGTTGATCCTGCGGGCTGTTTCAAACGGTGATAGATTGCCATCGGAAAGATGCCATTCCGCTAAATAAACTAGATTATTCATTGACCCGGTAACTCTTTTGCCTTCGGGTTTCGAGAAGTATATGACTTTCGCATTCGGGGCGATCAGGCGTCTGAAAATGAATTCATTCCCGTCTTCGACCATGAAATTCCCCATATAGCTCAAAACGTAATTTATGAATATGGAATTATCATTTATTCCCTTGGCGTACATTATGATCGAATAGAGAGATTGAGTATTGGTTACTATGATATATTGAACTCTGTTGACGTGGAAGAGGTTTGCAGTCCAGTCGAGATAGGGACTCTCCGCCTGAGGAAGGGATTCCTGCGGTGATTCCTTAATCTTTTTCGCCAGTTTCGTGGTAATTCTGAATATCATTTTTGCTCCAGAAGTTTTGAGGTTTTCTTAGTCGCATTAAAATACGGTGTGTTTCCAATTTTTTCAAAAATACCTGTATTTCACACTTCGCAACTTTTTCTTAATTCTCTTCTGCGAATTGCGAAATTCGCACATGGCCTGTCCGACGTCCTGTCCCTCGAAGCCTTGGCGAAGTGGGAAGCATCCCAGCGAAGGCGGAAGTGCTGACGTGATAATTACCGCCTTGTTTCGTGAAATTTATTTCGCGGAAATAATCTGGGACGGAATGAATTCCGTCATTAATCATAAAATCCGTTTTTATAATCGGGATTTGAGGTAAATTATAGTTTTTAGGAATAGAGAATGCGTGCAAATGACAGATAAAATCAAACTGAAAAAAGAAATCAAGATTACAGTTCAGCCACTGACAGAGACATTTGTCAATTCTGTCTGCGGAACTCTAAAGTCCCAAAAAGGCCTTGCCACCAAAGCGCTTCTAAGGGAACACAGGAAAGAACTGGCAAAATAAGAATAATCGCAGAGGATGCCTCGAAAAACGTAACCGTTAAGCTGGGTAGTTTGAGTCCAAAAGTAGGGCAACTCTCGATGAGAGTGCCTCTAGAAATTCTAAGAAGCCGCGCTCATCGAGCGCTGGCCTACTCAAAGCAAGCTCAAATATTACAGAAAATATAAGCTTAAGGGCGCACAGGGTCACACCCCCGCAATTGACAAAACTTAGAACTGCACATCCGAAAATCCTGTAATCCTGTCAATTTGATTTTCCGACTTTGTGGCTTTGTGTGAGTGGTTTCAGCTCCGTAATCCGGATCCGGCTAAAAGCTGCAAAACATCGGTTGTAATCGTAAATTATTATGATAATATATGATTATAATCTATAAAATGGGGATTTAGCATGATCGATAGAATCCTTTACAAAAAGATAAAGACTAGGCTTTTCAACGGGAAGGCGATAATTATTTTGGGTCCGCGGAGGGTTGGGAAAACCACTCTTCTGAAAAAAATTGAGGCGGATATCGGAGAAAAGACCCTTTTCCTCGACGGGGACGAGCCGGATGTCCGGAAGAGACTGTCTGACACGAGTTCTTCGGAACTCAAAAAACTTATCGGTGGAAACAAGGTGCTGATGATAGACGAGGCGCAGCGCGTGAAGAATATCGGGGTGACGCTGAAGCTTATTACTGATAAAATTCCCGGGGTGCAGGTGATTGCGACCGGTTCGTCGTCGTTTGAACTTGCCAATCAGATAAGGGAACCGCTGACAGGAAGGAAATACGAATATCATCTGTTCCCTTTTTCGGAGGGGGAACTTGTCGGGCACAATGGTGAGACGGAGGAACGGCGGCTTCTTGAATCGAGGCTGATTTACGGTATGTATCCGGAAGTGGTGCTTCCGCCCGGCGGAAGGGAGAAAGAGACGCTTAGAGAATTTTCCGGGAGCTATTTATATAAGGACGTATTTGCGTTCAACGAGATCAGGAAGCCGGAAATCATCCAGAAACTCGTGGAGGCTCTTGCACTGCAGATCGGCTCCGAAGTTTCCATCAATGAACTCGCCCAGCTTACCGGGTCTGATCCTTTGACCGTGGAACGTTATCTGGGTCTGCTTGAAAACGCATTTGTAATCTTCAGGCTCAGAGCTTTCAGCAGAAATGTCAGGAATGAATTGAAGAAGAGCAGGAAGTTCTATTTCTATGACAACGGGATAAGGAACGCCGTCATTTCAAATTTCAACTCGCTATCGCTCCGGAGCGATACTGGTGCCTTATGGGAGAACTTCATAATTTCAGAACGGATGAAATACATCCACTACCATGACATCTATTCGAATTGCTATTTCTGGCGGACGACACAGCAGCAGGAAATCGACTATGTCGAGGAAAGGGATGGAAAACTGCATGCGTTCGAATTCAAATGGAACCCGAACAGAAAAGTCAGTTTTCCCAAGACATTCGCAGGCGCCTATCCTGGCTCGGAGATGAAGGTGATCAACCGTGAAGATGTGATTGACTGGCTGAAAGAGTAATCTAACAGCTCATAGCTCATAGGTCATAGCTCATAGCTACCAGCTACCAGCTACCAGCTACGAGCTATCAGCTATCAGCTATCAGCTATCAGCTCACAGCCACGAAACACACGAAGGTCGCGAAGTTTAAGAAAATCTTTGTATTTCTGTGGCTTTGTGTTTAATCTTAATTGGGTCAGATTCCCCGCCCCTTGGGTTGGTTTTGATTTTCTTTTATTATAAAGAATCTCCGGCCCGCCGCAAGGCGAGGGAGGGCATCCGTAATACCCCGTTGCTTGCTGCGGGGGATAGGATGGTCGTCAGGAGATTCTTTATCTCGGTCTAATATGACAGCTTCACAAAATAAATCAGAATTCATTTGTCTCCGCTGCGGGCAGTGCTGCAGATGGCATGGGTATGTGCATATCTCTGAAAAGGAGGCGGAGGCTATCGCCGGTTTCATGGGGGTGGCAATGCCTGCATTTTATGAAAACATGACTATGCCCGGTGACGATGACAGTGTTTCCCTGACCGAGAATGAAGACGGGAGTTGTCCGTTCTATGTTGATTCGCCTCCGGGATGCAGGATATATGAGTGTCGCCCCTTGCAGTGCAGAACCTACCCGCAGAAGTGGAACAACCCGGAATCGGAGTGTCCGCAACTGCGGTAATTAGTGGCGGTGCTGCGGTTTCAAATCAGGTTTTCTGCGACCTCGTTCCAGAGGAGCAGCCCTTTACGGGTGCAGTATATTTTCTCATCGGTTTCCCTGATGAGTTTCTGGGCTTTAAGCCCGGTAAGTTCGGAATCGAAGGCTTTGCTGTCGAACCCTGTTTTCAAGTGGAATTGTTTTTTATTCCAGCCCTGCGAAGTTCGCAGGCCCATGACGAATATTTCACGTGCGCGTTTTTCAGAAGGTATCAAGTCAATTTCCGGTCCTGTTCCCGACAGCCATTTCCCGAGGTCGTTCACATTTGTCCAGCGTTTGTCTCCGTCGAATGAGGACGCAGCCGGTCCGAATCCCAGGTATTTGTCGCCGTACCATATTTCCAGATTGTGCCTGCATTCGAAACCGCGTCTCGCATAGTTGGAAATCTCGTAGCGGTGGACGCCGTGTTTCCTGAGGAAGCTTTCCGCAAGATTCCACATTTCAATGGAATAGTCGTCAGCCTGCCCTTCGTAGCCTTGGCGTAGTAGGGTCGATAGTCGTTGGTCGTTTGTTGCTGGTCGCTGGTTGTTAGTCGCTGGCTTGCCCTGAGCTTGCCGAATGGGTCGCTGGCTTGCCACGGCGTAGTTTTCCAACGAAGCCGGGTCGTCTGACATCTTATATCTAGTTTCAGGTGTCAGGTGTCTGGTGTCTGGGTTATCCTTATTTTCTAATTTCGGATTTCGAAATTCGATATTCGATATTTTTTCCGCTAGGAGAGTTCCTTCTTCGACGGTCAGGGAATAGGCCGAAATGTGTTTCAGTGGAAGTAAAACCGCTTTTTCCAGATCGCTTTGCCAGTCGTCCGGCGATTGTCCCGGTATCGCGTAAATCAGGTCGCATCCGATGTTGACGATTCCGTTTTTTGTCAGAAGGTTTATCGCCTTTTCAATTGTGGAGACGGAACCCTGTCTGCCCAGGATATTCCGGAATTTTGGGTTGAATGACTGTATCCCAAGTGAAACCCGGTTTGCGAAGTCCGCAATTATCCTGGCCTTTTCTGCGGTCAGGGTTTCGGGATTGCATTCGATTGATATTTCTGCGGGCGCGGAAATATGAAAGTGGGAATGTATTAAAGAGAAGAGTTTTTTGAGATTTTCCGCTGAAAGGTATGTCGGGGTTCCGCCGCCTATGAAAACGCTGTCTAGTTTTCCGCAGAGATGGGATGAGTCCTTGAAATCAAGCGCCAGTTTTTGCAGATATGAATCGATGGCGCCTGGTTTGGGCGAGGGGAGCGAATAGAAGGCGCAGTATCCGCATTTCGAAGCGCAGAACGGCACATGGATGTATAGTCTTTTAATCACTGCTGTCCTGTTACTAATAGTTGGTAAACAATAACTCACTCGCCTACTAATCCCAAGTTTTGCCGACTGCACGAGTTTCAGAAGCCTTAAACGTTCTTTTAAAGCGAGACTTTCTTGTTTTTACGCATGGTTTTACGAGTATTTTTTTTAATCATTCTTATCATCAACTGATTATATCTGCCTATGGAGCCAGCCCCATTTGGCCTAATCGTCTGTTTCACCGGATCAATCCTTCAGGACAGAACTTTCCAGGTTCCATCTTTTGTGGAACCCTCCCTTTTTATTCTTCCCTGCTTTTTCAGCTGGCGGATGTTGTATTCTATTCCCGAGTCAGACAGGCCAAGCTTCTTCGCAAGCTCTGGTATGGTGATATCTGGATTCTGCTGAAGGAGATGGATTATTTCTCCCTTAGTTTCTCCCTTAGTTTCTCTAGCGACCTCATCATGAGGATCTCTGCCTGTAGCCTTGCGTTTGAATGTGATGCTGAACCAGTTGTCATCGGCTATTATTTCCGGGAATGGCATGTCGTATGAGGACATTGAGTCCTCAATCCTCTTTGGGATTGTTTTTGTTGCAATTAAATATTACTTGAGAAAAAGAATAAGACACGCTAAAGCTGTGAACTCCAACTGAATCCCGTCAGTCTTCTGTCGTCTTTTCCCCTTCCTTGGACATTGGATATTCCGTGTTCGATATTGGATATTCATGTATAACTATATTCCGGAGCTTTGTGCGGTTATCATCCTGTCTAGGTCCTGGGCGGAAATCTCCTGATATCCGCAGGGTTCCATGCTGAATGCGGCACGGCCGCCGGAGAGTTTCGGGAGGGCTTTGCTGAACCCGAACATTTCCGAAAGCGGGACTTCGGCGGAGAGGTGTTTGATATCCGGCAGGGATTCTATTTTGTGGATTACCGCCCGTCTCGCCTGGAGATAGCCGTTGATTTCGCCGATATTGGCTTCAGGTGATAGAATGTCCACTTTTACAATCGGTTCGAGGAGGGTGGTTCCGGTTTTCCGGATTGCCTGCTGTAATCCGTCGAGGACTGCGCCCGCCACCGAGCTTTCGATGGTTTTGTCGGGAAGTCCCTTTATTTCCAGGATTTCGCCTCTGATATAGATTAGGGGATAGCCCCAGTTGCCGCCGGTCCGGAGTCCGTTGTCCAGTGTTTCAAGTGCCGATGCAATCCAGCTGTTCGGGAGAGAGTTCCTGTTTTTTATTTTTTCCAGAACCTCGATTCCCTTTTCTAGGCGCGGTGCCGGGGTGAGTTTGATTTTCACTTCGGCGTAGAATTCCTTTTCGCCGATTGTCCTGTTGAATATCCCGGTTATTTCAGTTTCAGATTTCAGTGTCTCCCTGAATGCGACCTGTGGTCTGCCGAATCTGGCTTCCAAATGGAAATCGTTTTTCAGGCGGTGACAGTTTATTTCAAGGTGGAGTTCGCCCATTCCGGAAATGAGATTTTGTCCCGTGGCGTCGTTTTTCCTGATGGTGAGGGTGGGATCCTCGCGGCAGAGAAGATCCAATGTCATGTTGAGCCTGTCCTTGTCCTTGGTGGATTTCGGTTCTACGGCGATGGATATGACCGGTTCGGGGAATACTATTTTTTCAAGAAGGACCGGACGGTTTACAGCGCAGATTGTGTCACCGGTGAAAGTGTCGGACGGCCCGATCAGGCCGATAATGTCTCCGGGCCCGACCTCGTCGACAGACTCGACGTTTTTCGCGTAGAGCCTGAGCAGTCTTTTGATTTTCACCTTTTCGCCGGTTCTGGGATTGAGAAGGGTGTCGTTGAATTTCAGTTTTCCGCTGTAGGTTCTCACATATAGCAGGTCGGCGCTGCCGCTGGCGATGAGCTTGAAGACAAGGCCGCAGAACGCCTGGTCCGTGTTTTTGATTTCGATATGCTGGCCTGTCTTCGGGGTGATGCCAGGATATGAATATCTGTCATTGGGACTTGGCAGGTAATCGCATATTGCGTCAATCAGGGGGTGGATTCCTATGTTTTTCTTGGCGGAGCCTGTGAGGACCGGTATAAGTTTATTCGAGATGACCAGTTTGCGAATTTCGCATTTCAGCATTTCCTCGGGGATTTCCTTTTCAGACAGATAGTGTTCGGCGATCGCGTCGGAATAATCCGCGATTGCGGACAGCATCTCATCCCTGGCGGTCTTGGATTCGTCCTTGAACTCGTCCGGAATATCTTTGAGGACGATATTTGAACCGTCCTCCCCCTCGAAAAAGACAGCCTTCATTTTGACCAGGTCGATCACGCCCCTGAGTTCTGATTCGCTTCCCATGGGCATTTCAAGCGGAGTGATGGATACGCCTGTAAATCTGGTTTTGATTTCTGCTAGGACGCGTTTAAAGGATGCGCCTGAACGGTCGAGCTTGTTGATGAAGGCTATTTTGGGGACATTGTATTTGTTTGACTGCCGCCAGACTTTTTCGCTCTGCGCCTCGACCCCTTCGACGCCGCTGAAGATGACCACGGCTCCGTCTATCACCCTGAGCGATCTTTCGACCTCGGCGGTGAAATCGATGTGTCCGGGCGTGTCGATCAGGTGGATCAGGTTTGTGTTTCCACATCTTTCCCAGTTCAACGACGCGGCCGCCGCCACTATCGTTATGCCCCTTGTCCTTTCCTCGTCCAGATAATCCATTACGGTGTTGCCGCTGTCAACCTCGCCGATCCTGTGAGTTTTTCCGGAGTAATAGAGTATTCTTTCGGTGACGGTTGTTTTTCCGGCGTCAATATGGGCGATGATGCTGATATTCCGTATGGAATCAAGGGCATCCGGGGATATATCGCCATTATTCGACATTTTGACGGTCCTTCTACGTTATTTCTTCAGTTCTATCCGGTCTTCGCCTATGATGCAGATGGTTCGCTGGTTGGTGAGGACAATAGCCCTGTTTGAACTGTCTCTTGTCATCAGGAACGCGATGACGAAGGTTGCAATCCATAGGATCACTACTAGTACAAGTGCAAGGACGAGATGCGTTTTTGCGAAAAACATGGCGATCATGGTCAGCAAGACCGGCAGGGAGGCGAGTACTGCGGCTGATGCGGGATTTTTTTTGGTTTCGCGGCAGGCCTGGAGTTCTTCGCCCTGTCTGAGCTGGATTTTTGTCCATGACGGCAGTTTTACAGGCTGTGCAATCTGCTGTGCGGGAAGAGATGTCTGCGTGGAGGAAACTGTCTGTTGTTGAGAAGTTGCGGTGCGCGCTGAAACCGCCATGGGTTTTGCCGGTGGCGGCGGGGGAGGGGTCGTCGGTTTGACAAAGCCCAGTTTCGGCTGGGCAGGAGTACTGGATTGTTCCAAGGGATCTTCATCGGGAAAGGAAGGTTCAGGATCTGATTTGTCGTGATCATCCTGTCCGAAGTTGAAATTATCTTTCATGCTTGGAATCATTCCGATGCTTGCACGGGAAAGCTTGACGGTGTTTGTCGCTTCCCTGCCATTGTCACCGTCCGAGGCTCGGATGGTTTTGACCGCACCAGTATCGGTATTCAGGGTGGATGGGACTTCGCCCACTCCGGGAATTTCGAAAACAGCTGAACACTCCGTGCATTCAGCCATTTCCCCGCAAAGTGTTACAGGAACCAGAAACACTGCACCACATCCGGGACATGACACGTCAATTTCTATTTGCGGCATATTTGAAACTCCAGATAATTTATTTGAAATCAGACCCGATATGATAGCATCTGTATAAGTCTTGTCCAATCAGGCAATTGCAAAACAGGTGATGAAATATGGCTTTTCCGTCAGATAACTTCATAGCTTCAGAACTCCAGAACTTTAGAACTTCAGAACTTCTGTCTTCCGGCTGCCTGCCCGAGCTACTTCGTTCTTCCGAATCTTTTTTCCAGTTCCCTGTATGAAATGTTTATGATGACTGGTCTTCCATGCGGGCAGGAGAATGGCAGTTCGCACCTGGAGAGCTGGCGGAGCAGTGATTTCGCCTCATCGAATGAGATTCTGTCATGGGCTTTCACGGAGTGCCTGCATGCCGCCTTTGCGATGGACGCCTCGTCTATTTTTCCGGAGATCCTGCCTTCGTCCATGAGGATGGAGAGCATATCTGAGAAGAGACCCTTGAGATTTTCCTGGGTCAGTTCTGACGGAATTGAATTTACGATTACGGTGTTTGCGCCAAAGGATTCAAATTCAAAGCCTAGTTTTGAGAAATGAGGGCCGTACTTGCCTAGGAATAGGATTTCGGACCGGGAAAGTTCGACGGTTATCGGTATGAGCAGTTTCTGGGAAACCGTACCGGTTTTTCCGGCGGTGTTCAGGATTTTCTCGAACATTACCCTTTCATGGGCCGCATGCTGGTCGATTATCACAAGTCCGTTTTTTGAAGAGGCGAGTATGTATGTCTCATCGAGGAACGCCAGGATTTTCAGTTCTGAAACGGCCGAATTCTCCTCGGGTTCCCCGCAGGTTTCCGCAGGCGGTTGCACGTCCGATTCGGGCGATGGGCTGTTTTCCGCCGCTGCCTGGGGAAACTGTATGTCTGCCAAGACCGGCCTGATGATTTTTTCATCGAAGATGCCGGTGTCCTGAAACTGTTTTTTCGGTGCGTATGATATTCCGGCTCCGGCGAGAATGGATCTGAATTGAAGGTCGCTGCTGACTGCAATCGTCGGCGCCTGCGAATTTCGCAGGGCGTCCCTTATTGATTCGGAAATGAATGAAGTGACGAGCCTTCCCTCCCTGAAACGGACCTCTCTCTTTGCGGGATGGACATTCACATCGACAAGTCCGGGATCCATTTCGAGGAAGAGGAAGACCGGGGGGAATCTCCCGTCATTTGTAAGGGAGCCGTACCCCTCCCTGATTCCGGCGTAAAGTGCGGCGGATTCTACGGGTCTGTGATTGACGAATACGCGCTGTTCGCGCCGTGAATTCCTGGTGAATCCGTGTCTTGCCATGTATCCGCTTATTTTCAGGCTCGACCCTGAATTGTCGACCGGTATGAGATTGTCCGGCATTTCCTTTCCGAAGAACGTCTGGATCCGGGACAGGAGGTTCTTGTCGGAGGGGGATGAGAAAATCATCCTGCCGTCCATTAGAAGTTCAAATGATACTGACGGAAAACCGAGGGCCAGCGACCAGAGGGTTTCCTGGATGTGCCGTTCCTCCGTGCCTTTGCTGTGCAGGAATTTTTTTCTTGCGGGGGTATTGAAGAAAAGGTCGCGCACGTTTATTTCAGTCCCGGGGGCGCATCCGGCCGGGACGGATTCCATGAATTTCCCTCCTTCGATGTAGACCTCCGTGCCCTCGATGTCATTTTTCCGTCTCGTCCTTAGGCGCAGTCGTGACACTGATGCGATGCTGGGAAGGGCTTCACCCCTGAATCCGAGGGTGTAAATCCTGCTTATGTCTTCGGCGTGGGATATTTTGCTGGTGGCGTGCGGTTCGAGGCAGAGTATGGCGTCATCGGGATCCATTCCGCGCCCGTTGTCTGTGACGGAGATCAGCTTTGTCCCGGAGTTTTCGATCTGCACCGTGATCTTGTCGGCACCGGAGTCGATTGAATTTTCAACGAGTT